>NC_014816.1:0-300000 GCF_000175215.2 Asticcacaulis excentricus CB 48 | reverse complement strand
TTTTTCGGGGGCCGCGCCCCCCTCAAAGAGCACCTCGGTGAAGTCCGCCGCGCGGGCAAAGCCGGGCTTTTCGACGACCGCAGACACATCGCGCCCGACCTGCTTATCGAGGTGTCGCGTCAGGGCCTCAACCGCCTTGCCACGAAGGCGGGCAGCGCGGTCCTTGATCAGAGCGCGCGGCAACTGCGGAATTTTCGCCGCCGGGGTCTGCGGACGGGGGCTGTAGGGGAAGACGTGAAGGAACGCCAGATCGCACTCATCGACCAGCGCTAGCGAATTGGCGAAATGCTCTTCGGTCTCGGTAGGGAACCCCGCAATCATGTCGGCACCGAAGGCCACATCCGGGCGCAATACGCGCACCTTCTGAACCAGACGGATGGCATCAGCTCGCAGATGCCGGCGCTTCATCCGCTTGAGGATCAGGTCGTCGCCGTGTTGCAAGGACAGGTGCAGATAAGGGGCCAGCCGCTCCTCTTCGGCAAACAGGCGCAGCAGGGTGTCGTCGATTTCCGCCGCATCTATGGATGACAAACGCAGACGCTTAAGGTTTGGCACGTGCTTAAGGATACGCGCCACCAAATGCCCCAGTTGCGGCTGACCCGGCAAATCATTGCCCCAGGAGGTCAGATCCACGCCCGTTAGCACCACCTCATTATAGCCTTCGGCTACCAGTCGTGAAATCTGCCCCACTACATCACCGGCCGCCGCAGAGCGCGAGTTGCCGCGCCCATAGGGGATGATGCAGAAGGTGCAGCGGTGATCGCAACCGTTTTGCACCTCGACATAGGCGCGGGCACGATCCTTCAGGCCGTCAATCAAGTGACCAGCGGTTTCGCGCACCGAAAAGATGTCGTTGACGGCAATGCGCGCCGAGTCGGGCGTCAACGCATAGGCTCCGGCCTTAGCCTTATCGCCATTGCCGATGATGAAATCGACCTCGCCCATAGTGGCGAAGGTGTCAGGATCGGTCTGCGCCGCGCAGCCCGTAACGATCAGGCGCGCGTCCGGGTTTTCCTTGCGCGCACGACGGATAGCCTGCCGCGCCTGACGCACAGCCTCACCGGTCACGGCGCAGGTATTGAAAATGATTGCCCCATCAAGCCCGTCTTCGGCGGCGACCTTGCGAATCTGCTCGGACTCATAGGAATTGAGGCGGCACCCAAAGGTCACCACTTCGACTCCCGATGTCACGCCGGTGGGCGTGGCAGGCGGTTCGGCGGGAACCTCTTCGTGGGGATGTGCGTGACCGTCAGCCATTGAGCTGGCCTTCGAATTCGACCTCGACTGGTCCGGTCATAATGACGTGGTCGTCCGCTTGCCGCCACAGGATGTGCAGCGGGCCGCCATCCATGATAACGGTGGCGTGGCGGTCGCTCAGGCCGCGTCGCGCACAGGCGACGAGTGTAGCGCACGCACCGGTACCGCAGGCCTTGGTGATACCGGCCCCGCGTTCCCACACCCGCATACGGATGGTGTTGCGGTCGATGACCTGTGCAAATTCAACATTCACCCCTTCCGGAAACAACGGATGGTTTTCAATCAGGCTGCCCGTGCGTTCGACATCGACCGCGGCGACGTCCTCAACGAAAAAGACCACGTGCGGATTGCCCATCGAGACGGCGCACGGCGTGTGATAGAGCGGCGCGTCGATCGGCCCGACCTGAAGCTCTAGCCGCTCGGTATTCATCTCTTCGGACAAGGGGATTTGCGTCCAAGCAAGGCGTGGTGCGCCCATATCGACGCTGACCATGCCGGTTTTAGCGTCGCGTTCCAGCACCTTTGCCGCAGTCGCTCCACCCAGTGTGTCGATGTGAAGGTCGTTGCCGGGGGCGTCGCGGTCGAGGTACCAACCGACGCAGCGCAGAGCATTGCCGCAGGTTTCCACCGGGCCGCCGTCTGAATTCCACACGCGCATGAACGCGTCACCCGACGCAGCGCCCTCAATTGCAATGAGCTGATCGAAGCCAATGCCGGACGCACGATCGCCCCACGCCTTCACCTGAGCGGCGGAGGGGCGAAAAGGAGTCTGGCGGGCATCGACGACCACGAAATCGTTGCCGAGACCATTCATCTTGAGGAAGGGGCGCGTCATAACGGGCTATATAGTCCCAAAGCCCGTTAAAATGTAGGCTTTTGTGGAAATTCTTGCTAACCGGGACGCATCCAACCCAAAAATCGAGGAGCCTCCCCATGCCCAAAGCCTACATCATCGCTCAGGCCAAGGTCACCGACCCGGAATCCTACGCCAAATACGGTGCTGGCACCAAGCCAGCGGCTGAAAAATTCCACATGACGCCGCTGGCCCGCGGGGGCCGCTCGCAGGTGCTGGAAGGCGAAGGCTTTCCCCGCGTCGTGGTGCTGGAATTTCCCTCCTATGAGGCGGCACTCGGCTATTATAACTCGCCGGAATATCAGGCCGCCCGCGAACACCGCCTGAACGCGGCCGAATTCAATATGGTTGTGGTCGAGGGCGTGGAGTAGACCCTCTGCGACGCTCTGTCGCAAAATGCGACACGATAAATAGTCTCTTAAAATCAATGATTTGTATGTACGGCGGTCCACCAACCCTGCAAACAGGTGTGGGCGTACCGCTGCGCATAACGCCGTTAACTTTTGTTTATAATCTGAGGCACAGGATACGCCCAAAAGCGTTCTAACCGGGGAAGTGCCTCATGTTTTTCAAAAAAAATGTCACCGCGGCGCAGCGCGCGCCGGAGCCAATCCTTGAGACGGCCCCGCCACCCCTGCCCAACCTGCCCTCCGAAGCCCTCCGCATCCTGCGCAGCGACAGCCGTCTTAGCCAGATCACGCCCGAGCAGATGCGCTTCGGGGCACGACCAGCGGCACTGGTGCTGGCCTTTGTATCGCCCCATATCGCCTTCGATGAGGTCTGCCGGCGCCTCAAAAGCCTTGCCGGTGACGCCCCACTGATCGTTTCCACCTCCGCCGGTGAACTGTGCGCCCAGAACGGAGAAGCCCCCTACTGCCCGGCGGGCAACGGCTGGGACAATGTGGTGATTCAGGCCTTTTCACCGGACCTGATTGCCGGGGTCAGCCTCCACAGCGTGCCGTTATACTGCGACGACATACGCAAAGGGCACGCCACACTGTCGCGAACCGAACGGGTGGACAAGATTGCCGAGGCCCTGAACCGTTTGCCATCCGCCGCACCGATCAGTGCGCAGGAAACCTTCGCCCTGACCTTTGTTGACGGCGCCTCACTGTCCGAAAGCTATTTCATGGAAGCCGTCTATAAGAGCGGGCGCTTCCCGTGCCTGTTTGTCGGCGGGTCCGCCGGCGGTAACATGGACTTTCAGAAGACATGCCTGTTTGACGGACAACGCGTGCTGGAAAACCATGCGGTCTTCGCTTTGGTCCGCATGGCCCCGGGCAAGCGCTATGGCGTGCTAAAAAGCCAGAATTTCCGCAAGATCGGACCAGCTTTCGTGGTGGTCGATGCCGACCCCAACAAGCGTACGGTCAGCGCAATCTATGATTCGCAGCGCAATCAGGTGGTGCCCTTTGTCGAGGCCCTGTGCCAATCTCTGCGCATCAAGCCGTCAGAATTGCAAAAGGCGTTGGAAGGCCGCGCCTTTGGAATTGAAATCGACGGCGAGCTGTTCGTGCGCTCGGTGGCGCAGATCGACTTCGACAGCGGCAGCGTGACCTTCTACTGCGACGTCGGATCGGGCGACGAGCTGATCCTGCTCGAGACCACGGATTTTGTGGAGCAAACGCGCAAGGATGTAGCGCAGTTTCTGCGCGACAAGCCCAAGCCCGTCGGAGCCCTTCTCAATGACTGCATCTTGCGTCGTGTGACCAATGACAACCGCCTTAGCCAGACGGGCGGCATCTGGCCTGCACCCGTGGCCGGATTCTCGACCTTTGGCGAGCTGTTCGGGATCAATATCAACCAGACCCTCAGCGCCATCGTCTTTTTCGATGTGGGGCAAGGCGCCTATCAGGATGAGTTTATCGACAACTTCCCGATTCACTATGCGCGTTTCGTCAACTATTTCGCCCGCTGCAAGCTCAATCGCGCCGAAATCCTCAATCAGTTGCGCACCGGGGTTATCGACACCATCGCCCAGCACGTCGGGCTAACCGGCAAGATCGAGTCCGCCCTGACCGAGATCGGGGACGTGGGCAAGGTGATGGACGGCATCAAGCACGCTATGGACAGCGACCGCCGCGCCGTGGCCGGTCAGGACAACCACACCGAACAGTTGTCGCAGGAGTTCAGTACGCTGAATACCGCCCTGTCGAACCTGCGGCAGGTCCTGTCGGTCATCGATTCCATCACCTCGCAAACCAATCTGCTGGCACTTAACGCCACGATCGAGGCGGCGCGCGCCGGAGAGGCCGGACGCGGCTTTTCGGTGGTGGCGGGTGAGGTGAAAAAACTGGCCAGCGATACCAAGTCGGCCCTGACCCACACCCAGTCGGCCATCGGCGGTATCGAGGCTTCGCTTCAGCAACTGGGCGGCATCATCGAAGCGACGCGCACGCAGTTTGGCGAGGAAAGCCAGCGCTATCGCGATACAGTCGCCCATATCGAGGACATCTTCGCCCAGAGCGGCCATATCGAACGCACCCTAGGCGGGCTCAACCACGTGGTTGAGGAACACCACGAAGGCATGTCCGAGGTCAGCCGCTCCATCGACTTCCTGCGCAATCTCGATCAGCGCGCCAGAGCGTGAGAAACCAAAACCCCGCCGGAGTGATCCGACGGGGTTTTTTAGAGTGGCTTGTCAGAACGGTTTAGTGGACCGTTTCGACGTATTCCTCGGCGCGCTCGGCCAGGATGGTGATGCCTTCGGCATTGACATCCGCGAAGCCGCCGATGACCTGAAACATGCGTTTCTGGTCACCGTTGAGGATGGTCACCGTGCCCTCGGTCAGGGTCGTCATCAGCGGCGCGTGGCCAGCCAGGACGCCGAATTCACCTTCGGAGCCCGGCGCGATGACCTGATCGACGTCACCGGCAAAGAGTTCCTTTTCCGGGGTCACCAGCGAAACGTGAAGTTTGTCAGCCATAATCGCTGCCTTTCACACTACCCTGCCCAAGCGCCCTGCGGCGCCCAGGCAGGTGTTTAAATTAAGCTTCCGCCGCCAGACGTTCGGCCTTGGCGATGGCTTCTTCGATGCCGCCGACCATGTAGAAGGCCGCTTCCGGCAGGTGGTCGTAGTCACCATTGCACAGCCCCTTGAAGCCCTTGATGGTGTCTTCGATCTTCATGAGCACGCCCGGCGTGCCGGTGAAGATTTCAGCCACGTGGAAGGGCTGCGACAGGAAGCGCTGGATCTTACGGGCGCGGGCGACGATCAGCTTGTCTTCTTCCGACAGTTCGTCCATGCCGAGGATGGCGATGATATCCTTCAGGGCCTTGTACTGTTGCAGGATTTCCTGAACGCGCGTGGCAACCTGATAGTGCTCTTCGCCGACGATGCGCGGATCGAGGATACGCGAGGTCGAGTCGAGCGGGTCAACGGCCGGATAGATGCCCTGTTCGGCAATCGAACGCGACAGAACGGTCGTGGCGTCGAGGTGGGCGAACGAGGTGGCGGGCGCCGGGTCGGTCAGGTCGTCGGCGGGCACGTAGACGGCCTGAACCGAGGTGATCGAGCCCTTCTTGGTCGAGGTGATGCGCTCTTGCAGCTTGCCCATTTCGGTGGCCAGCGTCGGCTGATAACCCACGGCCGACGGAATACGACCCAGCAGAGCCGACACTTCCGAACCGGCCTGGGTGAAGCGGAAGATGTTGTCCACAAAGAACAACACATCCTTGCCTTCTTGATCGCGGAAGTATTCGGCCTGAGCCAGACCGGTCAGGGCGACGCGGGCACGCGCGCCGGGAGGCTCGTTCATCTGACCATAGACGAGGGTGCAGCGCGAGTTGCCGCCACCGCCGTGTTCGTTCACCTTCGACTCGATCATTTCGTGATAGAGGTCGTTGCCTTCGCGGGTACGCTCACCGACGCCGGCGAACACCGAATAACCACCGTAGGCCTTGGCGATGTTGTTGATCAGTTCCTGAATAGTCACGGTCTTGCCGACGCCGGCACCGCCGAACAGGCCGATCTTGCCGCCCTTGGCGTACGGGCAGATCAGGTCGATGACCTTGATACCGGTGACGAGGATTTCCGCCGAAGTGGCCTGATCTTCGAAGGCCGGGGCGTCGGCGTGGATCGGGTTGAAATAGGTGGTTTCGATCGGACCGGCTTCGTCGATCGGCTCACCGATGACGTTCATGATACGGCCAAGCGTTGCCGGGCCGACCGGCACGGTGATCGGGGCACCGAGGTCGGTGACTTCCTGACCGCGGACCAGACCTTCGGTGGCGTCCATGGCGATGGTGCGCACGGCGTTTTCGCCGAGGTGCTGGGCAACTTCAAGCACCAGACGCGCGCCAGAGGCGGTGTTGGTGGTTTCAAGCGCGTTCAGGATGGCCGGCAGGTTGCCGTCGAACTCGACATCGACGACGGCGCCGATGACCTGAGAGATGCGGCCCTTACCGGCCGTAATTTGCTGATGAGCGGTCATGGGAGTGTCCTTAGAGAGCTTCGGCACCGGCGATGATCTCGATCAGTTCGGTCGTGATCTGGGCCTGACGTTTACGGTTGTATTGAAGATTGAGCGCGTTGATCATCTCGCCCGCATTGCGCGTCGCATTGTCCATGGCGCTCATCTGGGAGGCATAGAAGCCCGCATTGTTTTCCAGAAGCGACGACAGGATCTGAACCGTCAGATTGCGCGGCAGGAGGGTTTCGAGGATCTCTTCTTCCGACGGCTCATAGCTATAGACCGCTCCACCGGAAGCATCTTCGGCAGAGGCTTCGATCTGAGCCGGGATCAGTTGCTTCGCCGCCGGGACCTGAGAGATCACCGACTTGAACTGGCTGTAGAAAAGGGTCACGACATCGGCACGACCTTCGTCGAATTCCTTAAAGATAGCTTCGGCGATGGGCTGAACCGTCGTGAGGTCGAGTGCCTTGCCCAGCTCAAAGCTTTCGACAAACAGCTCGCCGAACAGACGCTTCAGCTGATCACGGCCCTTACGGCCCACGGTGATCACGCGCACCGTCTTGCCTTCGGCCAGCAGCGCACGGATGTGGTCACGCGCGGCGCGGGCGATGGCGGAGTTGAAGCCACCGGCCAGACCGCGGTCAGCGGTGGCTACGACCACGAGGTGCTTTTGCGTCGAGCCCGTACCGGCCAGCAGCAGCGGCGCGGCATCGCCCGACACACCCTTGGCCAGGTTGGCGATGACCGAGGCCATGCGTTTGGCATAGGGGCGCGCGTTTTCCGCCGCGTCCTGAGCCCGCTTGAGCTTGGCGGCGGCGACCATTTGCATGGCCTTGGTGATCTTCTGCGTGGCTTTCACGCTGCCGATCTGATTGCGCATGTCCTTAAGACTTGCCATGAAAAGTCCCTATCTTTCGGGGGGAGCCCCTGCGGCCAGATAAGCTGGCCACAGCACGAGCCGCCCCGCTCCCCCGCTCACGCAGGGGAGGAGGTTTATTATGCGAAGTTAGCGGCGTAGTCGGCCACGATGGCCTTCAGCTGCTCTTCCAGCTCCGGCGTCAGGGCCTTCTTCTCGCGGATGGCGGTCAGAAGGTCGACATGCTTGCCGCGCAGAAGCGACAGGAACTCACGCTCAAAGCGACCGACATCGCTCACCGCGACTTTGTCGAGGTAACCGCGGGTACCGGCATAGATCACCGCCACCTGCTCTTCGACTTTCAGCGGCGAATATTGCGGCTGCTTCAGAAGCTCGGTCAGGCGCGCGCCGCGAGCCAGCAGACGCTGCGTGGCGGCGTCGAGGTCCGAACCGAACTTAGCGAAGGCGGCCATTTCGCGATACTGGGCCAGATCGCCCTTGATCGAGCCGGCAACCTGCTTCATCGCCTTGATCTGAGCGGCCGAACCAACGCGCGACACCGACAGACCGACGTTCACGGCCGGACGGATGCCCTGATAGAAGAGGTCGGTTTCGAGGAAGATCTGACCGTCGGTGATCGAGATCACGTTGGTCGGGATGTAGGCCGACACGTCGTTGGCCTGGGTTTCGATGATCGGCAGAGCGGTCAGTGAACCGGCGCCGTTTTCGTCGTTCAGCTTCGCGGCGCGTTCCAGCAGGCGCGAGTGCAGATAGAAGACGTCGCCCGGATAGGCTTCGCGGCCCGGCGGACGGCGCAGCAGCAGCGACATCTGACGATAGGCAACGGCCTGCTTCGACAGATCGTCATAGATGATCAGGCCATGCATGCCGTTGTCGCGGAAGAACTCGCCCATGGCGCAACCGGCGAACGGCGCGAGATATTGCAGCGGGGCGGGTTCCGACGCCGTAGCGGCGACGATGATCGTGTAGTCGAGCGCGCCGTTTTCTTCCAGCGACTTGACGATCTGGGCGACAGTCGAGCGCTTCTGGCCGATAACGACGTAGATGCAGTACAGCTTAGCCGACTCGTCGGTGCCGGCGTTGGCGGCCTTCTGGTTCAGGATCGCGTCGATGGCGACAGCGGTCTTACCGGTCTGACGGTCACCGATGATCAGCTCGCGCTGGCCACGGCCGACGGGGATCAGGGTGTCGATGGCCTTGATGCCGGTCTGCACAGGTTCGTGCACCGACTTGCGCGGGATGATGCCGGGGGCCTTGACGTCCACGCGGCGGAATTCGGTCGCTTCGATCGGGCCCTTACCGTCGATCGGCTCACCCAGCGGGTTGACGACGCGGCCGAGAAGGCCCTTGCCGACCGGCACCTGCACGATTTCGCCGAGGCGGCGGACTTCGTCGCCTTCGCGCACTTCGCGGTCTTCGCCGAAGATAACGACGCCGACATTGTCCTTTTCGAGGTTCAGGGCCATGCCCTTCACACCCGCCTTGGGGAAGGAGACCATTTCACCGGCCTGAACCTGATCTAGGCCGTGCACACGGGCGATACCGTCACCGACCGACAGAACCGAACCGACGTCTGATACGTCGGCTTCTTCGCCGAAACCGGCAATCTGAGCTTTGAGGATGGCCGAAATCTCGGCAGCACGAATGTCCATTGGCATGCTCTTTTTGGCGTCTTACGCCCGCTTGAGGGCAAATTTAAGGGAGTCGAGTTTGGTTTTAAGCGAAGCGTCGAACAGGCGCGAGCCGACGCGAACCTTGAGGCCGCCCAGCAGCGACGGATCGACCGTCTGGCTGAGGACAGGATCCTGACCGAGCGCGGTGCGCAGCGCGGCCTGAAGACCGGTCACCTGCTCGTCGGTCAGGGCCGTGGCGGAGGTGACCACTGCCGAGACGATACCCTTCTTGGCATCGTAGAGGCGGGTGAAGGCAGTGATGAGGCCAAAGACTTGATCCAGACGACCATTGTGCGCCATCAGACCCAGCGCCTTCAGCGTCAGGGCGTTCGGCGCGGCCGTGTTAAGAACGGCGGTCAGGCCCTTCAGCTTGTCTTCGGACTTGAAGGCATGGGAGGTAACGAGACGGCGCAGATCCTTGCTTTCGATCAGCAGCGCCTTCAGGGTCTTGAGGTCCGCTTGCACCGCATCGAGTTGACCGGCGGCATCCGCCAGTTCGAACACGGCCTTGGCGTAACGCTCACCGACCTCTGTTTCTCTAAAAATATCGCTCACGATAACTTCCAGCCAAAGAAATAAGTGGAATGGGCTTTTCCGGGAGCCGGCGGGGCGCACTAAAAACAACAGGCGCGCAAAAACAACCGGCCTTTCAAGCCGCGCGCCTCTTAGCATGGGGTATGACCCACCGCAACCAACCAAAAAGCATTTTTCACTTTTCTGTGACCATGCGCCGTTCACAGGTCGTGTCGCCTTTTTTCAGCCACAAGCCTGCGGAGCACAAAAAGATACGGTTACTATCGTTCGCAATCGATTTCCCGGTTATGCGAAACATTGCCGCTTTACGTCGCAGCGTTTATCAAGAGCAATCGTTTTTCAGCCTATACCGAGAAAGCTCTCATGGACCTTATGGCCCTTTTTTCTGACCCAGCCGTCTGGGCGGCCCTTGTCACCCTCATCGTGATGGAGGTCGTGCTCGGCATCGACAACCTCGTCTTTATCTCCATCCTGTCCAACAAGCTGCCGGAGCAGGACCGTCAGAAAACCCGCCGGCTCGGTATCGGGCTGGCGCTCATCATGCGCCTGGGTCTGCTTTTGACCATCGGCTGGATCATCGGCCTGAAGGCTGAGGTGTTCAATCTGGGGCTGGTCGGGCCCGTGGGTGAACACGGTGAGCCCATGTTTGAGACGTCCTTCTCGTGGAAGGACATGATCCTGATCGCCGGGGGCCTGTTCCTAGTGTGGAAGGCAACTAAGGAAATCCACCACACGGTAGATCCGGCCCCCACCCACGACGTAATGGACGCCAAAAACGCCACCATCAACAATGCCGGTGCCGCGATCGTGCAGATCATCCTGCTCGATCTGGTCTTCTCGGTCGATTCCATCCTCACCGCCGTCGGCATGACCGAGCATGTACCTGTGATGATGATTGCGGTTGTGGTCGCGGTTATGGTCATGCTGCTGGCCTCGGACCCGTTGGCCCACTTTATTGAGAAGAATCCGACCGTAGTCATGCTGGCGCTCGGCTTCCTGCTGATGATTGGGACCGTGCTTATCGCCGAAGGCTTCGGCGTCCATGTGCCGAAAGGCTATATCTATGCCGCCATGGCCTTCTCAGCTATGGTCGAAGGCCTCAACATGCTGTCGCGCAACGCGCACAAGAAAAAAGCCGCGCAATCTCCCGACCCGCAGATCTGATTGCCAAAGCAAGCAGAGCGAATGACGCCCCCGGCCCGCCGCCGGGGGCGTTTTGCGTCTTCAACACTCGGTTAAGCCTGTTCCGTTAAGCTAACCGCGTTAGCAGAAGGCTCAACAGATGAATATCGGCACCTCCGGCATCAGCGGTCAGAACTCCGCCACCGCGACAGTGAGCGACCTGAACGACCGGCTGAAACTGGCCAGGGCACAGAAGACTGAGGCACAGAAAACCGCGGCCGAAACCCTGAGTGAGATGCCCAAAAAGACGCGCGACGATGCGCGCGCCCGCGCCAAGGCCAAGGTGATGCAATTGGTCGAACGGCTGAAGATCATCAAGGAATTGGGTAAGAGCGATCCGAAGATCATGGCCAAGATGCTGGCCAATCTGATGAAGGAGCTAAAGGCTGCGGTGAAAGACTATGCCAAGGCCGGCGGCAACGACATGGACATGAGCGGCTTCAGCGCTGCCCAGAGCGCGGCCAGCCAGCCCGTACCCGACTCAGACGCAGAAACACAAGCGACAGAAGCTGCCGAAGAGACCGCCGTCAGCGACGACGAAGCCTTTGTGGTGGAGGATAGAGCTGCGGAAGCTACACCCTCCGCTGAGACGGACGCCCCAAGCGAAGCGACCGTCACCTACATCCCAACCCCCGCTGATATAAAGAGCGCTGCCGAAGCCTACGTGAAAACCGAACGTCAGCGCGCCGAGGGCGAGCTGATGGAGGTCAATGATTTCATGAAACAGGTGCGCGGCCTGGTGAAGGTGGTGAAGGACTTGTTTGAAACAGCAAAAATTAAGCTGGCCTTTCAGAAGGTGGACAAGGACACGGTCGAAGCCTTCAAATCCTCTGGTAAGGATATGGAAGAGATCGACAAGGTGCTTCAGGACCTCAACAAGGGTCTGGACGACGAACGCGTCGTCTATGGCCCTCGCGCCGCTATATATGCGTGATCAGAGGAAGCTGTACGGCTCGATATCCGTCACCACGCGAACGGCATTGGGCGCTTTCAGACTTTTCAGCCAGGCGCTCATAAAGCCCTGAAGGTCGCGGTTGCGGTCGGCCCGGACGAGGAAGCGTTTGCGCCACATGCCGCGCACAAGGCTTAAGGGCGCATCTGCAGGACCATAGACATCGATGCCCTCGGTATTGGGTATGGCCAGCGCCAGTTCGCGCACATAGCGATTGAGCAGGCCATTGTCCTTTGCCGACAGGATCACCGCCCCAAGCCGCCCAAAGGGCGGAAACTGCGCGATGTCGCGGCTCATCTGCTCATAGGCATAGAAGGCCTCGCGGTCCTGCGCCTGTAAGGCCTGCATCACCGGGTGCTCCGGTGTGTAGGTTTGCAGCAGGGCACGGCCCGGCTTGGTGGCGCGACCCGCACGACCGGTAGCCTGCGCCAAAAGCTGAAACGTCCGTTCCGCCGCGCGCAGATCACCGCCCTTGAGGCCTAAATCGGCATCCACAATGCCGACCAGGGTGAGGTTAAGGAAGTTGTGCCCCTTGGCGGCGGCCTGCGTGGCGATCAGAATGTCGATCTCATGATTTTCCACCCGCCTGATCAGGGCCGCCGACGAGTCGGCATCGGGCGTGGTGTCCGAGGAGAAGATTTCAGCGCGCGCCTGCGGGAAGCGTTCCTGCACCTCCTCAAGGATGCGCTCCACCCCCGGCCCGATAGAGGTCAGGCCGTCGAGCGCGCCGCAATGCGGGCAGCGGTCGGGCTTTTTCATCGAAAAACCGGTCAGGTGGCAAACCAGCCGTCCCGTGGCGCGATGTTCGACCAACCACGAATCGGTCTTGGGTGAGGTCATGCGCTCTCCGCACGCCCGGCACAGGACCAGCGGCGCGTAACCACGGCGGTTGAGGAACAACAGGACCTGTTCACGCCGTTGCAGGGTGGCCAGTATCTCACCCACCAATGGGTCGGACAGCCAGAAGCCCTTTTCCGGGGGGTGGGCCTTCATGTCGATCAGCGCAATGTCCGGCAGTTGCGCCGTGCCGTGGCGGTTTTCCAGCCGCACCCACTGATAGCGGCCCTTCTGGGCATTAGTCAGGGTTTCCAGAGACGGGGTGGCGGAGGCCAGCACCACCATAAAGCCGTCACGATGCGCACGCATCACCGCCAGGTCACGGGCCTGATAGCGTACACCCTCTTCCTGTTTGTATGAGCCGTCGTGTTCTTCATCGATGACGATGAGTTTGAGATTGGTATAGGGCAGGAACAAGGCCGAGCGCGCCCCGACGATCAGACGCGCCTCCCCTGTCGCCACGCCGTCCCAGATGCGCCGACGCTGCGAGGCCGAAACCGCCGAATGCCACTGCACCGGCGGCACGCCAAAGCGACTCTGGAGCCGCCCCATCACCGCCGTGGTCAGGGCGATTTCGGGCAAAAGCACCAGCACCTGAGCGGTAGGATCATCGCGCAGGGCCCGCGCCACAGTTTCGAGATAGACCTCGGTCTTGCCCGAACCAGTAACCCCATCGAGCAAGACCGGCGCAAAGCCCTGACGGGCCCATTCGTTGCGCAGCAGTTGATCGGCGGCGGCCTGATCGCCATTGAGGCTCGGCATCTTAAAATCGGGATCTGGTGCGGCGAAGCCTTCGCGGCTCAGTTCGACCTTTTCGAGCCAGCCCTTCTTTTCAAGCGTCTGCACAACGCCCGGCGTCACCCCCGCCGCCTGCGCCAGTTCCGCCGCCGTCAACGGCAGGACGGCCAGTTCCAGTACGCGCGCTTGTTTGGCGGTCGGTTTGAGCGCTTCGACCTCATGCCGCACATAGCCGTGACGCGCCTGCGCCCTCGGGGTCTTAAGTGCCTGCAGGCAGCCTTTGAGGAAGGTGCCCGGCGCCGTCAGGGTCCACCCTGCTGCCCACAGCCAGAAGCGCAAACTCGCCTCCGGCACGCGCGGGTCGTCGATGCGCGCCGCAACGGGTTTCAGCTTCACGGTTTCAGCGCTGTCGTATAGCTCGACTACCAAGCCGCGCACTTTTGCGTGCCCTAACGGCACCCAAACGTGATCACCCGCACTGAGGTCAAGATCGTTGGGAACCAGGTAGTCGAGCGCCGTTTCCATGGGAGCGAGCACCACGACCTTTGCCCGCCGGGTCGCCACGGCGGGGGCTTCGATGAGGCTGTCGGCGGGACTGTCCATAAGATTTTAAGCGTTAACCATAGATTTGACTCATCCCCAGGCCTTTTTTATGCCATCACTTGTGTCAACGCCAAGTTTAACCGGCCGTTTACCACACCCGATAGCCCACATGTCCTCAGATTTCCGCGACCCGACGACGACCGAGCGCCTCGCCGCCCTGATGGATTACCAGACCCTGCGCGGTCTCCTGCCGGAGTTTGTGCAGGAACTGAAGCAGGATCGTGAACTGCTGGACAAGCTGGGGCTTCAGCCCAAGACGCGCAACCTGATCGATTTCGGCCCGGCCGCCCTGTCGCGACTGGAGGCCAAGGCCATACGCGATTTCGACATCCGCCGCCAGATCGAGGCGACGGCCCGCGCCAATTTCGATGCTCAGGGGCAGGCGCACGCCATGGCCCTGTCGCTGCTGGAGGCGCGCAACCATTCCGATCTGGCCCGCCGTCTCAATGAAGAAGTGCGCAACCGTTTCGGCCTCGTTTGCGCTACCATCGCGCTAGAAGACACGGCCCCCATTCCGTTGGGATGGATGACGCTCGATTACGGCGGCGTCGACTACATTATTGGCGAAACCAGCCTGTCCCTTCTAGGGCCAGATGGGGTGTGTCGCGCCCTGTTCGGGGATGAGGTTCGCCGCATCAAATCCGCTGCTGTCATCCGCACCGCCATGTGGCGCGAAGGCCGCCCCGGCGCGGTTGCTTTCGGCTCAGCCGACTGGGAAGGTTTCAGCCCAGACATGGGGGCCGAACTGGTCGCCTTTATCACCCGTGTGGTTGAGCGCGTCGCCGAACGCTGGCCCGTGTTGTCTTAAGCCCTTGGTCAGAGATTAACCCTAAACTCACGGGCATGACCATCGACGATGCCCGTTTGCAATGGCTCCAGTATCTCAAGGCGCAAAAGCGCGTGTCGCCGCGCACGCTAGAAGCCTATGGCCACGCCTTTTCCCTCTACATCGGCCATCTGCGCAAGGCCTTGGGCGCTGATATCGACCTCAACGATCTCTCGCATCTGACTTCAGCCGATATTCGCGGCTGGATGGCGTATTTGCGCGGTAAGGATGAGCCCCTGTCGGCGCGGTCTCTGGCGCAGCACCTGTCGGCCATTAAGTCGTTTCACAGCTATCTTGATCTGCATATGGGCTATGCCAATGCGCAGGTGGTGCTCACTCAGGGGCCGCGCCTGAAGACCAGTCTCCCCCGCCCGCTGAATGAAGATCAGGCGCAGGGTCTGCTGACCGAGATTGAGCTGGATGGCGACAAGTCCGAATGGGAGGCCGCGCGCGACCGGGCCGTGCTACTGCTGCTCTATGGCTGCGGTCTGCGCATTTCCGAAGCCCTGTCGCTGACGGCAAAGGACACGCCCCTGGCCGAGACGCTGCGCATTGTGGGTAAGGGCAACAAGACCCGGCTGGTGCCCGTGCTTGAGGCCGTGCGCGAGGCCGTGGATACCTATAGACGCCTCCAGCCCTTTACGCTTACGGAGGAAGACGCGCTGTTTCGAGCGCCGCGCGGCGGACCGCTCAGCCCGCGTCATGTGCAACTGAGCGTACAGCATCTGCGCTCTCGGCTGGGCTTATCCGATCGCGCGACACCACACGCCCTCAGACATTCGTTTGCCACACACCTCTTGGGATCAGGCGCGGACCTGCGCTCGATTCAGGAACTGCTGGGCCATGCGTCTCTATCGACGACGCAAAAATATACGCAGGTCGATGCCGAACGCCTGCTCAGTGCCTATGCGGCGGCGCATCCAAAGGGCTGAAACCTGTTCTGGGGGATCAATAAAGTCTCCGGAACCGATGGCATCGCTCCAAGGCAAAAGTTTTTAGGCGATGCCCTTGGCCCCCGTCGCTTTGAAAGGGTTTTGCAACAGGCGAATCTTAATCCTTCCCTGAAGTGATACCAAAATGGGCCGTTTCTTCGTGCGGAATACCGCAGCGATTTTCCGCGACTGTGCACTGGATCGATTTGAAGTTGGCACAAATTTCTGATCAGACCTTCAGGAGCACCTCGATGACGACTTAAGGCGGTTTCAGCAAACTGAATGCGCCTCCTGAAGCAAAAAACCCAGTAAGTGCCATCGAGATAGGTGGCACTTACTGGTTTCCTGATCGCGTCTGAACGCTCTCACATTCGCCGCCCAGTGGCGAACCAATTCTTACTCCATCTAGAACTTCATACGAATGGTCGCTTGCAGTCGCCGGTCATTTTGGTACCAGGCATAATCAACCAGTTTGCGTTCCGTGTCTGGGTTGGAATCGGTGGCGCCTTCGACCTGTTGCATAAGTTCGGTTCGGGTATTGAGCAGGTTTGTGCCCTCAACTGACAGTTCGACATTCGCATTGATGCGGTAGGCCAATCTCGCATCGAGGTAACCTGCTGCGCGCTGCCAGACCGGATAGGCAACGCAGCAGTCTTGCGCCGTCACAAGGTATTTCGAGCGCCAGTTATAGGCGACACGGGCCGACCATTTTCCCCTTTCGTACATACCGACAAGATTGACGGTGTCATCAGACATGCCCTCAAGAGGGAGGTCATTGAAGGTATTGGCGCTTTTTGTCGTGCCACCACCAGACTGGCCCGACGACCCGTCGCCGGAGTTTACAGCAACGCCCGTGCTGGTTATTCCGGAATTCTTGATGTGCGTGTAGTTGGCCTGGATGCCAAGGCCATTGAAGGGCGCCGGAAGGAAGTCAAAGAAGCGCTGGTAAGCGACTTCGAAACCTTTAATCGAGGCACCATCGCCGTTGACAGGGCCGCTTACCTCCACCGATCGCGTAACGCCATTATTTGTGAAGTTTTGATACCACTTTCCATACTGTATGTAATCATTAAATTTCTTATAGAATAGATTAAATGTAAACGATCCTGTGCTTGAAAAATAATTCTCCATTGTCAAATCTAACTGATCCGCTGTCATCGGTTTCAGGAATGGATTGTTTGCCTGAGCTGTGTAGGTAAGATTCGTACTGACAATTTGACCGTTGGCGTCGCAGGTGAAACCCGATCCACAGCTAAGCTCGCTCGACGTGGGAGTCGTTACACTGACGGTTTTGTAGTATTTTAGGTTGCCGATATCCGGGCGCGACAAAGCCTTAGAGGCCGCAAAGCGCACAAACCATTCATCTGTCAGGCCAAAACGAACATTGAAGCTTGGAAGGAGATTGTGATGAGTTGTAGAGGCGGTGTAAATCTCATCACTTGAAGTCATAAACAGCCGGTCGTCCGAACTGATATAATAGGTCACGCTCGGTATCACTGTGCCATCTGCCAGTGTTTCGGTCGCCGAAGTGGAATATGACACACCACTGCTATAGTTTACGCCACCCGAACTGCGGTTATGGGTCTCAACGTAGCGCAAGCCCAGATTGCCACTGACGGTGATGCCGTTGAAAATGGTCGCATCATTTCCGCCAAACTTCACGACGGCGTAAAGGGCTTTCGTCGTCTCCGAGACACGGGCGATTTCTGCAGCTTTAAAGCAGCCCTCTACCAGATCATCCCGATCACATACCGATTCCCAGGCATTTGATCCCCCTGGGTTATAACTGTCCTTGCCGAACATCTCCGCCATAAGCGATTGGTTCTTCAGATAATCCATGTTGAAGAAAACCGCAGAGGACGCGTTCGTGATACCGCCGCCAAAAAACTCGCTATCAAAGGCCTTGGTCGCGTAGGCCTTGGAATCCGGGAAGGTGCTACCCGTGATGAAATAGTCATCCGCGCTGTAGCTGCTCCAGGAATTCACAACGCTTTTCCAGTTGTAGGTGGTCCACCGGACGGTTTGCTCACGATCCGCGTAGCGGGCGCCGAATTTCAGGCTACGCAGCCAGGGCGAGTCAAAAACGTATTCCGCATCGGCGCGCACGGCTAATTCTTTACCGTCACTGTCTGTGATGTGGTCCATCAGATCGTTGAGACGATAGTTGGATGGATCGGTTATACCCCCTGAGGTTACGTTGATGTTTGTGGGACTGCTTACATTAAAGTGCGGAATATCCCCCGTCAGGTCCCAGGTTGCGTTGGCATAGGTCGCCAGGTCTGCCGTAATGTCGTAATTGGTCTGCGTAGCCTTGATGTACTGGAGGTCAAAATTGAGCTTTAACTGACTTGTGGGTTCCCATTTGAAGTTGAACGATGCATCCTGCGTCTCGTTGACACTATCACTATACCGCGAGGTTGTGGTGAAGTCGGTGCCAAGTTGTCCAGCGCCGCTCCAGTCGTAGCTAAAAAGGTCGCTACCGTCCGCTTTGGACACGGAGCCCTTCCAGACCGTCCCTGAGACAAGAGTTCCAGACGACAGAAATCCGCTGTCGTCAAACGTGCAGGTGGTTCCTTGCAGACACTGAACCTCACTGGCATCCGTCGAGACGTAGTCGTAGTCTTTACCATACGTGCTGACGCCCGACGAGGCGGTCATCACATACTCTTCCCAGGTCTCGTGCTTTCGCGAAAGATTATACTGGAAGGTGGCCAGCATTGTGTGTTCATTGTTCTGCCATTGAACAGCAAATGAACCTCCATCGCGCACCCGATTATATGTATTGTCGCTAACGGCAATCGATGAGGGGATATACAAGGTATCAGAGCTGCCCCAATTTGAGGCATTAGACACCTTGCCAATCCGACCGTATTTGATGCCTTGGGAGTTTGTGACCACCTCTGAATGGGCGACATTCAGCATAATGCCGAATTCACCTGAACCAACATCCCAGCGGTCAGAGAAAATACCGGAAACTCCCTCAGTGCCCGTCTTCGCCAGATCGCCGTAGGTGTACTCGGCCGTAGCCGCGAGGAGGCGCCCCTTCTGATCAAAGGGCAGCCGGGTACGCAGCGAAACTGTACCTGCGATACCCCCCTCGATCAGATCAGCGGTCTGGTTCTTATAGACATCAATGCCCCCCATAAGCTCTGGGGAGACGTCCGACCAACTCAGGCCGCGGTTTGAGTCTGCAGAGAAGATATCGCGACCGTTGAATTCTGAGCGAACCTGTTGGAGGCCACGGACTATGACGCCCGAGGGTTCCGCCGAAAAGTGAGCGGTATCACCTGTAGCCGCAAACCGATTTACAGTAATTCCGGCCACACGCTGCAACGCCTCAGCGACGGATTTATCAGGAAAAGAACCGATATCATTGGCGGTAATTGAATCGACAACCGTATCCGCATTTTTTTTGATCTGTTGGGCAGACTGAAGCGATTTTCTGACACCAACAACAACAATCTCCTTGGCTTCGCTGCTCGCACCGGTGTCCGAGCCCGTTGCGGCTTCTTGAGCCATTGCGGAATGGCAAGTCCCCCAGACCAAGCTGGCGAGCGCTACCGTAGATACGGCCGATTTCAGATACAGAGGGGCTCTGTGTTGAAAAGCTTTCATCTTAACTCCCATTTCTTTTTTCTCGCTACGCAAACGCGTGGCACTGTCTTGCGTCCAAGCCGATGTTCGTTCTCAGGTCGGCCACATTGATCAGGGATGCGAGTAAACTCGGACTGCTGGCGGCGGCGATGAGAACAGGTCGTCTTTGTTCCGAACTATAAGCGCGCCATCATTCTATTTGATACAATAAATAGACTTCTGAACTTTTTTACCAAAGTTCCTGAGTTAAAATTGCTACGGTTTGCGTAATTGATGAAATGAAAATTACAAATAAAGACATTTTTATATACACGCCACTAATTTTATGGCGCATTTATATTCAATTTATTTCAAATTGATACATCTTTCTATACACAAAATGCACGTTCTTCTCTGCAGAGAAGCGCAATTGCGAAGCCATCGGGTTATGGCTTTCACAGCAAATGGCCTCCTCAGTCAGTGGATGCCCAATTCGTCGACCGCGAAACCCGCCAAAGTGATTGATACTGGGGCTGTACTTCCAGGAGTTTAGTGAAGGCCTCTGTTAGAAGGGGCGGTCATTTATCTGGAATTCTTACAATTGACGCGAATCTTCAGACGCGAGTCCCTCGTCTTTGCAACCGCTCTGGAGAGTGGCTTTTGCACCTGGGAAACGTCGTCAGACGTGACAAAAGGCCAGCTTTCAGTCTCGTCTTGATCGTAAGCGTCCGGGCACCGCGTTTTGCTGAAGGGGCTGAGTGAGCGAAACTTCCGTCAGAAGTTATTCATTTGTGACGGAACATTCGGCATGGGTCGGTATGAGGTTATCAGCGGGGTTGAGCGCTATCGGCGCCGGTCTCGCGAAGAGAAAGCGTTGATTTTGCGAGAGGCGTCAGTGCCGGGAGCGATAGTCTCGCACGTTGCACGTCGCCACGATGTGCGTCCCCAGCAGATCTATCAGTGGCGTCGCCAGCTGCAGGCGGCAGAGGGGCCGGTGTTTGTGCCGGTGTCTGTTAGCGCGTCGTTACCTGGGGCTGAAGGTCCTGGTTCTGGATTTGCGGTGATCGTTGAGATCTTGGTGCGCGGCGGTCGCAGCCTGAAGGTGCCGGCGGATCTGGATCGAGGGCTTTTGTCGTCATTGATCGCGTGCGTGGAAGCGTCATGATCGGGCCGTCGGGGAATGTGAAGGTCTACCTGGCTTGTGGGGTGACGGATATGCGCCGCGGGATCGACGGCTTGGCGACGTTGGCGCGTGACGTGATCAAACAGGATCCGGGATCGGGCGCGATCTTTGGCTTCCGGGGAAAGCGGGCTGACCGGATTAAATTGCTGTGGTGGGATACCCAGGGCTTTTGCCTTTATTACAAGGTCCTGGAGCGCGGATATTTTCCCTGGCCGACGGCGAAGGACGGTGTTGCGCATCTGACGGCGGGTCAGTTGGCGATGCTCGTTGAGGCCATAGACTGGCGTCGCCCAGCGTGGACGTCAGCGCCTTTGCGAAGCGGCTGAAACGCTTATTTTATAAGGGAGTTTGGCCGGAAATCATTAGCGTTTAGCTCGTAAATCGGCTAGTGTTACGGGCATGGAAATCATGTCTGCCAACGCCTCTGATGAGCTTGCCGCCCTGCGCGCGCTCGTGGCTGAGCAGGCCCTGCAACTGGACAAAAATCGCATTGCGCTCGAAGCCGAGGTTGCCAAGCGGACGCCATCATCACCCTGCTTCGCGGACAATTAGAGCTGCTGCGTCATCGCGATCACGGGGCATCGTCCGAAAAGGTCGAGCGTAAAATCGAGCAATACGAGCTGATGCTCGAGGAGATCGAGGCGACGCGTGCCGAGGCTGAGGCGCGTTCGGGCAAGGACGCGTTGCCGGAGGCGGAAGATGAAAAGGCGCACCCGAAGCGCAAACCGTTGCCCGACAATCTTCCGCGTGAAGACAAGGTCTATGAGGCGCCGTGCGACTGTCCGACCTCGTGGCAGCACGTCATTCCTTAAGGCGGCGGATAAGGTCGTCGAGGTCATGGAGCATGTTCCGGCCTCGGTGAAGGTCGTGCGTCATATCGAAAAGCGCCTGATCTGCAAGGACTGCGACACCACGGTGGCGGGCGAGATGCCTAAGCTTCCGATCACCAGGGGTAAGCCCGGTCCAAGCCTGCTGGCCCACATCATGGTCGCGAAGTTCGATGATCATATCCCGCTCTACCGCCTGTCGGAAATGTACGAGCGGATGGGTATTGATATATCCCGATCCGTCATGGCCGACTGGGTGGGGCGAGTATCGCTTCTGATCGAGCCGTTAGTGATGTTGGTAAAAGCCTATGTCGTCGGAACCGACCGGATCCACACAGACGACACCCCAGTGGATGTTCTTGATCCTGGGCGAGGAACGACAGCAACCGGGAGGCTCTGGGCCTATGTCTTCGACGGCAGCGGCTACAAGGACGACCGGCCAAAGGCTGTTGCCTACTATTACAGTGCCGATCGCAAGGGTATCCACCCTGAGGCGCATCTGGCCGACTTCAGCGGCGTGATGCATGCCGACGGCTATGGCGGCTATAAAAAGCTCTATGGCAACAAGATTACCGAGGCAGCGTGTATGGCGCACGTGCGGCGCAAGTTCCATGACGTCATCAAGCTCAAAGCCTCGCCTGTGGCCCGAGGAAGCCCTGAGCCGTATCGGCGCGCTTTACGGACAGTCGAGGCGCGCATCCATGGCATGACAGCCGACGAACGGCGCGCCTTACGCCAGCAGCATGCCCGGCCGTTGCTGGATAGTCTCAAGGCCTGGATCGAGGGCGATGCTGCCGACCGTCCCGCAGAAGCAGAAGCTGGCGGAGGCCATGCGCTATGCCTTATCGCGATGGGAGGCGTTGAGTGTCTACATCGACGATGGGCGTGTCGAGATCGATAACAATATAGCTGAGAGGGCCATCCGCCCGATTGGAATCGGAAAAAAGAACTGGCTCTTCGCCGGCTCCGACAAGGGGGGCGAGCGTATCGCCAATGTGCTGACGTTGATCGAGACCGCCAAAATGCACGGCCACAATCCCGAGACCTACTTCACCCACGTTCTGACGGTGATCCGAAACTATCCGGAAGAGCGGCTGCATGAACTGCTGCCGTGGGTCATGGCACCGGCAAAACCAGCATCAGGGGTGGCCGCTTAATGGCGCGCGCGACTCGCGTCTTTACGACCAAAGCCGTCGCGGACCTCCTCGACGAGGACATCGAACTCATTGAAGAGATCGCGTGCAATCCCGACAACATCGACTACGGCGAGATGCTCCATATTTACGACGGGTCCGAACATGGTGCGACCGGCTTTACGGACCGAGGCATCCAGTGCATCGAAGAAATGCTTGAGGAGGCCCGAAACTGGGACGGCGGGCTACGCGGCTTCCTCGTGGCAAATCACTCAGAGCCAGAGGCTATCGAGCGCATAATGGCCAAAGAGCAGGCGCGAATCGAAGCCCAAAGCCAAGAGAAGCCGTAAAATCAGTTCGCCGAACGCTTACTCTTGATCAGATCGTTAAACCTGCGCATGCGCTGGTGAACCTGGCCACGAAAATGGGGTGGTCGTTTCTGGAGACGACGCTGGGCGCGGTCTATGCCGACAGATGTGGCTGCCCACCTCTGACGACGCGGCGGTGATGGCTTGCTTTTCGTTCAATACGCGCAAGTCGTCGAAACACGCGCGACGGCCTCAAGGCGCGCCACCGCATAAGTGCCCAGAACGTCGCTTCACTCACATCATTTCGCGGCTGTTTCGCAATATACTGGCCAGGATCTGCACACAGTCAACTCGCGACCGACGTCACATCGGACAAAGCGACCTTATTGGTTCCAACCCCAAGAACAACCTCCCCCTCTTCTTCCGAAACAGAGGTGACTGTCCCAGTCACCGTGACGGAGTGGCTAATGGCGTTGCCAGAACCGTCGAGTGCCTCGATGGTGAGATTATACAGCCCTTCATCCGCTGTGGCACCCGTCGATGTCGTGCCATCCCATCCAAACTCGTGCTTGCCAGCAGACGTCCCGGCCGACGAGTCCTTGTACACAATATTGCCATCTGAGTCAGTCACCGTAACAGTGACTGACGAAGCGTCCGAGCCAAGTGTGTAGTCCCAAGTGGCAACTCCGCCGGAAAGCGTGGTTGTGTTAGTGTCGGCCGTAATGGATTTTCCGATATAGTTTACGGCACTCGACAGGCTTCCCCCTGACTGGGCGACCAGAGTGGACAGATAGTCGTTGGTTTTTATCTGTTGCTCTACGCTCGAGTACTGCACCAACTGGCTCGTCCATTCGGTGGAGTCCATTGGGCTTAACGGGTCCTGATTCTTTAACTGCGCCGTCAGAAGACTGAGAAAGGTTTCATAGGTCGTGCCAAGTGAACTTGTCGCTGCGGATGAAGCGGAGCTGGTGGTTGAGGCGGTTGAGCTACTGACTGAAGTGACCATGATGTCCTCAGCAACTCACAGCCTGACAAGGTTCTTCCCTGTCAGAATAAACGGGTTGTAGATTTCGATTGAGCGGGCTTAGCACGCCAAGCGACAGGAGCGTCTCCTCGCCGGCGGTCTTCATTACGCTGTATATGACCCGCTTTTCCTCAGACGTAAAAAAGGCCTCACCGCGCCCTTCAATACCCACATTGATACGGACGGATGATTTGAGGGCCTTTACCCTTTCGTTAACCTCAGAAATAAGGGCCTCCGGGTAGGTGTGGCCTGGATCAATATGACGCATGAGCTCCGAAATCAACGACACGGGCTGATCAATGAGATCCCGATAGCGGAGCCACAAAGGTGCGGGCGCGCCCCGTTCGACGCAGCTATGCGCATAACGCAACCACGCTCCGTAAAAGCGCGCGTAACGCGCAGGCATGACGTGGACCAGCATGTAACGACGCGTCTCTTCGGAAAGTTCGTGCCAGGGCGTACCCAGCTCACTTGCGCCATCAACTTCATCCGGATGCCTTGCATCACACATGTTTTTGGCACTTAAGAGGGTGTCGTAAATGTTCCGTGTACCGATCACGATCGGAATCTCGAACATTTCAGCGATTTCGACAGTGTGGCTGCTCGGGTAGAGGTGCAGATGCATTACCGCAGCCAGCGGCCGCTCTTCACGTACGATATGCTGCTTCAAAATAGACGGGAAATATAAATCGTGCAGCAAGCATTCGTTGGCAAACGCTCCGCGGCTGAGAAAACTATTATAGTTTATGGATAATAAATTTGTCACGACAGTTCTTAGGAAAGTGCCCGCCACTTTCGGAGGGAATGCCATCAGACACTGTACGTTATCCGTAGACAGAATTTTAACTATTTCTTTGACTTCGGACTGAAATTTTCCTTCCGGGCCGGGCAAAGCATTTTGAATTTTGTATACAACCTCATTGTAATCCATTTATAATCTCCTTTCTTTGAATTATAAATGAATTACTTGTTCCACTTTTGGCGATTTTAATTCTTATTTGAAAAGTTTTTTATATAATCTTTCTTATTAGAAATAAAATTTACTATCTCTTTGACTCGATAACAGTCTGCATCATTTCGTCAGACGTTGTTATGATTTTTGAAGCCGCCGAATAGGCGCGTTGAATAGTGATCAGACTGGTGAATTCAGACGACAAATCGACTGTCGAGGCTTCCAGAGACGAAGACGCCAGAAGACCGGCGCCACCTGAACCGGGCGTGCGTAACGTATAGCTGCCGGACTCACTGGATAAGGCATAGACATTCCCCGACTTTGCCGTCAGGCCATTGGCGTTGACGAAAGTCGCAACCGGAATTTGAGCCAGAACGCGGGATGTGCCGTCTTCGTAGATGGCATTGACCGTTCCGTCGTCTGCAATTGTCACGTCGCTAAGGTCGCTGAAAACTGTGCCGTCGGCCTTAATGCTTTTTACTTCCGACGTCGTGGCGTACTGGGTCAGACCGCCCTGGGTATCGTCAAATGAGAGGCTTAGGCTTTGGGCGGCCGCGCCGGTTTCCGATGTCCAGCGTAGAGCGCCCGTTTCATCACTCGAGGCGGCAATGTCTATCTTGATCTGCGACAGGTCTTCTGCACCAAAAAAAGCCGCCAGACTGTCTTCATTGAGGGTGCCGTCTTCGTTAAAGGTGATCGTCCCGCTCTTAATGATGTTTCCCTCGGAACCGTAACCTCCGGTGACATCGTCTGACCACAACTCGGCCGTCCATTCATTCGTGGTTTCGCTTTTGAGAACGGACAAGGTGAGGGTATGTTCCTTGCCTAGGCTATCCGAGACGGATATGCCGATCTCAAAGTCTGGCTCAACGCCCGTCTCTTCATCCTCATCATAGTTGGCCATCGAAAGCCCGGTGGAAATATCATATTCGCCCGCATAGGCCTCGGTTGCACTATTGAGATTCGCCGCCAGGCTGATGCTGGTGGTCGCCGTTGGCGTGTCGCTGCTGGTCGGGATTTTGATGGCAGACAGGTCGCTCACCGAAGAGGCGGCGGTCACGTTTCCTGAACTGTCAGCCTGCCAGCCTTGGAGGTAATAACCGGAACTATTGACAAGGTACCCTTCGTCATTGACCGAGAAGGATCCATCGCGGGTGTAATAACTACCGCCCGATCCGTCTGCCCCTTCACTGACTACAAAAAACCCGGATCCGTCGATAGCCAGATCC
Source organism: Asticcacaulis excentricus CB 48 (assembly GCF_000175215.2). Lineage (NCBI taxonomy): Bacteria > Pseudomonadati > Pseudomonadota > Alphaproteobacteria > Caulobacterales > Caulobacteraceae > Asticcacaulis > Asticcacaulis excentricus. The sequence goes on along the minus strand of NC_014816.1, from coordinate 274,091 downwards.
AGCGATGAGGTCGTCGTCTGCAAAGCCCCGGCCTCCGTGATGGATAAAGCGGTCGAAGCGCTCACCCCGCCGCTCGAATAGGTACTGCTCCCCGAACTGCTTACGTTGGCTGCAAAGCTTGTTGAGACGGACTTATAGGCTGTCGTATTGACATTGGCGATATTGTTAGAAATGGCCGCTAGCGCCGTCGAATTGGCACTCAGCGCAGACACCCCGGACAACATGGCGCTCGATATGGACATAACACCTCCAACAGGTCGCATGCGCCGGTAAACAGCCACTCCAGGTACCCGGAAGGTTTAAGGTAGCGCCGTAAAGCGGATGCGATTCAGGATAGACATCACGCGGGCCCTCATTCTGTCGGGCCAAACATCACAAGTTAAAAAGCAAACCGTTGTTCGCCAATACTTTAAAACCTGAACCCAATCTGGTTAATCATTAATTAATTTTAAAATATAACAACAAGCTCATAAAAGTGTTTATATTGTTTCAAGGTGGAAATACATGTAATGATTATATTTCATTCTGTACATATTTAGTCTGAGCATACATATAATCACACGTATTGTCGAATTGCATAATTGAATACACAAATACGTCACGATTTTGTCCCATTCCTGCGAGACTAAGTCGACAGGTGAGCCCGCAAATTCGGCCCGTGTAAAACACACTCTGAATGTTCTTTTCCGATTCGGGACGCCTGAGGGATTTGCCCGCCCGAAACGAAAAACATCAAAGCCGTGGTCTCATCAATCTACACCAGCTACTCGGTCAGCCAGATCGCGTCCCTGTCAACAACGACGGTGCGCAGTCTGACCGCCACCGAAGTCAACGCCCTGACCACTACGCAGGTCGCAGCGTTCACGACCTCTCAGATCGGCGCTCTGTCGACCACCGGAATAACCGGCCTGTCCACAACGCTGATGCGCGCGCTTTCGACCGAGCAGATCGCCGCATTCAGCGTCGAGCAGATGGTCTTCACCGGCAGGCAGTTGTCGGCGCTAATAGAGGCCCAAATGGAGGCCTTTGGCGTCGATGAAATTGCGGCGCTAACCACCCAACAGATACTGGGCCTGACGGCGACCGATATAGGTGAATTGACGCCGGAACAGTTCTCGGTTCTGTCCCCGGCTCAGTTATCGGTTCTGACCACCACCCAGATGAAGGGTATCGACAGCGACCAACTTGATATTCTGAGTCAGACGCAACTGGCCGTCTTTAACTCAACTCAGATTGGTGCTTTGACGCCAACTCAGTTGCAAGGCCTCAGCACCACACTTATAGACGCGCTCTCAACGACTCAACTGGCTGGGCTGACCGCCGCCCAGATCGGTGGTATGGGGATTTCGGCGCTGGCGGCCCTGTCCGAATCCGATCTTGCAAGCCTCAGCCCTAGCCAGATTACCGGCCTAACCACGACCGAGCTTCAGGGGCTGAGCGCGACCCAGCTGTCAGCACTAACCCCTACCCAGCTTGCCGCCCTCACAGCGACACAGATGCGTGCGCTGACCGCCGACGAACTAAGTGCACTGACCGCCACCCAGCTTTCCGGCTATACCGCGACTCAGCTCAGCTACCTGACTTCCACTCAGATCAATGCCGTCAGTGCGAACTTTCTCAACACCCTGAACGACACGCAATTTCTGGGACTGACGGTGACAGCTGTCGGCGGTCTCAATACCGAGCATTTGCGAAGCCTGAGCAGTACCCGGGTCGCGGCAATCAGTTCAACGCAGATCAAAGGGCTCGCAGACACCCAACTCAACACACTGACTGCGACGCAGATGGCGGCTCTAACGGAGACCCAAATTGCGGCGCTGACGACGACACAGGTCCGCGGTCTGACCTCCACCGCTCTCACCGGGCTTACCGCCACACAACTCAGCGCACTCACCTCCACCCAGCTCAGCGCACTGGGCGAGGTGCAAATTTACAGCCTCAGCGCCACCAGCCTCAACTATCTGCGGACCGATCAGATTTCAGGTCTCAGTGCGACGGCAATCGCAGCGCTCAACACCACGCAGTTTTCCGCCCTAGAGAGCAGTCAGCTGAGAGCCTTGACGGTAACTCAAGTCCGCGCCCTGACACAGGACGACCTGACGGTGCTTAACACCAGCCAGCTTTCGGCGCTGACCTCGACACAGATCGCAGCGCTCAGCACGGTTCAGATCGGATCAATCAGCCCCACCCTGATGTCCGCCCTGACCACCACGCAGGTCAAGGGGCTCACCGCCACAGCCGTCAATGCCCTTTCGACCGCTCAGCTTTCGGCGCTGTCTGCCACCCAGATAGGAATGTTCAGCCTATCGCAGATCGGGAGCCTTGGTACCGACCTGGCGTCTGCGCTCAACGACACACAACTGACGAGCCTCAGCGCCACGCAAATCGCCGCCTTGAGCTTAAGTGCGATCTCAGGCCTCTCGGCGACCCAACTCAACGCCTTGAGAGTAACGCAACTTCGCGCCCTGACCCTAACGCAAATCGGCTACCTGTCTGAGGATCAGGTGGCCTCGCTAGACTTGGCTCAACTCAGCTACCTGACGGCAACACAGATGAAGGGGCTGGCCGCATCAGATATCTCCGCCTTGTCCAACACGCAGATCTCCGTGTTGACCTCTACGCAGTTATCGGGACTGACAGCCACCGCCATCAAAGGGTTCAATGAAGGGCAGATTGCCTCTCTGGACACCACACAGTTGCGTGCCTTGCCGCAAACGCTGATTGCCGCTCTGACGGCCACAGAAATCACCAGCCTGTCCACTTCGCAGATCAATGCCCTGCAAAGCAGCCAGTGGGGCGCCTTGACGGCCACCCAGGTTAGTGCCCTGAGCGAGAGACAGATGCAGTCGCTGAGCACAACCCAGCTGCGCAACCTCAGCACCACCCAAATTCAAGGCCTGACGATAACGGATCTGAGCGAACTGACCGCGACGCAACTGACCGGTCTCAGCGAGCGGCAGATCTCGAACCTGGCAGCAACCCAAATCGCCGGTCTGGCCATGTCGCAGTTATCGGCGCTGACCTCGACCCAAATCAACAGCCTCACGGCTACCCAGATCAAGGCCCTGACCGCCGATCAGATTTCCGCCCTGTCGCCGACTGAATTGGGGCGCCTGTCAACCACACAGCTCAACAACCTGACAGCCATCCAGATCAAGGCCCTGACCGTCGATCAGGTCGCAGGCTTGACCTCAACCCAAATTGCCGCTCTATCGACCACTGGGGCGAACGGTCTGACCGACACTCAGGTTGCAGCGCTCACTTCGACCCAGCTCAATGTGCTGGGCACCCGTCAGGTGTCCGCCCTGTCGGCCACCGCCGTCGCCGGCATGAGCGACGAACAGGTGGCAAGCCTATCCACTTCACTGCTCAAGGCTCTGAGCGTGACCCAGATTGCTGCGCTCACCACGGATCAGGTGGCAAGCCTCACCACGCTTCAGGCCAGTGCGCTTAGCGCCACCCAGATCAAAGCCCTGTCCGCCACGCAGACCGGTGCCCTAACCGAGACGCAGCTTCAGAGCCTCAGTGCCACGCAGATTGCAGTCATGAGCGCGACCCAGCTCAACAGTCTGGGGGGGGACCGGGTCGCGACCCTTTCAGTAACCCAGGTGGCTAGCCTGTCTGCTGCCTCTGTGTCAGGTCTCAGCGCAACGACTCTAACCGGTCTAAGCGTCACTCAGGTCGGTGTCCTCAACGACACGCAGATTAAAGCTCTCTCGGCTACTGGCGTCGCCGCCCTGACAACGGAACAACTTACAACCCTTTCCACCACGCAGTTACGTAGTCTTTCGGCGACCGCGATTACAGGCCTCAGCGCGTCACACCTCGATGCACTGGACACAACCGCCTTCCAGTCCCTGACGACGACCCAGTTGCGAAGCCTTACGCTCACACAGGTGGCTGAACTGAGGACAGATGATCTTGTCTCCTTATCTTCCACACAGTTACGCAGCTTAACCGCCGCCGAAATAGGAGCCGTCACTGAAACTCAGATCGCAGCCCTGAGCGGGACGATTTTGGCCGGCCTTTACACCACGCAGATCGCAGCCCTGTCCTCGACTGCCGTAGCTGCCCTTAACGCCACCCAGATTGCGGCTTTGAGCGACACTCAGATGGCCGCCCTTTCCAAGACCGGCCTGACCGGGCTTAGCGCTACGCAAATCGCCGGACTAACCGCGACGCAGCTCGGCACCTTGAGCACAACTCAGATTGCCGGACTGACCGCGACGCAGGTGTCAGGCCTGAGCGCCACCTCGCTGTCGGCCCTTTCGACGACACAACTAGGGGCGCTCACCGCAACACAAATGACGGCGCTCACGGCCACCCAGATCGCAGGTCTGACCACCACCCAGATCTCGGCTTTTTCGGTGACCGGTATCAGCGGCCTGACTGAAACTCAGACCGCAGCCCTCACCATCACTCAGATTGGCGTCCTGAGCACAAAGCAGGTCGCCGCCCTCACGACCTCCGGCATTTCTAGCCTGTCGGGTGTGCAGTTGTTGAGCCTGAGTTCGACCCAGGCGCGTGCGCTCACTACAACCCAGATTGCCAGCCTGAATGAAAGCCAGATCGCCAGTCTAGGGACGACAATTGCTGATCTGACGACAACCCAGTTTGGTGTCCTCACGGGTACGGAAGCCGGGGCACTGACCTCAGCCCAGCTTAGGGCGCTGTCCACCTCTCAACTGGCCGCCCTAACCGTTACTGCCTTTCGGGGACTAAGTGCAGATCAGATGGCCGCGCTCACAACGACCCAGATGAACGGTCTGGCCACAGTTCAAATCGCCGCCCTGACCGAAGACGAAGTGTCTCAACTGAATGCCACGACCCTAGCAGGCCTGACGACAACCCAAGTGCGCGCCCTGAGCGTTACCGGTCTGGCGGCACTGTCGGAAACCCAGATAGCGGCACTTACCACAACGCAGTTGCAGAGTTTGACCGCCACGGCCTTGTCGGGAATGACCGAAGCTCAGGCCGGCAACCTCAGCGCTGCGCAATTGGGCGCCTTGGCTACCACTCAGATCGCGGCACTGACATCCACCGCCTTGTCAGGTCTATCGACAGAAGACCTGACAATCCTGGCAACCACCCAAGTCCGCGCTCTGACGGCCACACAAATAGCCGCCCTGGACACAACCCAGATTGCCGGTCTAACCGTTACCCAGATCGCCAGCCTGACTACAACACAGCTTAAGGCTTTGAGTAGCGCAGGTGTAGGAGCCCTCACGACGTCCCAGATCGAGGCGCTGAGTACCACCCAGATTTCGGCCCTCACCGCCACAAGTCTTAGCGGCCTGAGCCAAACCCAGATCGCGACATTGTCCAGCACGGGGTTGGCCAGCCTAAGCGCGACGCAGGTCGGCGCGCTCACCACGACCCAGCTTGAGTCCCTGAGCACCAGCGCCCTGACGGGTCTGACCACTACCCAGATTTCCGGACTGACTGCCACAAGTCTTTCGGCGCTGAACGCTACACAACTGTCCGCCTTTTCAACAACCCAACTGGCCGCCTTTAGCGCCACAGCACTCGCGGGGTTGAGCGCTACCCAGATCAGTGACCTTAGTGACGCCCAGATTTCAGCCCTGACTTCAACTCAGATCGCCAGCCTGTCGGCCAGCGGCTTCAGCGGTCTATCGGCCAGCGATATCACCAGTCTCAGCCTCACCCAGATGAAGGGGGTCGGCAGCACCCAAATTGCCGCGCTGACAACCGCCCAGTTGATGGCCATGAGCCTCACCGCCTTGGCGGCCCTGACAACCACTCAGGTCAAGGGCCTAACCTCAGCCCAGATGGAAGTCTTAAATTCCAGTCAGCTTCAGGCCCTGAGCACAACCCAGCTCAACAGCCTGACGGGTACGGCTCTTTCTGGTCTAACCTCCACCCTCGCAGCCGCCCTTACCACCACGCAGGTTAAAGGCTTGAGTGCCACCCAGTTAGGGTCGCTAGGCGAAACCGCCATCAAGGGTTTGAGTGATACTCAGATTGCCGCATTGAGCACCACTCAGATCAAGAGTCTGACGGCGACGGAGGTTGAAAGCCTCAGTCAGACCCAACTCGCGGCCTTATCGAACACACAACTGGCGGCTCTGTCCACCACCGGCCTTGCAGGCCTTAGTGACGATCAACTGACCGGCTTGACTCAAACGCAGTTGGCGGCCCTCACGTCGACCCAATTATCTGGCTTCACAGAAACCCAGCTCGCTGCTCTGTCGTCGACGCAATTGGCCAGACTAACCCTGACCCAGATGCGCGGCCTTAGCGCCACCCAAATCGCCGCCATCAATCCGGACGAGATTGCAGGCCTCACATCAACTGTGCTTGCCAGCCTCTACACCACCCAGATTCAGGGACTAACCTATACAGAGATCGAGGCGCTGACCCATACGCAGTTGGCGGCTCTGACGACGACGCAGTTCTCCGCTATCGCCGCCGCAGCGATTTCAGGCCTGAGCGAAACACAGCTGCAGGGCCTCAGCGGCTCGCAGCTTGCGGCCCTGACCACAACTCAGATCACGGCTCTAAGCACCGAGGATGTGGAAGACCTGTCCGCCACTCAGATCACGGCGCTCACCACCACCCAGATCAAAGCGCTGAAGTCGACGCAGGTGGGTGTGCTGACAACGACCCAGCTTTTAGGCCTTTCGACCGCCCAGATTGCCGCCCTGTCCACCACTCAGGTCGCCGCCTTCAGTTCTACTGGCCTTGCCACGCTGACAACGGCCCAGATCCAAACTCTCACCTCAACACAGATTGCGTCCCTTTCCACCACAGGCATGAAAGGGCTCACCGCCACTCAGGTCGCCTCACTCACCACAACCCAGACCCGAGCGTTTAGTGCCACTCAGTTAGGCGCGCTGACCGCCGACGATGTGGCTGTCCTGACCTCAACTCAGTTGGGCGTTCTAACATCGACGCAGTTGGTGGGCCTCACCTCTAGCAGCGTTCTTGCTCTGAGCCTGACCCAGCTCTCGGGCCTTACCTCTACCCAATTGTCTGGCCTCAGCGCCACCGGCCTCTCTGGACTTACCGACGCGCAGCTTGCGAGCCTGACGACCACCCAGTTGCGCGGTTTGAGTTCAACACAATTATCGGGCCTTTCGACAGGCGCCATTAACGGGCTGAGCGCAACTCAGATGACTGCGCTCTCCACGACTCAGTTGCGCGGATTGACTGCCGCTCAGATGGGGGCTCTAACCTCAACAGAGCTTCAGAGCCTCAACACCACCCAGATTGCCAGCCTAACCGCAACCCAGATGACGGAATTGGCGATAACGGCAATTAGCGCTCTCAATCTTACCCAATTGTCCGTCCTCAGTTCGACTCAGGTCAGCGGCCTATCAACTTCGGCCATCATAGGCCTGACTGCCGAGCAGACGTCCGCCTTGTCGACAACGCAGATCGCCGGGCTAACCCAAACCCAGATGGGGGTCTTAAGCGCCACCTCAATCAATGCCCTGACCGACACCCAGATTTCAGCTCTCAGCATGGTGCAGTTTGGCTCTCTGTCGGCCACGGGCGTGTCCAATCTTTTGGAAGCGCACATCAGTTCCATCACCACGACGCAACTGGCTGCCCTGTCGGTCAGCGGCATCAATGGCCTGACCCCAACCGAGGTATCGGCACTGACCCTTACCCAGTTGTCGGCCCTCAGCTCAACGCAAATGGGGGCCTTGTCGACGGTGGCGATCTCCGGCCTGACCGAAACCCAAATCGAGACCCTGACCCTTACTCAGATTTCAGGCCTGACCACCGATCAGATCGGCGCATGGGCTGCAGAAGACGTCGCCTCACTGACTACCACACAGATCGCGAATCTGACGACCGAACAACTGACCTCGCTCGTACGCATGCAACTGCGCGGCCTGTCTGCGGCCCAGATTTCTGCCCTGTCCACAACGCAGATCGGGTCGCTCACCCCGACGCAGATCAGCAACTTGACCACTACTGAGATCGCGGCGTTCTCGGCCACGCAGTTCGCCGCCATAACCCCCACCCAGATGGCAGCCTTCACGGTCACCCAACTGGACAATCTCAGCGCCAGCGAATTTGCAGCCTTAAGCCCGGTCCAGCTCAGTCAGTTAACCACCACCACAATGAGCGTCCTGGGAACGACCTTCCTGTCGTCGCTCAATACCTATCAGCTTGAAGCCCTTAGCCCCACGCAAATTAGCTATTTGACAGATACGCAGCTCGCCAGCCTTTCGGCGGTCCAACTGTCTGCCATCCGCACTGCCCTCACCTGACCCTGACCTGTATCGACGAGTTCCCGATGCCAGATACCTCCCCTTCGATCTGCGGCGATTCATCCGCTGCCGCCTCGACGAATAAGCTCAGCGTGATCGAGCTGATAAACAGATCTGAGAATCTGAAAATCCGCGGCGACCTCAATGGTGCCATCGCCCTTTACGAGGATTTCATCAGCCATAGCTGTGGCGAGTCATTGCTATATGCCGTTCTGTTCAACCTGGGAGTGCTCCTGACTGATACAGGGGCTTTTGATCGAGCGCGTGACGTCTTTCTCCAGGCCATAGCCTTCAACCCTGACTTCATGCCGAGTTACATCAATCTGGGCCGCGTCAATGAACGGCTGGGCCGCGCCGACCTGGCGGTAGGCAACTGGGCGGATTTAACCGGACGGCTTGCCAGTGTTACCGGGCAAAATCTTAGCCACAAGGTAATGGCGCTAAACCAGACTGCGCGTGTTCTGGAGGCTGCCCACCAGGACGAGGCCTGCGAATCGAGCCTGCGGCAGAGTCTTGAGCTTGATCCCACCCAGCGTGAAGCCACCCAGCACCTGATTGCCGCACGTCAACGACAATGCGCCTGGCCAATCGTTGAACCCTTTGAGCGCATGAGCCGCGAGGGGCTTCTAAAGGGCATGTCCCCCCTCTCTATGACCGCTTTCGTCGATGACCCCCTGCTGCAGTTGGCGCTCAATTGTCATTATAACCGACTCGATGTTGGTCGACCTGAACATGGCCCCCTAACCCGGCATTTCATGGCGCGTCAGCCTCGCCGAGACGGACGGCTGCGCATAGGCTATCTCTCATCAGACTTCCGCGAGCACGCCATAGGTCACTTGCTTTTCGAGGTACCAGGCCTGCATGACCGCACCAAGGTCGAAGTCTTCGCCTATTACTGCGGCATTCCAGCCGAATCCGACCCCGTACACCAGCATTACCGGGCGAAGTTTGACCACTTCACCAACATAAGTGACCTGGATGACGCTGCGGCAGCTCAGCGCATAAGCGATGACGGCATTCAGATCCTGATAGACGTCAATGGATACACACGCGATGCTCGACTGAAGCTTTTGGCCATGCGCCCTGCACCGGTCATCGTCAACTGGCTAGGCTTCCCCGGTTCCATGGGCAGCCCCTATCACCACTACATCATTGCCGATGAGTGGATCATCCCCGACGATCACGAGCTCTATTACTCTGAGACTGTGCAGCGTCTGCCCTGCTACCAGCCGAACAATCGCCTACGCCTCGTCGCCGAGCCCCCTCCGACCCGCGCCGAAGCAGGCCTACCCGACAAGGCCTTCGTCTTTTGCTGCTTCAACGGCACGCATAAGATCACACGTCGGACGTTTGATCGCTGGCTTGCGGTACTTGACCGGGTTGCGGGGAGCGTATTGTGGCTTCTGAGTGGATCAAACTCATCACATCTGCGCCTCAAAGCCTACGCGCAGGCCCGAGGCATTGATCCGTCCCGGCTGATCTTTGCCGAAAAACTGGCCAACCCAGCCCATCTGGCACGCTATCCTCTGGCCGATCTGTTCCTCGACACCAGCCCCTATGGCGCACATACCACCTGCTCGGACGCCCTATGGATGGGGGTGCCGGTCCTGACCCTGAGCGGCCGCTCTTTTGCCTCAAGAGTGTGCGGTTCACTACTACGGGCGGCGGGTCTGCCAGAACTCGTAACGACGCGGCCGGAGGATTTTGTCGACATGGCCGTCTCTTTGGGCCGCGACAGCGACAGGCTGATTTCCTTGCGCCAAAGACTGACCGAGGAGCGCGACAGGTGCACGCTGTTCAACATGGAAGGGCTTGTAAAAGGCCTCGAGACGCTTTTTGCCCGCATGTGGGGCGCTTATCTTGACGGCCAATTACCCCGTCCGGACCTCACCAATCTGGAAGCGTGTCTCGACATGGTTTCGTCCCTTGATCAAGAGATGACCGACACAGCCTATGATGATGATTACGAAGCGATCTGGCGCGAACGTTTCGCCCTCTATGATTCGCACCGCCCACTACCTTTCGACCAGCGCGTGTGGAGGGCACCTTTATGAAACGCATTCTCGTAGCCGGCGGCGCCGGATTTCTTGGCTCCCACCTTTGCGAACGCCTCATTGCACGTGGCGACGAAGTGCTATGCGTTGACAACATACACACCGGACAAAAGCGCAACATTCACCACCTTACGGACCTCAAGCGGTTCGAGTTCATACGCCATGACGTGACGTTTCCGCTATATCTGGAGGTAGATGAAATCTATAACTTGGCCTGTCCAGCGTCTCCCATCCATTATCAAATGGATCCCGTGCAGACGACCAAGACTTCGGTCATCGGCGCCATCAACCTGCTGGGCCTGGCAAAGCGCACCCGCGCCAAAATCCTACAGGCATCGACCAGCGAAGTTTATGGTGATCCCGAGGTCCATCCACAAGCAGAGTCCTATTTCGGGCGTGTCAATCCTGCCGGTCCACGCGCATGTTACGACGAAGGCAAGCGATGCGCGGAGACCCTATTTTTTGACTATCAACGTCAGCATGGAGTGGATGTCCGCGTTATGCGGATTTTCAATACCTATGGCCCCCGCATGCACCCGAACGATGGGCGAGTTGTATCGAATTTTATTGTGCAGGCCCTGAGAGGGGAGCCCCTGACCCTCTATGGCACGGGCGAACAAACCCGCAGCTTTTGCTTTGTCGACGACTTAATCAGCGCCATGATTTCATTCATGGACATCAAAGGCACCGTCACTGAGCCTGTGAACTTCGGCAATCCGCAGGAGTTTTCCATGCGTGAGCTCGCACAAGAGGTAAAACGACTTACGGGTTCAGACAGCCAGGTTGTTATGCTGCCTGCACCAGTGGATGACCCTGGTCGACGCCGGCCCGATATCAAAAGGGCCACCGCTCTTACAGGTTGGGAGCCCACAACGCCTTTGTCGCAGGGTCTTGAAAAAACCATTCGGTTCTTCCGACAGATCCTATCTATGCCTTCACATGAAACGGCCTTGCCGGAGTTTTTCGAGGAAGCAGCCAGCTGATACACGATGCCAGCGACTGCGTCTTGAAGGCACTTCACAGCAATGGGATCAAGGCCGCTATCGCTCCAAATCAAGCCGGAAACAGCAATGCCTCTATGATGAGGAGCTCTAAAAACCATGCCGCCTCGTCGAAAATTTCTACCTAACACTCGAAAATTTCAAACCATCGCGACGAGATGCGAGAAAAACCATCAGAACCTTCGTCGATGCCTTTTTCATCGCGGGGCCTATGCTGGGCTTCATTGACAGCAGCCTCTAGAAATAGACAGGCACGCTCGCCGAAGTCGTCTCTTTCAAAGAAAAACCCCTTCAGCCATGCCGAAAGGGTTTTCCTTTTAAGAGCGCTTTTCTGGGATTACTGACCCGGATCCCGCTGAGCGTTTACGCCTGCATCGTCCAGCCTTCGACGCCCATCGCCGCCTGACGCACCGCTTCCGAACGGGTCGGGTGCGGGTGACAGATGCGCGCGAGGTCTTCCGAAGCGCCACCGAAAGCCATCAATACACAGGCTTCGCCAATCATTTCACCAGCTTGCGGACCCATGATGTGCACGCCATAGACGCGGTCGGTCTTGGCATCCGCCAGGAACTTCACGAAACCATCGGTCTCATGATTGATCTTGGCGCGGCTGTTGGCCATGAACGGGAACTTGCCGACCTTGTACTGCACCCCGGCCGCCTTGAGCTGATCTTCGGTTTTGCCGACCCAGGCCACTTCCGGGAAAGTATAGACGACCGAGGGGACCAGATCGTAATCGACGTGACCGGCCTTACCGGCGATCAGCTCGATGGCCGCCACAGCGTCTTCTTCGGCCTTGTGCGCCAGCATCGGGCCGGTGATCACGTCACCGATAGCCCATACGCCCGGTGCCGCAGTCTTGAAATGGTTGGTCGGGATGAAGCCGCGCTGGTCGGTAGTGATGCCCACGCTTTCGAGGCCCAGGCCCTGCGTGAACGGACGGCGACCAATGGCGACCAGCACCACATCGGCTTCGAGGGTTTCAGGATTACCCCCCTTGGCGGCTTCCAGCGACAGGGTGACGCCGTTCGCGCCCGTCTTGGCGGCGGTGACCTTGGTGCCCAGCTTGAAGGTAAAGCCCTGCTTGCTAAGAATTTTCTGGAAGCCGGTGGCGACTTCGGTATCCATGCCCGGCGTGATGCGGTCGAGGAATTCCACCACCGTCACCTTGGCACCGAGGCGACGCCACACCGAACCGAGTTCGAGGCCGATTATGCCTGCACCTACAACGACGAGGTGCTTCGGCACTGCCGGCAGCGACAGTGCACCGGTCGAGTCTACAATCTGCTTTTGATCAACGCTAACACCCGGCAGCGGAGTCGGCTCAGAGCCCGTGGCGATGACGATGTTTTTGGTCGTCAGCTGCTGGACTGAACCGTCCTGCGCCGTGACCGACACCTTGCCCTGACCTTCGATCTTGCCGAAGCCGACGAAGTAGGTGACCTTGTTCTTCTTCATCAGGAATTCGATGCCCTTGGTCAGGGCGGTCACGCTGTCCTGCTTTGCCTTCATCATCTGAACGAGGTTGAGCGTCGGCGCAGGGACTTCGATACCTATGGTCTTGAATTCGTGCTGAGCGGCTTCGAAGAGTTCAGAAGCGTGCAGCAAAGCCTTAGAGGGCATACAGCCGACGTTCAGGCAGGTCCCGCCTAGAACGCCGCGCGATTCAACGATGGCGGTCTTAAGACCCAGTTGACCGGCGCGGATAGCGGCATTGTAGCCGCCGGGGCCGCCCCCAATGATGACGACGTCGAAGCTTTGGTCCTGAGACATGGCGATGGCCCTTAATTTAGCGCATAAGACTTCCTGCCCTGCCGTAAAATTCCACGCGGCGGGGGTCAAGCCCTATGTGGGTATTTTGAGGTGAAACGCTAGTTTTCGTAAGCGAGATGGCGCTTTGGCAACGGACGGCCGCGCGCCATCAGGATAATGAAGCCCAGCACCATGGCGACCAGAGTCAGCGTATAGCGCGGGTCCCAGCCAGAGAGGATTTCGAGGATACGGTCAAACAGGCCCGATCCCGCCTCGCCTTTGGTCAGAAAGGTTAGCACCACATCGGCGACAAAAGCCGCTCCATAGGCAAGGGCCGCACGCACATTGCCCTTGGCAAATAGAAACGCCGCGATCAGATAAAAGACGATCACCCCGCCCCACAGCCAGATGACAGGTTTGTTATCCGTCTCGATGGCCGCCACGGCGGTTTCGCCTTGAATAGAGTCAGCAGGCACGGCCGTCACATCGGCTCCGTAGGAGTCATCGGCGTTCAGAATACTAGCGCCGCCGACATGCGTTTCGGCATCAGCCTGCCTCATAGAGACCTGCGGTTCATAGCTGGGGCTCAAAGCCGATTTGATGACCGGAAAAGCGATCCAGCCAACATAGGCAACGACAATCAGGGCGATAAACCAACGCACGTACTTCATAGACAGGCGCTCCGCATAACAGGGTTAACGCTGTTTTAACCCATGTGGCGGGTCTTGCCTACGGCTTATTCGCCGGAGAGGGGGTGTCCTCTTCGCCGATCGCCGCGGCGGCCAATGTCGAATCCGCCTTCAGCTTTTCCAGCCCCCCCATATTACGATCGGCGTAGGTCAGGACTTGGTTATAGAAATCGCGCGAGCCACAGGCCTGCGGTCCCTGACGGTTGGCGTCCTTGTAGAGCATCAGCGCCGTATCATAGGTTTGCTTATAGGCCGCGGCCGTCAGGTGCGGTGTCTCCGAGGCTGGAATGGCGAGAACGCGCTTCATGCGTTGCGCCGTGCGGGCATAGATGACGCAGGACTGCGACGCATAGACCATGTAGCGGTTCAGCACCTTGTCACCTTTCAGCGTATAATCTTCCTTGCTGAACTGGTTATCCACGCCGCCGCCGCCGGTGAAGAAGGCTGAGCCCCCGCTGCCCGACATACCATCCATTCCCGGCAGCGGGATTTCACGCATCATGGCCAGGGTTTGCGGCCGTCCCAGCTCACGCGCCACCATGATCCAGAAATCCGGCTGCCCCAGAAGGACCTCTTCACGGCCATCCAGCTTGATGTTGTCGGACTTACGGATGTACATGTTCAGGAAGTCCTGAAACACATTCTGGATGCGCGATTTTTGCAAGCTGGTGAGGCTGACCGGTTCGCGCCCCATCTCCAGCGCCAGCCCGTAAGACAGCACGTATTCCGCTTTCAGCTCCGTCGCCTTATCGGCCATGTCGGCCATATCTCCGGTCATGGCGCGCTGAATGTGCGGCCAGGCCTTGCGCGACGCGGCGGAGTTAAAGGTCCCCGACTTGCTGTTGGTGGCGGCCTGCGCGACCGGGGACAACAGCAGACAAAAAGCGGCAGTTGCGGTCACAGCCGCGCGGAACAGTACAGACATGAAGACTCCCCCTGACAGGAATAATTATATTTGTTTTTATTAAAGCGCATTCTGGAAAGTGTGCAACGGTTTTCGGAATTAAATGCGCGCCACAACAAAATACCAGAGCTGGATTTCGATTCGACCTGAACGAAATCCGCTCTAAAACAAGATTGCATGCCCGGTTCAATTCGCTGGTGCGTCTGACTTCCACAGCTTCTCCGACGCCCCCAACTGATAGCCGTAATAGAAGACGCGGCGCATAGAGTCCTTTTCAAAGGCCAGAAGTCCCCCTTCGATAAACTCGTCCGGCAGGGACACTTCGGACACCTCCATCTGGCTGCGTTGGGCGAAGGCATAGAGGCTGATCAGGGTGCCGCGCGCCTGCGCCTTGGTCAGGGTGTCGAGCGAGCGGCCCATGATTTCCAGCGCGTTGTAAGGAGTGATGTCGGGCTGCGGCGTAATCTTGCCATTAATGATGACGTAGATGTGGCCGCCGCTGATCAGACCTTTGGGTACGGTCCAGTTCATCATCGACTCGGGCAGGATAAAGAAGGGCAAGGTCACGCCGCCATCGACGTGCATTTCCTGAAACGGGCGCGGACCGGTGGGCACGCCGTGCCCGCCTGACACCGGTTCGACCGTGATCATCACCGGTGCGAAGGCGGCCGGTACCGAAGACGAGGCGACCAGCACCTGACGGATCAGGTCGATGGCCTCGCGCATCTTGCCGGCTGAGCCGTCGCGAGCGGCAATGGCCGAGATTTCCCCCAGATCCCACAGCACGCCCGTTTGGGCATCTAGATTGGTCGTGCCGACCAGCAAGCGCCGCCCTTTGAGGTGTTCGCGGGCAATATCGCGCACCATAGTCTCATCTACATAGGTGCTGACCAGCGCGTACAGGGCTTTGGAATCCAGCACGCCCGGCGTGAACAGCGACAACAGGCCACGCGATTTGGTCAGACTGTCGGCCACGCCGCTGGTATAAGCGTCTTTCAGCTTCTCGTCATAGGCGGGACCCAGATAGGCGAAGGGCGCGATCAGAGCCCCCGTTGAAACCCCGGTGACCATGCGAAACTGCGGGCGGTCGCCGCGCTTGCTCCATCCGGCCAGAACTCCGGCCCCGAAGGCACCGTCTGCGCCGCCGCCGGACAGGGCCAGCACGTCGAAGCGCTGCATCCCATTCAGTTGCATGTCCTTGCGGGCATCGGCTTCGAGACGAGCGGGAATATTGGGATCGGTAGCCGAAAAGCGCACATTGCGAAACCCCACCGGCTGATAGTCCGCGGCGCGCGGGTACTCCGTCTCGGTGCGCTGGAGCGTCAGACAGCCGCTCAGGCTAAAGGCCATAACGATCAGGACAAGACGTTTCAGCATGGGACTTCCCTGTGGATAAATCGCGGCTCTAAGTAAAAAAAAGCCGTCCCGTGGAACGGAACGGCTTTCCAATAGGTCAGGTCACGATGCGAAATTACACATCGAGGACGAAACGTTGCGGGTCTTCCAAACCTTCCTTGACGCGGACGAGGAAGGTCACGGCTTCCTTGCCGTCCACGATGCGGTGATCGTAAGACAGGGCCAGGTACATCATCGGACGGGCGACGATCTGACCGTTGACGACCATCGGGCGTTCCTTGATGGCGTGCATTCCAAGAATACCGACCTGCGGCATGTTGAGGATAGGCGTAGACATCAGCGAGCCATAGATGCCGCCATTGGTGATGGTGAAGGTGCCGCCTTGAAGCTGATCCAGCGACAGGGTGCCGTCACGTGCCTGCTTGCCCAGCGCGGCGATGCCCTTTTCGATACCCGCCAGCGACAGGTCATCGACATTACGCAAGACCGGCACGACCAGACCCTTTTCCGTGCCCACGGCGACGCCGAGGTCGTAGTGGTTCTTATAGATGATGTCCGTGCCTTCGATTTCGGCGTTGAGCGCCGGAATGTCCTTCAGGGCGGCGACGACGGCCTTGGCGAAGAAGGACATAAAGCCCAGCTTCACACCGTGACGCTTTTCAAAGACGTCCTTATAGGCGTTGCGCAGGCTCATCACGGTGGACATGTCCACTTCGTTGAAGGTGGTGAGCTGAGCCGCGGTGTTTTGCGACTCCTTCAGGCGGCGGGCAATGGTCTGACGCAGGCGGGTCATCTTCACGCGCTCTTCACGCGGGCCGACTTCGCGCGGGGCGACCGGAGCCGAAGGCGCAGCGGCCACCGGGGCGACAGCGACCGCCGAGGGCGTGGACAAGGCGGCGAGGGCGTCGCCCTTGGTGATGCGGCCGTCTTTGCCGGTGCCGGCGATACCGGCAGTGCTCAGGCCGGTTTCGGAAACGATACGCTGAACGGCAGGCGACAGGTGCTCAGAGGCCTTTTGCGGGGCCGAAGCGGGAGCAGCCACCGGAGCCGGAGCGGCGGCGGGGGCAGCGGCCACCGAACCCGCCGAAGCGCCGGCGGCGATACGGGCAATGACCTGACCCGGCGTGACAGTCGCGCCGTCTGCGGCGACGATTTCGGCGATCACGCCATCGGCCGGCGAGGCCACTTCGACAGCAACCTTATCGGTTTCGATTTCGACGAGAATTTCGTCCTTCTTCACCACTTCGCCGACCTTTTTGGCCCAGCGCGAGATGGCGCCTTCGGCCACCGACTCGCCCATCACCGGGGTCTTGACGTCGAGCAGGGCACCACCCGCCGCAGCCGGAGCGGCAGCCGGAGTAGCTGCGGGCGCCGGGGTCGCGGCAGGCGCAGCCGCCGGGGCGGAAGCGACCGCAGCACCGGCAGCGCCGATACGGCCCAGCACGGCACCGGGGGTGACGGTATCGCCTTCACCGGCGAGTATTTCGGTCAGGGTGCCGTCAGCGGGGGCGGCCACTTCGAGCGAGACCTTATCGGTTTCCAACTCGACGAGGATTTCGTCCTTCTTCACGGCGTCGCCGGGCTTCTTGGTCCACTTGGCAATGGTGGCCTCGGAAACGGACTCGCCGAGGACGGGGGTAAGGATGTCGGCCATGGATATAGGCTCCGATTTTATCTTTAATTCAGGGGGTGAAGGGCGCGCTCAGCGTTCAATGGCAGCGCCCTTCATTGGGACGGGTTTAAGGAAACTTCGTTCAGACGGCCTGCGCGGTTACGCGAAGGCCTCGTTCAGGAAGGTTTCCAGCTCTTTCAAGTGGCGGCTCATGACACCGGCAGCGGTCGAGGCCGAGGCCGGGCGACCGACATAGCGGGCGCGCTTAGCCTTGATCTTCAGCTTGTCGAGCGTCAGTTCAAGCCACGGATCGACGAACGACCAGCCGCCCATATTCTTCGGTTCTTCCTGACACCACACCAGTTCGGCGTTTTTGAAGCGACCCAGTTCGGTGAGCAGGGACTTCATCGGCCACGGATAGAACTGCTCCAGACGCATCAGATAGACGTCCTTGATGCCCTTCTTTTCGCGCTCATCCAGCAGGTCGTAATAGACCTTACCGGAGCAGAGCACGACACGACGGATCTTGTCATCGGCCACCAGCTTGACGCCGGCCACATCTGGACGGCGCTCGGCGTCGTCGTGCAGCACGCGGTGGAAGGACGAGCCTTCCGAGATGTCGGTCAGGGTCGAAACCGCTTTCTTGTGACGCAGAAGCGACTTCGGCGTCATGATGATCAGCGGTTTGCGGAACGGACGGTGGATCTGACGGCGCAGGATGTGGAAGTAGTTGGCCGGCGTCGTGCAGTTGGCGACCTGCATATTGTCTTCGGCACACAGTTGCAGGAAGCGTTCGAGACGCGCCGAGGAGTGTTCGGGGCCCTGACCTTCGTAACCGTGCGGCAGCAGCATGACGAGGCCCGACATACGCAGCCACTTGCGTTCGCCCGACGAGATGAACTGGTCAATAACGACCTGAGCCCCGTTGACGAAGTCGCCGAACTGACCTTCCCACATGACAAGCGTGTTGGGATCGGCCAGCGAATAGCCGTATTCGAAGCCCAGCACCGCTTCTTCCGACAGGGCCGAGTCGATCACTTCGTAATGAGCCTGACCTTCGCGCAGATGGTTGAGCGGGAAGTAACGCTCTTCCGTGCGCTGATCGATAAAGGCTGAGTGCCGTTGCGAGAAAGTACCGCGGATTGAATCCTGACCCGACAGGCGCACGTCAAAACCTTCGTCGAGCAAAGAGCCGAAGGCCAGATGCTCAGCCAGCGCCCAGTCGATATTTTCGCCACTGTCGATCGCCTGACGGCGACCTTCGATGACGCGGCGCAGCGTCTTGTGCGCCTCGATCGCGTTGGGGATGGTGGTGATCTTGCGACCGATTTCTTCCAGCTTGGCGCGCGGCACCGAGGTGAAACCGCGGCGCTCATCATCTTCAGGCAGGCCGAGGCCCGACCACTTGCCGTCGAGCCAGTCCGCCTTGGTCGCCTTGTATTCCTTGCCCGCCTCAAACTCAGCGTTTAGGAAAGCGTCAAATTCGGCGATCCAGCCGTCGATTTCGGCCTGCGTGGCCACGCCTTCGGCGATCAGCCGCTGACCGTACAGTTCGCGCGTGGACGGATGGTCCTTGATCTTGGCGTACATGATCGGCTGCGTGAACGTCGGATCATCGCCTTCGTTGTGACCGAAGCGGCGATAACAGAACATGTCAATCACCACGTCCTTGGCAAACTTCTGCCGGAACTCGGTGGCAACCTTGGCGCAATAGACCACGGCTTCGGGATCGTCGCCGTTACAGTGCAGGATCGGGGCCTGCGCGCCCAGCGCCTGATCCGACGGATAGGGCGAGGAGCGCGAGAATCTGGGCGCCGTCGTGAAGCCGATTTGGTTGTTGACGATGATGTGCAACGTGCCGCCGGTCTTGTACCCCTTCAGCCCCATCAGGGCGAAGCATTCGGCCACCACGCCCTGACCCGCAAAGGCGGCATCGCCGTGCAGGATAAGCGGGATGGTCTGACTGCGGTCGAGCTGACCGTCGCCCTTGGCCTTGATGTGCGCCGCCTGCTTGGCGCGGGCCTTGCCCAGGACCACCGGGTTGACGATTTCAAGGTGCGACGGGTTGGCCGTCAAAGACAGGTGAACATTGTTGCCGTCAAAGGCGCGGTCAGAAGACGCCCCCATGTGGTATTTCACGTCGCCGGTCGAGTCGATGTCGAGCGGCACGGTCGAACCGCCCTGGAATTCGTGGAACAAGGCGCGATAGGGCTTGCCCATCACGGCCGTCAGCACATTGAGGCGGCCGCGGTGCGGCATCCCCAGAATGAGGTCCTTCACGCCCAGGTTGCCGCCGCGCTTGATGATCTGCTCCATGGCCGGGATCAGGGCTTCACCGCCGTCGAGGCCGAAGCGCTTGGTGCCGGGGAAGCGACGGTGCAGGAAGCGTTCGAGGCCTTCGGTCTCGATCAGCTTCTTGAGGATGGCGATCTTGCCTTCCTTGGTGAAGGTGATTTCCTTGTCGCGGCCTTCGATGCGCTCCTGAATCCACGCCTTTTCCGCTGTGTCGTAGATGTGCATGTACTGCACGCCGACATTGGCGCAGTAGGTGCGGCGCAGGATCTGGATGATTTCTTTCAGCGTCGCGGTTTCGAGACCCAGAACGCCGTCGATGAAGATCGGGCGGTCCATGTCGGCGGCGCTAAAGCCCCAGTGTTCCGGCAGCAGTTCCGGATTCTCACCCTTCGGCTCCAGACCCAGCGGGTCGAGATTGGCCTGAAGGTGACCACGGATGCGGTAGGCACGGATAAGCATCAGGGCGCGTACGGAATCACGCGCCGCGTTTTGCAGATCTGCGGCAGAGGCAGGTGCGGCCTTACCGGCGGCACTATCCTTGGCGTTCTTTTCGGCGATACCCTTGGCAGCCTTGGCTTCGACGGCAGGCCAGAACCCGTCCAGCGCCGAGGTCAGCTCATCGCGCTTCTCCACGACGGGGCGCGCCCAGCCGCCCACCGAGGCGTTCTGCGCCACGTTGGTCGGGTTGTCCATAAGCTGATCGAAGAAGGCCCGCCAGGCCGGAGTGACAGAGCTCGGGTCCTTTGCCCACTGCTCCTGAATCTGTTCGATGAACAGGGCGTTGCCGCCATAAAGGAACGAGGTTTCCGCGAAAACCTGGTTCAGCCGACCGGAATCGTCCGCCATTCTATACCTTGCGAGACGGCCAACTACGACACCGTCTCCCTTTCGTACTTGGGTTGAGGCGGCCAATAACGACACCGCCTGACAGGAAGGTCTATACTCTCTTTGAGAGGTATTGAGAACCTCTTAAGCCGGAAAAATCGTATACGATTTATCAGACAAAATGTTAGCGCTCACATTATGCGTCCGTCACGCCTCGGCGGCAACAAAAAAGCGCGCAGCCTGGAGGCTACGCGCTTTTCGTGACGAGTATATGGCGGTCAGCCCTCCTCCTAATTTCAGGAAGAGGATTAGACGATTAACCCTTCAGAACGCTGAGCAGGGTTTCGCCGAGCGCCGCCGGAGACGGCGACACCTTGATGCCCGCCGCTTCCATGGCCGCGATCTTGTCTTCCGCGCCGCCTTTGCCGCCGGAGATGATGGCACCGGCGTGGCCCATCCGGCGGCCCGGAGGTGCCGTGCGGCCAGCGATGAAGCCGGCCATTGGCTTTTTACGGCCGCGCTTGGCTTCGTCGATCAGGAACTGAGCAGCGTCTTCTTCCGCAGAGCCGCCGATTTCACCGATCATGATGATCGACTTGGTTTCGTCATCCGCCAGGAACATTTCCAGCACGTCGATGAACTCGGTGCCCTTGACCGGGTCACCACCGATACCGACGGCAGTCGTTTGGCCCAGACCGGCATTGGTCGTCTGGAACACGGCCTCATAGGTGAGCGTGCCCGAACGCGAGACCACGCCGACCGAACCCTTGGAGAAGATGTTGCCCGGCATGATGCCGATCTTGCACTCGTTCGGGGTCAGGACGCCGGGGCAGTTCGGCCCGATCAGGCGCGACTTGGAACCCGACAGGGCGCGCTTCACCTTCACCATGTCCAGAACCGGAATGCCCTCGGTGATGCAGACGATCAGCGGGATTTCGGCTTCGATGGCTTCCAGGATGGCGTCAGCCGCGAAGGGCGGCGGCACGTAGATGGCCGAGGCGTCGGCACCCGTGCGCTCCTTGGCTTCAGCCACGGAATCGAACACCGGCAGGCCGATATGGGTGGTGCCGCCCTTGCCGGGGGTCACGCCGCCAACGACCTTGGTGCCGTAGGCGATAGCCTGTTCGGAATGGAAGGTGCCCTGCGCGCCGGTGAAGCCCTGCGTGATGACCTTGGTTTGCGAATTGATCAGTACAGACATTGCTCTAACCTTAGCCCTTCACAGCCTTGACGATCTTGGCGGCCGCATCGGCCAGATCGTCGGCGGCGATCACGTTCAGGCCGCTTTCGTTGATGATTTTCTTGCCGAGTTCGACATTGGTGCCTTCGAGGCGCACCACCAGAGGCACCTTCAGGCCGACTTCCTTCACCGCGGCGATAACGCCCGTGGCGATGATGTCGCACTTCATGATGCCACCGAAGATGTTGACCAGAATGCCCTTCACCTTGGGGTCCGAGGTGATGATCTTGAAGGCCGCCGTCACCTTTTCAGTGGTCGCGCCGCCGCCAACGTCGAGGAAGTTGGCGGGCTCTGAACCATAGAGCTTGATGATGTCGAGCGTGGCCATGGCCAGACCCGCGCCGTTGACCATGCAGCCGATTTCGCCGTCAAGGGCGATATAGGAGAGGTCGAACTTCGAGGCTTCAATTTCCTTGGCGTCTTCTTCGCTCAGGTCGCGCAGGGCCTGAATATCCGGATGACGGAACAGCGAGTTGGAATCGAACGACACCTTGGCGTCGAGCACCAGAAGCTGGTCGTCGCCCGTGATGATCAGCGGGTTGATTTCCAGCATGTCCATGTCTTTGGCATTGAACGCCGCATACAGTTGCTGAAGCAGCTTGAAGCCCTGCTTGGCCAGATCACCCTTCAGACCCAGAGCATGCGCCAGAGTACGGCCGTGCACGGGGAAGACACCGGTGGCCGGATCGATGGTGAAGGAGTGGATCTTTTCCGGAGTCGAATGGGCGACTTCTTCGATGTCCATACCGCCTTCGGTCGAGGCGACGACCGAGATACGTGACGAGACGCGGTCAACGAGGAGCGACAGATACAGCTCCTTTTTGATGTCCGCACCTTCTTCGATGTACAGGCGATTGACCTGCTTGCCCGCCGGACCCGTTTGATGGGTCACGAGCACGCGGCCCAGCATTTCGTCGGCATTGGCTTCGACGTCAGCCGGCGACTTGACGACGCGCACGCCGCCCTTGGCGTCCGGCCCCAGGCCTTCGAAACGGCCTTTACCACGGCCACCGGCGTGGATTTGCGACTTAACGACCCACACCTTGGTGGAATCGTCCTTCAGGTTCTTGGCGGCCTCAAGGGCTTCCTTGGGCGAAAAGGCGGGATAGCCGCGCGGAACGGCGACGCCGAACTCCTTGAGTACGGCCTTGGCTTGATGCTCGTGAATGTTCATGGAACCGGTCTTATCAAATGGGATGCCGGCCCGTGTTAGCGGTACCAGCGAGGAAATACAAGCCGTGCGGCGCACAGCTCGGCGACCTTGGGGGCACGGACGTCTTTGCCCGCGCCGACGGGGTGGGGTTATAAAGACCCGTCCGGCGTTGTGCAACCGCAAGATCGCTGATTTTTGCCGTGGTCGGGACCGGCTCAGACGGAAATCGGGGCCGTTTTCCAGTCTCGCTTAAGGGTAAGCGCTGTCATAAGAAAGCACCCGGCCCCCAGCGCGTAAAAAACAAGGCCGCCGGTCACAGCCATTTTCAACGCATTTGCCGCATAATTATATGATAAATAATCCGAAATCGCGCCCATAGTCCACGAGCCGAAGCCAAGGCCGATGATATTGGTGACGAACAGAAATAGAGCCGAAGCCAAGGCGCGGTCCTGTGGTTCGACCACGTGGTGCAGGCTGGCGATCACCGGCCCCATCCACACCAGACCCAGCGCCTGAGCCAGGATCAGCAAAGCAAACCCTGCCGCCGTATCGAAGGCGAGGCCCGGCATCAGCAGAACCAAGCCGTAGGCCGGGATGCACAGAAGATAGGCTACTGCGGGCACCAGCGCGAAAGCACGCGGCGACTTTGCGCCTAAACGATCCGCGACAAAGCCGCCGCCCAGAATACCCACCGCGCCCCCAATCAGCACGATCAGGCCAAAGCTGAAAGAGGCGGACATCAAGGTCGCCTTGAACGAGCGCATAAACACCGAGGGCAGCCAAAACATCAGGCCATAGCCAATCACGGAGGACAGCGAAGCGCCAAGTGAAATCAGCCATAGCGAGCGATTGCGTATCAGGCGGCGCAGTCGGTCCACCGCCGGGACGGTATCTGTTTGCGTCTGACCATCATGACGGCGCGTGCCGAAGAAAAACAGCGGCGCAAACACGACACCCGCCAATCCAATGGTGACGAAGGCGTGCCGCCAGTCGAAGGTCGCCGCCAAAAGCCCGCCAAACATGATGCCCAGACCTGACCCCAGTGGCACGCCCAGAGAAAAGACGGCCATGGCTCTGGCGCGTTGGGCAGGCGGATAGAGATCGCTGATTAAACTTTGCGACGGGGCGACGCCGCCCGCTTCGCCGACGCCGACGCCGAACCGTCCCAGCGCCAGCGTAATCCAGGAATTGGCCAGACCACAGGCCGCCGTTGCTGCACTCCACACAATCAGGGCCGCCGTGATCAGCCGCACCCGCCCGACCCTCTGCGCGATCATTGCCGCCGGAATACCGAGAAGGGTATAGACAAAAGCAAAGGCAAAACCGCCCAGCCAGCCCAGTTGCGCATCACTCAGATTCAGTTCGGCCTTGATCGGCTGAGCGAGGATGGAGAGGATCTGGCGGTCGACAAAATTAAAAACATAAACGATCAGCAGTAGAACCAGACAGATGTGGGTTTTCCATCCCGGATGGGCCGGTTGGGTCTGATCGGTCATAGTGTGGGTCCCGCCAAATTACGAAACCAAACCTAGCACGCCGTTTTGAAAATCCAAACGCTTATGGCGGGTTTTTCCGGTTATCCGAAAAAGACGTGCCAAAGCAGGCGGCCGGGCATGAAGGCAAACAGGCCCGCAACAACCAGTCCACCCATGAACAGGCCTGAAGCCATATTGCGGTGCCGTATGATGTTCTTGGTGCGCGCCGCATAGAGGATCATCGGCGCGACCACCACCGTCCAACCCGACAGGATATGGATAAAACTGAACATGCCATGGTTGAGCCCGCGCAGCCAGAAGCTCGATATGGCCGCCGTCAGCATGAGCGCCAGCCAGATATAGCCCAGCAAACGGTGCGGCGTGCGCCCTTTAGGTCCCAGAAGCTGATAAAGACCAATAACAAAGGCCGTAAACGCCGCGCTCAGATGGATTTGCGTCGCCAATGACGACTCGGCAATGGCGCGCAGGTTCGGAGCATGCAGATGGGCCCCCTCGATAACCTGGACAAAGGCGGTGAAATCACCGCCGGAAGCAAGGGTGCTTATCAGGATGAGTCCACCCGTCAGAATCAGGGCGCTGATGAATTTCCAAACAAAAGAATAGGCCGAACGCGGCTTTGAGGCGGCTTGAGGGGCAGACATCGGGGGTTTCCGTGAAAATTGACTTGTGCGGGGTGACCGCTTCACGGCAATTAGATAGCGCTTATCGGCTATGGGGAGACGGATGCGCGAACAGAAGGCGTTACTGCGCGAAAGGACGGGATCGACCGTTCACGCTTCGCCAAATGCAAAACCCGGCTGGTCGGAAACGATGTCAGGCGTCGGGCGCATCCTGATCGCTTCACTGGGCATGGCGCTGTTCCTCAGCCTGATTAACGCCTTCAACACAGGCCAGATTCCCTTCGTCATGCGCTTCGTCTATTGGTCCGCATTGATGCTGGCCGGGTCACTGGTGGCGGTAGGCGTTGATCGCTTCGGGATGCAGGTCATCCGCCACCGTCTGCACCTGGAAGGGCGCCCGTGGCTGTACGGCATCGTGCTGACCGTACTCCTGACGCCGTCCATCTCGCTGGCTGTGTGGGCCATCACCCCCCTGTTCGGCCATATGCGCTGGGACATCGCGCTCTACCCGCGCTTCTTCGTTCCGGTTGGCGTGATCTCTGCCGCCATGACGACGCTGAATGTGCTGAGCAACCGTGAACCGCAGCAAAGCCATGCCTTTGCGGCACCCCCGCCCACCGAGTCCGTAAGCCAGGCTGACCCGGCGCGCGTCGCCTTTCGTGAGCGCTTACCGTTTAAGCATCAGAAGGCCGAGATCTATGCCCTATCGGCCGAGGACCATTATCTGCGCGTGCATACCAGCGCGGGAAGCACGCTGATCCTGATGAGGCTTTACGACGCAATCCGCGAACTCGAAGGGATCGAAGGCTCGCAGACGCACCGTTCATGGTGGGTGGCCCGCGACGCCATCGAAGATATCCGCCGGCAGGATGGGCGCGTCAGCCTCACCCTGCGCGGCGATATCGAAGCCCCGGTCAGCCGCTCCTATCAGAAGGTGCTAAAGGCCGACGGGTGGATTTAGGCTGTTATTGTCTGTTCAGCCACGCTTCCAGCATATCGAGCAGGGCATTGGTTCCGGCCTCGCGACCCGCAATGTGGTCGCAGCCGTCGAGGAAGGCCAACTGCTCGGTCAGGCTGAGCCGTGAACCGGTCGCGGTAGTGCAGAATTCCAGCGTCAGCAATGAAGCCGTGAGCAGGGTGTCCCCCACATGCATGGTGAAGCTGGAGATGATGCGCGCTGCCTTGCCTTGAGACCCGTCTTCGGGCGGCACAATATCATGAAAAACGGCCGACATGATGTGACGCGGCTGGCCCTTGGGCCCGCCACTACTGCGCTCAAACCCACCGACGCGGAAATCAAGTTCATGCGGGTCGCTTTCCCAGTCGGGCGGACCCGTAAACCACTGGGCCTTGGCCACCGGGTCCGACCACGCCTTGAAGACGGTCTCGACGGGAAAGGCCAGGTCGCGCTTCAGGTACATGGTGTGCGGCGTCATTGAACGGGTCATGGTGCGTCCTCCTATTTGGCCTTGAGCGGCGGGCCGGAAAATTCGGCGTCAATGACGACGCCCACCGTGTCGCCTACGCCCATGTTGCTGCCGGGTTCCGGAATGCCAAAGGCCATGCCGAAGTCCGAACGCTTGATCTCGCCCTTGACCGAAAAACCGATACGGGCATTGGGGTCATAGGGGGCAAACCCTGGATAGCCACCATTGAGTACGGCATCGAGCACCACGGGCTTGGTGACACCGCGCAGGGTCAGGTCACCGTAAATCTTGGCCGAAAAGTCGCCGGTTTTTTCGATCTTCGTAGACACAAAGGTCATTTGCGGATGCGCCGCCGCATCGAACCACTGCGCCGACATCAGGCTGTCGTGGAAGCCCTTGGGCGGGGTGGGTAGATCGAGAGACTTGACATCAACCGTGGCGTGGAGTTTGGCCGCCTCCGGGTGAGCCGGGTCGATCTCCAGCGTCGCATCGAAACGGTCGAAGCCCGCCGTATATGTCGAAAAGCCGAGATGGCTGACCGTGAAGGTCAGGCTGGCGTGCGAGGCATCGAGTGTATAGGTGCCAGCTGGAAAATCCTTGGACACTGGCGTAGCGGGGGCGGGTTTGGGAGCCGAAGCGTCGTGCGTTGTCTCCGCCGGCGGCTGCGAACAGGCCGCCAGTCCGGCGCTCATCACCAGAAGGCCGAAGGTAAAGGGCAAAAGGCGCATGGGTCACCTATGAATTTAAGGACTGGGCGAGGGCTTCGAGCTGATCAGTGGCGATGCCCCAACCTTCATGAAAGCCCATCTGTTCGTGCTGTTTGCGCGTTTCGACTGACCAGTGCAGGGCCTTAGCGAGATAGCGTGTGTGACCTTCGGGTGTGTCTTCCAGCGTGATGACAGCGGTCATGAAGGGGGCTTCCGAAGGCTCCCAAGCTTTCACATAGGCGTCGGTTAGGACCAACTTTTCGTTTTCGATCACTTCGAGATAGACGCCGCGATTGGGGACGATCTCGCCATTGGGTCCATGCATGACGAAGGCATTGCTGCCACCGGTGCGCACGTCCAGTTCGACCTGATCAATATACCATGGCTTGGGGCAGAACCATTCGGCCAGCAGCTGCGGGTCGGTCCAGCAGCGCCAGACAAGCTCGCGGGGGGCCTTCAACAGGCGCTCAAGCACCAGTTCACGTTCGGCCATCGGGGCAGCGGGTTGCGGGGTCATTATTCGTTTCCTTTGAGATTCAGGCACAGCGCCGCCCTTCCCTTCCGGGTCAGGGAAGGGCGGCAGGGATTCTTGTTTTGTGAGTGTTCTTATTGTGGGGTGTTGGCCGCCACGAAGGCTTCATCGGCCACCGTATTGATCATCCACGGCTGGCCATATTTGTCGATAAACATGCCGAACAGGGGCGACCAGAAGGTGGGCGCAAGCGGCATATTGACCGCCCTGGCATCCTGCGTCAGGCCGTCCCAGATGCGCTGCGTCTCTTCGACGGTCGGCGGCTGAATGGACACGCAGAAGCCGGACGGGTTGGCTGGCCCGTATTCCGGCGGGCAGTCCGCGCCCTGAATGATCCCGTCACCCGTGTTCAGCGTGGCGTGCATGACCCAATCCTTTAAAGCCGGATCAACGGGCATGTCGGGTGCCGCCGCAAACGGGAAGGTCATCAGTTCACCGCCCAGCACGGACTGATAAAAGGCGAAGGCTTCGGCGCATTGGCCATTGAAACTCAGATAGACATCAATACGCACGGCACGTTCTCCTCTGTGGGGTTTATCGGTTTTCTGTCATGGCTTTGAGGCGTGACAGGCCTTTTTCGAAATCGGCCCCGATCATCTTGTCCATGTTGAAGATCAGGCCGAACAGACGCGAGACAAAGGGGGATGGCCCATACATGGCCCAGGTCACAACAGTAGCGCCCTCTTGCGCATGCAAGGTGAATTCGGCGGTGTTGGTGGCGCGGATGGGTTTGATAAAGTCAAGCTGGATGACCAGCTTGCTCGGCATACGGGCTTCGATGATCGTCATGCGGCCTTCACCAGCCTTGGCATTATCCGACGCCCATTCATAGACAGACCCCGTGCCGGTGGCAGGACCGCTATAGGTACGACGCAACGCCGGGTCGATATCTTCCCACGGCGACCACGTCTGCCAGCGACGCAGATCCTCCAGTTCGGCATGGATAGCCTCCGGCGACGCCGCGATAGTCGTCGTGCGCTGAATTCGGAAGTGGTTGGGCCGCAAGGCTGCGACCAGCAACACCCCGGCAATAGCAAGGCCGACCATACCCAGAATAAACGTTAGCATAGGCCCCCTCAGAGTGTCCCGGTTTTCAGATAGGTATCCAGACGCACGAAGTTCTGTTCATTGGCCTGCGGAATGAAGGTCTTGAGCAGCTCCTCCTGTTCGGAGGGTGCAAAATCCATGCGCCAGATCATGTCAGTATGTTCGCCGTGTGGGATGAATTCGACCGACATACGAAACTGATGGGTCGGCTGAAGGTGGTCGAAGACGATGCGTTCATTCTCGACAATTTCGACAAAGCGCTTGTGATTGTCGTGATCGCGACCGTCCGGGCCGTGCATGATGATGCGGAATTCGCCGCCTTCGCGGAATTCAAACACCGGGATGGAGTTGGTAAAGCCGTCCGGTCCCCACCACTGCTTAAGGTGCTGCGGATCGGCAAACAACGCAAACAGGGCTTCAGGGGACGCGGCATAACGGTGCGAAGTGACGATCTCAAACCCGGCGGGTTGTTCCGACATCAAAGTCTCCATGCGTTCAAAGGCATCGGCCCAGCCGATGGCAAAACCCTGTTCAATGGCCGCGTCCTTGCGTTCCGGCGACAGAAGGCGCGCGTGCAGGGTCAGGCGTGTCCCCTCCCCCTCTTCCTTGAAGGTTAGGGTGACGCGCGATTCCGGCGGCAGGCCGGAACCGCATGGATGCACGTGCGGCATCCCCTCATAGACCAGCCGTTCCGGCGCAACGACTTCGACAAAGGTGCCTTCGCAGGGGCAGGGCGTGCCATCCGGGGCCGCCATGCCAAGGCGAAACCGGCCACCGGGACGCACATCCATCTCACAGGTGTCGTTGTGGAAACCGTGCGGGCCCCACCATTGGCGCACGTGCTCCGGATTCGTCCACATCTCCCAGACCAGAGCGCGAGGGGCCTTGAACGTGCGAAACATCACGATGTCGATTTCGCTGGGGAAGGTCACCTCGAAATCCGAAAGCATGGCCGAGCGGCGGGGGGCCAGGGTGATCATGTGCGGTCATCCTTCTGGGTATCATCGGGTTTGTCTTGGGCCACCGGCGGCGCAGGCGTATCGACGGCGGCCTGAAGCTGGGTCAGATAGGCCTCCAGCCGGTCAAGCCGCGCCTCCCACATGGCGCGATACTTGGCGAGCCACATATCGACCTCCTTTAGCGGTTCCGGTTCTAGTCGGCACGGCCGCCATTGTTTTTCACGGCCCCGGCTGATCAGCCCGGCCTTTTCCAGCACTTTCAGATGCTTGGACACCGCCGGCAGGCTCATGTCGAAAGGTTCCGCCAGATCATTGACCGTCGTTTCGCCCAGTGACAGCCGCGCCAGAATAGCCCGGCGCGTCGGATCGGCCAGGGCATTGAGGGTCACAGACAGGTGGTCGGGAGACGCGTGCATAAACTTAACCGAACTGTTAAATAACTTGTTGGTTAAGTACGCGTGTTATAATCCGAAGTCAAGCCCCATAGGCGAAGAGCTGAACGCCCTCGGTCTTAAGCCAGCGTCGGGCGGTGCGATAATCGCCATAAAGCCCTACGACCTCAGCCCAGAAGCGGTCGGAATGGTCGGGATGACGCAAATGCGCCGCTTCATGGGCGCAGACATAGGCAAAGACAGGCTCCGGCGCGAGGATAAGCCGCCAGCTCAGGCGGATGGCCTTGCGGCCAGGCGTGCAGGAGCCCCACCGGCCCTTGGCGTCGAACAGCGACACCTTCACATCCGCATAGCCGAGCCTTTGCGCATAGATCTCCGTATGGGTCTGGGCAAATTCCAGCGCCTCTTTGCGCAAAAAGCGCTCAATACGGCGGTGGAATGCCTCGCCCTCACCACCTGCGGTCAGGACCCCGCCTACCATGCGCGCGGCGGCCGCATTGCCTGAGTGGACCAGACGCAGCTGCGCCCCAAGATAGGGAATATCACTGTCGGGGGTGAATAACAGCCTGTCGGGCCGCGCCGCCTGATGCTCGCTAATCCACTGAGCGCGGCTAAGGGCGAAGTCGACGGCCTGCGCCAGATCCCGCGCACGTGGCGCGGTCACCACCGCCTCACCCGTCTTATTGTCTATGCGCAAAGAGATACGGCGGGCGCGGGCATTGACTTTCAGGCGCAGGCGGAAGTCACCGCAGTCAATGACCTGACCCGCCTCATAGGCTGGTTTTGCCCTTTTCAGTCCCAGCACTTAAAGTGCGGCCTCGCTGCGGGCGATGAAGTCGCGGATACGGGGATAGATTTCCTGACGGAAACGGCGACCATTGAACACGCCATAGTGGCCGGCGCCGGGCTGCACATAAAGCTCGCGCATCTCCTGCGGGATGTTCTTGCACATCTCATGGGCGGCCTGAGTCTGACCCACACCCGAAATGTCATCCTTCTCACCTTCGACGGTCATCAGGGCGATATCCGTCACGGCCTCAAGGCGGACCGGGCGGCCATGATGGATCAGCTCCCCCTTGGGCAGGGCGAACTTCTGAAACACCAGATCGATGGTTTGAAGATAGAATTCCTCAGTCAGGTCTAGCACCGACAGGTACTCATCGTAGAATTCGAGGTGCTTTTCGATGCCGTCGCCATCATCATCGACCAGCGAGTTGAAATAGGCCCAGTGGGCGTCCTTATGCCGTTCTTCGTTCATGCTCATGAAAGAATAGAGCTGCACAAAGCCCGGATAGACGCGACGGCCTACGCCCGGATAGGGTGGCGGCACGGTGTGGACCATGTTCGATTTGAACCAGGTGAACGGCTTTTCCTGCGCCAGATCATTGGTCACGGTCGGATTGTAGCGGGCGTCAATCGGCGAGCCCATAAAGGTCATGGAGGCTGGACGCAGCGGGTCCTTGTCTTCTGACATCAGGCAGGCGGCGGCCAGCACTGGGGGCCCCGGCTGACAGACGGCCACGACGTGCGCCCGCGCGCCGATGGCCCGCAACATGTCGCGCACATGGTCTATGAAGCTATAGAAGTCGAAACGCCCTTCCAGCACCGGCACCTGGCGTGCATTGACCCAATCGGTGACATAGACGTCGTGATCCAGCAGGAATTCCTGCACCGTACCTCGCAGCAAGGTGGCGTAGTGGCCCGACAGGGGGGCCACGACCAGCACGGCGGGGGCGGGCTTTTTGACCCCGGCACGCCGCAGATCAGTGGGGTCGCGCTGAAAACGGATCAGCTTGCACCACGGCGAGGCCCAGTCCTCAACCACCTGAACCCGCACCGACGTGCCGTTGATTTCGACATTGTCGAGACGCCAGTCGGGTTTGCCATAGCGACGGGTCACCGTGCTAAACAGCTCCGCCGACGCGTACATCTTGCGCCCGAATTCAGTATCGGAAATCGGGTTGGCCTTATTACCCCAGAAGTCGCGGCTGGCCTGCGCCACGGCGCGCCAGGGACCGGCGGAGTAGTAGGCCATCTCATGCAGCAGGTACAGCATTGCAAAAAACTCGTGTCGTCTGTCGTGATGACAAGGCTAACATAAGGATGCTGCCAAGAGGTTACGAGTCTTCTCTTCGCAGATGCGAAACAAAAAGCCGTGAAAGTGCACAGAGGTCCACCCTTGGGCCCGATTTGCGGTGATGCTATCTGTATTGAAACCGGGAGGCAACAGGATGGACAACGCACCCAACCCCAACGTGGACGCCTTTATGCAGCGCGCCGAGCGCTGGCGCGCTGAGTTTGACGCCTTGCGCGCCCTCCTGCGTCAGGCCCCGTTAGACGAAGACCTGAAATGGGGGCAGCCCTGCTATACGCTGGGCAAGGCCAATGTGGTGCTGATGCACGGCTTTAAGGACTATTGCGCCCTGTTATTTATGAAGGGCGCGCTGATGCCCGATCCACAAGGTCTTTTGATCCAGCAGACCGAGAATGTGCAGTCGGCGCGCCAGATTCGCTTTACCTGCCTTGATCAGATCACGGACAAGGCGGCGACGTTGAAGGCCTATATCGATGCCGCAATTACGGTGGAACGGGCCGGATTGAAGGTCGATTTTAAAAAGACCGAGGCCTTTGCGATGCCAGACGAGTTTCGCGCGCGTCTTGACGGCGATAGAGCACTCAAAGAGGCGTTCGTGCGCCTGACGCCGGGACGTCAGCGCGCTTATCTGCTGCATTTTTCCTCAGCCAAGCAGTCGAAAACGCGGGAAGCGCGCATCGAAAAGTGCCTCCCGCAGATAATGGATGGTCTGGGTCTGGATGACTAAAGGCTTTTCAGTATGCCTTCATCGCCTGACGGACCACCTCGGCGGCCTTTTCGGGCGGCAGGCCATGCGCCAGAGGCTCGGCGAATTCACCGCGCGGATTCATCAGATAGACCACCGAGGTATGGCTCATCGTGTAGTCCTTGCCTTCACCCTCCTTTTTGTAGGTGGCACGATAAGCGCGGGCGGCCGCCGCAATCTGTTCCGGCGTGCCGGTCAGACCTATGACGCCTTTGGGGAAGCCGCCGGAGTCCAGATAGGCCTTCATCACGCCGGGGGTGTCGCGTTCCGGATCGACCGTGATGAAGACGAATTGCAGGTTGTCACCGTCCTTACCCAGCTGTTTGCGCGTCTGATCGAGTGATTGCAGGGTCAGCGGGCAGATGTCGGGGCAGTAGGTGAAGCCAAAAAAGACCGCCGTCCATTTGCCTTTCAAAATCGCTTCCGTCTGCGGCTTGCCATACTGATCCGTCAGAGCGAACGGCCCGCCGATGCTGTAGGCCGAGTCGATACTGCGGCTCGCCACCGGCTTTTGCCCCAGCATCGAACTCCACATGGCGACCGCCAGCGCGCCGAGGCCGATCACCAATACCGCAATGATTGTCAGACGTGTGCGATTCATCCTATGCCTATCCTTAGTCTCAGATGCGCAAATGTGTCACATGGTCATGCGGCACAAAGGCGCATAAAGGGGCCACACCCGCAAGTTCTATAGGCGAACCCGCAACGTGCGCCA
The DNA here is from genome assembly GCF_000175215.2 of Asticcacaulis excentricus CB 48. Taxonomy (NCBI): domain Bacteria; kingdom Pseudomonadati; phylum Pseudomonadota; class Alphaproteobacteria; order Caulobacterales; family Caulobacteraceae; genus Asticcacaulis; species Asticcacaulis excentricus. Next base: position 240,232 of record NC_014816.1, on the reverse strand, counting down.
ACGGATTATCAGCTTCCTGTCGTCCTTCACCGCGCCCCCGGCTGCGGCAAAAGATCGCACGCCCTTTTCCTGGGCCGACTTTTCACCTGTACCCTTGTCGCACGGGGCCGATGGCTTGAGGCTGCGCACGCTGGTCGGTCTGCGCTGGCTGGCCATATTGGGCCAGAGCGTGATGATTGGCGTGGTGTCGCTGGGCTTTGGTCATGAACTGAACCTGTGGCCCTGTCTGGCCATGATCGCCGCCAGCCTATGGCTCAACCTGCTTTTGACGTTCAATGACCGTCGGCAGCGTCTCGACGACTGGGACGCGGCCCTGCAACTGAGCTTTGACTGCGTGCAACTGGCAGCGCTTCTGGCCGTAACGGGCGGGCTCGAGAACCCCTTCTGCCTGATGCTGATTGCCCCGGCGACCGTGGCCGCGGCCAACCTACCGACACGCTACGGCTTCGGCGTAGTGGCGGTGGCCGTGCTGGCCACCTGCGCCATGGCTTTTTGGTCGCTGCCCCTGCCGTGGCCCGAAGGACAGGCGTTTCACCTGCCGCAAATCTACCGTCTGGGCTTTCTGGCGGCCGTTATCATCGGTATCGTCTTCACGGCGGGCTATACGTGGCAGGCGGCGCTGGAGTCTAAACGCATGGCGCAGGCCCTGGCGGCCACGCAGGCCGTTCTGGAAAAGGAACATCGCCTGTCGGCGTTGGGCGGACTGGCGGCGGCGGCGGCGCATGAACTGGGCACACCGTTAGGCACCATTCAGGTGGTGGCGCGCGAAATGCTGCGCAGCCTGAAACCCGGCACGGCGCTCTACGAAGACGCTGAACTGCTGGTCTCACAAAGCCAGCGCTGCCGTGACATCCTCAAAAACCTCGCCCGCCGGCCGGAAACCCGCGATCAGGTCCACGACCAGATGCCGCTGCGTGTGTTTTTCGAAGAGGCGGTGCAGCCCTTCCGCAACGAGGGCAAGGCCATCCATATCGAAATCAGTATGGACGAAGTGCCCGATGGCGAAGACCCCGGCCAGTATGTGTCGATCAAGCGCCGCCCGGAATGGCTGCACGCTTTGGGGGCCTTTGTCGAGAACGCCGTGGATTTTGCGCGCACCGCTGTCTGGGTCCGTGTGCGTATCCGCAAGGCCTATGTCACCCTGTCGATCGAAGATGATGGGCCTGGCTTTGCGCCGGAAATCCTGTCGCGCGTCGGTGACCCCTATATTTCGACGCGCGGCCACGACGCGCGGCCGGAGACATCTATGCACGGCGGCATGGGTCTGGGCTTCTTTATTGCCAAGACCCTGCTGGAGCATACGGGGGCCAGCGTCACCTACGGCAATCGCGATACCGGCGGCGCTTATGTGCGCGCCCTTTGGCGGCGCGAACAGATAGATGTGATCGTATCCAGAGATTTTGGCGGTGACATCGCACCGCTATCCAGAGATTAACCCGTAGAATAAGGAGCTTGTCATGGATGATGTGAAAACCGCCATCGAGCAGAAGATTGCCACACTGACCGACCGCACCCTGCTGCTGCTTGACGACGATGCGCCGTTTCGTCAGCGTCTGGCGCGCGCCCTGGAGTCGCGAGGCTTCAGCGTCACCGCGGTCGAAAGCGTGGCCGAAGCCTTGAAAGTTATTGAGGCCAGTCCGCCGGCTTTCGGCGTGATGGATATGCGCCTGGAAGACGGCAATGGACTTAAGGCCGTTGAAGCGCTTCACGCCAAACGCCCCGATGCCCGCGCCATTATGCTGACCGGTTACGGCAATATCGCCACTGCGGTCGCCGCGGTGAAGTCTGGCGCGGTGGATTACCTGTCGAAACCCGCCGATGCCGATGACGTTGTCAAAGCGCTGCTGGCGGTCGAAGACCACGCCCCGGCCCCGCCCGAAAACCCCATGTCGGCCGACCGCGTGCGCTGGGAGCATATTCAGCGCGTCTATGCGCTATGTAATCAGAATGTCTCGGAAACGGCGCGCCGCCTGAACATGCACCGGCGGACGTTACAGCGCATTCTGGCCAAAAAGGCGCCGAAGTAGACGAGGCGCACGGAGGGGCAAAGACTACCGCCTCGGGGTTGGGCTACTCGTCCGCGATAATGATATCGGGGTTTTCCGGCAGCACGAATTCGAACAGGCCCATGTCCAGCGCCTTTTGCGGGCGATAGGCCATCAGCGGCGCATGGGCCAGAGCCTGAACCTCTTCCGGCGTCAGCGGCACATCCAGCGCCTTTTTGCGCACCGCGCGCGCCTGAAGGTGCGGGGTAATGGCCGATGAGGGTTTGGGCGCAGGGCGCACCGTCCCGATTTTCCAGTAGCTGACGCACAGCTTCCATTGCGCCACGGGAGCCGCTTCGGGCTTGGGCCAGCGACGGCCATCGCGCATCAGTGGCTCAACCCGGCGCGGCTTTTGTACCCGTTCAAAGGTGCAGATCAGGGTCGCAAACGGCTGCGTCAGCAGGGTTTCATACTGCGCCCTAGCCGCCTCCTCGCTGGGAAAGCCCGGATCGAGCGTTTCGCGCACAAAGGTCACGTCTTTGCCGCAGCCCTCCCTCGCCGCCCGTTCGCGCTCGGCGAAAGCCAGCCCGCCCCCACTCCAGTTGAGGACGACGTCGAGCGCGTTGTGCGCGATGGGATAGGCAGTAGCGGGCATGAGGCCATTCTATAGGTTCGCGCCCCTTAACAAAAGCCTGACCGGAACAAAAAGAATACACAGCGATGAGATTAGGGTGTATTTGACAGCGCCCTTGTAATTTGGCATTTAACAAAATAGCCAAACAAGAGGCGTCTATGTCGGAAGTCTATAAATCCCTGAGCGACCCGACGCGGCGGCACATTCTTGAAATGCTGCGCGAACGCGAGATGAGCGCCGGCGAGATTGCCGAGCGGGTAAGCGTGTCCAAACCCACCCTGTCGGGGCATCTGGCAACGCTGAAAGCCGCGGGGCTGGTCGATGTAACACGGCAAGGCACGACCCTGATCTACCGTCTCAACCTGTCGGTGCTCGAAGAGGCGGTGATGTCGCTGATGAGCGCCTTTCGCATAGGGCAAGACGCGCCGGCGCCTCGCCCGCGCGCCGCGGAAGACAGGGCATGACAAAAGACGCAAAATGGCCGGTTTCCAAACTGTTCAGCCTGCTGATGATCGCCGTCACAACGGGCCTGAGCCTGTGGGCGCGGCCGCAGATTCCGGAGGGTCTAGTGGGCACACATTTCGACCTTTCGGGGACCGCTAACGGTTTTATGCCGCGCGATCAGGCTCTGATGGTCATGCCCCTGATACTGGCCGCTATTACGCTGCTCATGTGGGCTTTGCCCTATATGCAGCCCAAAACGGGCAAGCTGGAACGATCGGCTTCGGTCTATGCCGTAAGCTGGATCGGCACCGTGGTGTTTCTGGCGTTTGGACATCTGTTCGTCGTCGGCCACGCGCTCGGCTGGGCCTTGTCCGTGCAACCCCTGCTGCTGGGACCGGGCCTGCTGTTCATCCTGATTGGCAATTTCATGCCGAAGGCGCAGCATAACTATCTGGTGGGGGTGCGCACGCCGTGGACCCTTTCAGACGAGCGGGTGTGGCACAAGACGCATCGACTGGCCGGACCGGTGATGATGATGGCAGGCGTGATCATGCTGGGCGCGGCGCTGATGGTGCCAACCCTTTATCTGCATTGGGTGTTTCTGAGCGCTGGGATCGGCTCGGCTCTGATCGTGGTCATTGCCTCCTATATCTATGCGCGGACTCTAAACCTTACTTGACTCCGAGTTGCCATATTCATTTGGGAGGCGAATCGCTTTGCATTAGTATGGGCCTTTAAGTGATTCGATCCGGGCCGCCGCATGACCGTTGCCACCATTGCCTTTGCCGCCGCTGCCGGCGCGACTGCGCTGGCCTTTTCGACCACGGTTCTGGCCTGGCGCCTTCGAGCACGGCTGACGAAGCTCAGCGAAGGCTACAAATCCCGCCTTGACGTACAGCATACGGTTCTAGGGGAACTGGACGCCGCCACGCTGGCCTTTGATGAAGCCTTTGTCGCCATCGAAGGCGAGACAGTGCGCCTTGTATGGGGCGATGAAACGCTGAAAACCATCGCCGACGCTTTCCGGATTCCCTTTTCCGAAGAGGTCGCGCCGCGCGTCATCGAAGGACTGGCCGGGTCATCCAAGGAAGCCGCCGAGGCGTTGAAACGTCTGATCGCCGAAGGTCAGCCCTGCCGGTTTGAAGTGTTTACCGAAGCCCCGCGCAGCCTGATGGGGAGCAAGACGTCCGGGCTGACCCTGCTGGTCGAAGGGCGGGCCACAGGCGCGACGGCGTGGGTGCGACTGGCGATTGCCAGCGAGCACACCTCCTTGTCGTCCGGCCCGTTCGCCCGCATGGCCGACCTGATCCCCGCCCCCTGTTGGGTGGTGCGTGACGGGCAACTGGTGTGGGCCAATGCCGCCTGGCTGAAGGCGGTCGATGCCCAAAATGTCGAGCAGGCGCGAAGCGAACAGCTGGGGCTCGACCGTTCTGCCGAGGCGCTGGTAGTCGAAGCCGCCGAGCAGCACGTGCGACGCGAGGGTTTCCGCTGGCTGACTATCCACGGCCAGCGCCGTGCTTTTCAGGTGGTGGCCGAGCCTCTGGGCGACGCCTATGTCTGCGCCTACGCGTTGGATGTCACCGAATCCGAGGAAAGCCGTGAGGCGCTCAAACGCCACGCCAAGGCGCACGACGATACGCTGGATCACCTCGAAGACGCGGTGGCCATATTCGGCCCGGAAAAGCGTCTGACCTTCCATAACCGCGCTTTTGAAATCCTGTGGGATCTGGAGCCGGCCTGGCTGGCCGAGCGCCCAACGCACGGCGAACTGCTCGACCGTCTGCGGCAAAAGCGCAAGCTGCCCGAGACCTCGGACTTTGTGACGTGGAAGGCACAGGAGCTTGAATTCTATGGCCTGAGCGAGGCCGCGCCGGACGAGATGTGGTCGCTGCCTAATGGTCGATCTCTGCGTGTCGTGCGTCAGCCGCACCCGTTGGGCGGATTGTTGCTGCTGTTCTCGGACAAGACCGGCGAACTGACGCTCAAGGCGCAATTCAATTCGTTGATTCAGGTGCAGCGTGCCACTCTCGATCAGCTCACCGATGCCGTGTCGGTGTTTGGCTCCGATGGTCGCCTGCGGCTGCGCAATGCTGCGTTTGATGCTTTCTGGAACCTGTCGCCCGACGACTTGGCGGTCAATTCCGACTTCGGGCAGTTGACGGCCCTGTGCCTGCCGCTGGTGCACGATCGCGGCTTCTGGGCCGAACTGAAAGCGCGCGTCACCGATATCGATCCCTTGGCCCGTGCGCCGCAGCTGGGTGAAGTGCGCACCTCCGACGGGCGTCTGGCGCAATGGCGGACCCAGCCCCTGCCCGACGGGGCGACTTTGGTGGCATTCAGCGACATTACCGACCGCCGCGCGTTGGAAGAAGCCATCGAACAACGCGATGTGGCCCTGACCGAGTCGGTGCGCCTGAAGCGCGATTTCGTCGCCAATGTCTCCTATGAGCTGCGCACGCCCCTGACCACCATTGTCGGCTATGCTGACCTTTTGCAACGGCAGGCCAATGCCGCCGAGGCCGACCCCGCCGAAATCCGGCGCCGGGGCTTCCTCAATGCCATTCAGGCCGCGTCGCAGGAACTGGCGCGCTCCATCGACGACGTGCTTGACATGGCACAGATCGACGCCGGTGAAATGTCGTTGTCGCCGTCGGATTTCAATCTGTCGCGGACCGTGGCCGCCGCACTGGGCCGTCAGGCCGACACGCTCAGCGCCAAGGGCATCCGCTTCGACTATGTGGGGCTCGACACCCGCGCCCTGATCCGCGCCGATCAGCAACGTCTGGGGCAGGTGCTGGATCATCTGCTGGACTACGCTCTGCGCAACGCCGCACAGGAAGGCCAGATCACCATTCGCAGCCGAAAGGAAGGCGACACGCTCACGCTGGAGATCGGCTACACGGGCCGCGGCATCCCCTACCATACGCAGGCGCACATCTTCGACCGCTTTGTCGGGCGCGAACGCGGCGGGCCGGGTCTGGGGCTGGCGCTGGTCAAGGCGTTGGTCGAGCTGCACGACGGCTGGATCACGCTGGAGTCCGAGCCACAAAGCGGTGCCACCTTCGCCCTGCACCTGCCACACCAGATGGGCGTCGGTTTTGAGAGCAGCGAGCTGAAGGCACCGATAATACAGACGCCCTCACCTGCCTCTGACATCGCCCCGGTGGCTGTGGCCACCCCAGCACCCTTGTCTGAAATCCCTGCGACCCCGGTCATTACTGCGGTAGACGCGGAGCCGGAAATTGCGCCGGAGACCCCAGTCGAAGAGCCAAATCCTTTGAACCTAACGGCTGAGACGTTGGCACAGGCCCGTCGCATCTTGGGCATGGCGTGATTGAAAAGTGCCTCCCCTTAAATCAGGGAGGCACCATGAATCTTACGCCTCCTCAATCCGGTTGCCGTACCAGTTGATATTGCGAGTGAGCACCATCACTGCGGCGATGACGAGGAAGGCCGAGCAGGCCCCGACCAAAAGCGCATAGTCTTCCATGCGCATCAGCACGTAGATCAGAGCATAAAGCGCGCCGAACACGGCAAACGCCGCCATAAAGCGCCAGCGTGAGTGGAATATCAGCCCCGCATAGCCGGCAATCAGCGTCACGGTCGCTCCGGCTGCCACCACAAAGGCCGCATCAAAGCCGATGCGCTCAGCAAAGGACAGCAGCAACAGGTAGAAGGTTATCTGCGCCAACCCAACGAGAATATACTGCGCCGGGTGCAGTTCCTTCTTCGAGGTGCTCTCAAACAGGAAGTAGGTCAGGAAGACGAGGCCCACGAACAGCAAGGCGTATTTCAGCGAGCGGCCGACGCTCTGATACGGGTTGGTTGGCTCAACAAAGGTCACCGACAGTTCCGATTTGCCAAGCGTCATCATCTGGTTCTGGTCAATGACCGCGGGCAGGCCTCGCGCGATAAACGGCACCGACCATTGGGCGCTGAAACCACCCTTGCGCGCCGTCTCATCGGTTTGGCGCGTCGCGGGCAGAAAGCCGCCGCCAAAGGAGGGGTATTTCCAGTCGCCGGTAATGGTGGCTTCAGACGACTTGCCATAGGCGAGGACGCCCAGCTTGCGCGTGCCGGTGAAGGTCATGCCCACCTTGATCTCGAGCGGTGTTGCGGTATCGCTCAGGGCCAGGGGGGCGGCAAACAGATCGAAATCGGTGCCGTCGGGGCTGAACCCCGTCACACCGGGTCCGGAGGGGGCCATCATGACCGATGCGCCGTTGATCTGCGCCACGATGTCCTTGCGCGCGCCTCGGGAATCCGTGGCCCCGGTGACCAGTTGCGCCTTATCCCACATCAGCACCGCGCCGGGTCTTGAAGCCTGCACGTCTTTCAGGTCGAAAGCCGCGTCGAAGTTCAGGTCTGCCGTATAGACCGGCACACGGAAAATGGAGCGCGAACGCACGTCGCTCTTGGTAGCGGCGCTGGCCTTACCCGTCTGCGGAAAGACGATCAGGTTGCCGCTTTCCTGCGCCAGCACAACGCGATTGCCTTTCTCATCGGTAGAGGTGCGCGTCGGGATGACATAGGGAACCTGGATCACCGGGCCCAGAAAGACCTGTTCGCCGCCCATCTGGTCGCCGATTTCGCGCGCCACACCTTCGGCGCGATTGGTACGCTCCATCAACAGAGCAAAGACCAGCAGGGCCGGAATAGCCATCAGCACCGCTAGCGCGCAGACGACAAGGAATTTTGTGCCTTTCGATCGGCCCTTCTGCAGCCGGGGGGGCGGGGTGGGAAAGTCGTCCATAATGGCGCTCCGTCAAACTTGAACAATGTTCATATCTGCGGAAATTACGGCGTTTTTCAGGCGGCGTCTTTCTGGACGTGATAAACGGCGCGCATCAGGTCTGACGCACTGATGATGCCGCACAGCCGCCGGGTGTCATCCAGCACCAGCAGATGATGCAGGCCCGTATCGGCAAACAGAGGCACCAGAGTGGCGACGTCCGCCCCGTGGTCGGCGCTCTTGAAATCGACGGACATCAGTTGCCCGGCCACCTCCGGTTTTGAGGAATAGGGCGACGGGGTGCGTTTGACGAGGGCCTTGAGATTTTCACGCATGTCGGCAGGTGCGCCACCTGCCTGACGCAGCATATCCTCCGCGGTGATGACACCGATGACCCGCCCCGCCTTGTCCGTCACCGGCAGCAGTTTTAGCCTGTGTTTCTGAATCAGGGCCCAGGTGTCGGCCAGCGGCGTGCCAAATTCCACATGAGTGGGATTCGGTGTCATGATGTCTCTGGCCCGGATATGGTCCATCAGTCGCTGATAGGCATGGCGTTCGGCCAGGGTCAGCAGCTTTTCCAGATCATCGGGCGCGATGTCGATAAGCGTTTCCATCTGGCTTAGGGCGGCAGCGATGTCTTCGGCGCTGACGCGCTTGAGGCTGTTGTCCTCGGTCGTCGCAGCGGGTGTGGCGATGTGCGGATAGTTGCGGCGGGTGATGGTGTTGAAGACAATCCCGGCACTGACCAGCAGCAGCGAATTGCTGAAGGCCGGGAACAGCGCGAACCACGGGTTGGTCGTATGGGTGAGTACGACCAGCAAGGCCATGGCCCCGCCGGGCGGGTGCAGGCTGCGCGTGGCAAACATGGCGAGAATGGCCAAAGACACAGCCAATGAGGCCGCAATCACCGGATCGGGTATCATATGGGCGCAGATCAGACCTATGATCGCCGACACCGTGTTGCCGCCAATCACCGACCACGGCTGCGCCAGAGGGGAGGCCGGCACCGCAAAGACCAGCACCGCCGAAGCCCCCAGTGGGGCCACCAGCCACGGGGACAGGCCGAGCGGCCTGGCGATCAGAAGACTGATCAGGGCGGTGAAACCGATGCCAAGACACGCCCCCAGACCGCTGCGCATCCGCTCCAGCCCCGACACCGGCAGTGGCTTGGGCTTAAGGGCGTTAAGCCAGGGTTCTATGGAAATAGCCATCTGTTCCGCCTGCTTTTTTCTCACGCATAGCGGATCACAGCGGGTGAGGCAAACTAGTGCTGGCTTTCGGGCAGGCGTACGATCAGGCCATCCAGCGCCTCGGTGACACGGATCTGGCACGACAGGCGCGAGGTCGGCTCAACATCTTGAGCGAAGTCGAGCATGGATTCTTCCATCACCGACGGGCCGCCGGTTTTGTCAAACCACTCCGCGTCGACATAGACGTGGCAAGTGGCACAGGCACAGGCCCCACCGCAGTCGGCGTCGATGCCGGGGATATTGTGCTTGATCGCCCCCTCCATGACCGAGTTGCCAGTCTTGACCTCGATCTCGTGGGTTTTACCATTGGATTCGATGTAGGTGATCTTGGGCATAGGGGGCCATTTCAAATGCACAGAGCCGAAGCAAAAGCTCCGGCTCTCGAATAGAAAGCAAAAATTTGCGACGAGCCGTCTCTAGCAAATTTTTTCGATATAGGAAGGGGGCTCATGGGGGAAACGCTGTTTCCCCCATGAGGAGATTAGCCCTTCGCAGGCATCATCTTCTTGATTTCAGCAATAGCCTTGGCCGGATTGAGCCCCTTGGGGCAGACCTGCGCACAGTTCATGATGGTGTGGCAACGGTACAGCTTGAAGGGGTCTTCAAGCGATTCCAGACGCTTCTTGGTGTGGTCGTCGCGCGAGTCAGCGATCCAGCGATAGGCCTGAAGCAGAGCCGCCGGGCCAAGGTACTTGTCCTGGTTCCACCAGTAGCTGGGGCAGGACGTCGAACAACAGGCGCACAGGATACATTCGTAAAGCCCATCCAGCTTGTCGCGGTTGGCCGGGCTTTGCAGTCGCTCCTTGTCCGGATCAGGCGTCGTCGATTGCAGATACGGCTCGATCGAGGCGTATTGCGCATAGAAGCCCGACAGGTCCGGAACGAGGTCTTTGACCACCGGCATGTGCGGCAGCGGCGAAATGGTGATTTCGCCGTTATATTCCTCATGACCCTTGGTGCAGGCCAGAGTGTTACGGCCGCCGATATTCATGGCGCACGACCCGCAGATACCTTCGCGGCACGAGCGGCGGAAGCTCAGCGTCGAATCGACATTGTTTTTGATGTGGATCAGCGCATCGAGCACCATCGGCCCGTGGGCCTTGGCATCAACCTCGTACTTGTCCCAGCGCGGGTTTTCGCCCGAATCCGGATCGTAGCGATAGATCTTATACACGCGCACATTCTTCGACCCCGACGGTGCCTTGTAGCGCTTGCCGTTCTTGATCTGAGAGCGCTTGGGGAGAGCCAGTTCAACCATGTTCCATTCTCCCCTTAGTAGACCCGCGCCTTAGGCGCGATATAGGCGATTTCGTTGGTCATCGTGTAGGTGTGGACCGGACGATAATCCGTCGTGACCTGACCCGTTTCGGTGTCGAGCCACATCAGGGTGTGCTTCATCCAGTTTTCGTCGTCACGGTTTGGATAGTCCTCACGGGCGTGGGCACCGCGCGATTCCTTACGGTTCAGCGCCGAATTGACCGTGATGACGGCCTGAGCGATCAGGTTATCATACTCAAGCGCTTCAAGCAGATCCGTGTTCCAGATCATGCCGCGATCCTTGATGCCGATGTCCTTGGATGCCTTGAAGATTTCGTCCAGACGGCGCACGCCCTGTTCCAGCGTTTCACCGGTGCGGAAGACGGCAGCGTCTTCTTGCATGGCGCGCTGCATCTTAAGGCGCAGATCGGCGGTCGGGGCCTGACCGTTGGCATTGCGGAACTTGTCAAGGCGCGACAGATGCGCTTCGACCGCCGATTTGCCGATGTCCTTGTGAGGCGTCCCAGCCTTGACCAGCTCCGGTGCGCGCTTGCCCGCTGCGCGGCCAAACACCACAAGGTCGATCAGAGAGTTGGAGCCTAGACGGTTAGCACCATGCACCGAGACGCAAGCCGCTTCGCCGACGGCCATCAGGCCGGGCACCACGGCATCCGGATTGCCGTCCTTCAGCGTCACGACTTCGCCGTGATAGTTGGTTGGAATGCCGCCCATATTGTAGTGGACGGTCGGGATGACCGGGATCGGCTCCTTGGTCACATCGACACCGGCAAAGATTTTCGCCGACTCCGAGATACCCGGAAGGCGCTTGTGCAGCAGGTCGGGTGGCAGGTGGTCAAGGTGCAGGAAAATGTGATCCTTATGCGGACCGACGCCGCGACCTTCGCGAATTTCCATGGTCATGGAGCGCGAGACAACGTCGCGCGAAGCAAGATCCTTGGCCGAGGGAGCGTAGCGTTCCATGAAGCGTTCGCCGGCCGAATTGGTTAGGTAACCGCCTTCGCCGCGCGCGCCTTCGGTGATCAGGCAGCCTGAACCGTAGATGCCTGTCGGGTGGAACTGCACGAATTCCAGGTCTTGCAGCGGCAGGCCAGCGCGCAGCACCATGCCACCACCGTCGCCGGTGCAGGTATGGGCCGAGGTGGCCGAAAAATAGGCGCGGCCATAACCGCCGGTGGCGAGGATGACGAGGTGGGCGCGGAAAACATGGATGGTGCCATCGTCCAGCTTCCAGCAGGTGACGCCGCGGCAAACGCCGTCATCCATGATCAGGTCGAGCGCGAAATACTCGATGAAGAATTCAACATCTTCCTTCAGCGACTGACCATAGAGCGTGTGCAGCATGGCGTGACCGGTACGGTCGGCGGCGGCGCAGGTGCGCTGTACCGGGCCCTCGCCGAAGTTCTTGGTCATCCCGCCGAACGGACGCTGATAGATCTTGCCGTCCTCGGTGCGCGAGAAGGGCACACCCCAGTGTTCAAGTTCATAGACCGCGTCAGGCGCATTGCGAACGAGGTATTCGATGGCGTCCTGATCGCCCAGCCAGTCCGACCCCTTCACGGTGTCGTACATGTGCCACTGCCATTTGTCCTCGCCCATATTGCCAAGCGAAGCGGCCACACCCCCTTGCGCGGCAACTGTGTGCGAGCGGGTCGGGAAAACCTTGGTGATACAGGCCGTCTTGAGACCCGACTGACCGCAGCCCAGAGCGGCGCGAAGGCCTGCGCCACCGGCCCCTACGACCACCACGTCATATTCGTGTTCAATGATCTTGTAGGTCATGGGTTACGCCTTGAAAGCCAGATAGATGCCGCCCAGCGCCACAGCGAGAACGGCCAGACAAAAGAGGAGGTTGAGAAGGCGCAGCGCGCGTGAGTTCGGGAAGTAGTCCAGAACATTGGCGTTCAGGCCCATATAGGTATGCCACATGGTGATCACGAAGGTCGCAGCCAGAAGCCCGGCATTAAGCGGCACCTTTACGAAAGACAGCGCGGCTTCATAGCCCTGATTGGCCAGACCGAAAGCGCTCCAGGCGGCCCAAAGGGTCAGGAAAAACAGGGCGACTGAGGTCCAGCGTTCGGCCAGCCACTCACCAGCCCCGTGCTTTTCGGACTTTTTCCAGTCCTTCGCCGAGCGTTGTTTCAGATAGGAGTCAACCATTACAGCACCACCTTGCCAGTAGCGAACAGAACGGCCCAGAAGGCCAGCGTCAGGGCGATACCGCCCAACAGCGACCACCAGGCCAGTGCATTGGCCGAGGAAATCTTGAACCCCAGACCCATGTCCCAGATCAGGTGGCGCAAACCGCCCGTCAGGTGGATAAAGCCCGCCAGCGTCAGCCCGAACCACACGAACAGGCCAAAGGGCGACGCCGCAAACGACAAGAACAATGTGTAGGCCTCAGGACAGTGGCCCGATGCCGTCAGGCCAATAGCCAGAAGCCAAGCCGCGACCATGACCGCGCCCACGACCGAGGCGATACCGGTTGCCCGGTGCAGGATCGAGGTGAACATGGTGATGTGGAATTTCCACACCTGAAGGTGCGGAGAGAGCGGACGATAGGCCGCTTCTGTAGACGGAGGCTTTGACATGTGCTTGCGTGGCCCTGAAATACCCGGTGTGTGCAATGCGAGGCTTGTACGCGCAGGCCCCGCTTCTGGATGCACGGAAAAGGTTAAGTTTCCGCGTCTTTGGGGGCTTTTTAGACCCTGACGTCCCTGTGTCAACATAGCGCATGGTCAGGGGGGTGTTTTTTGCGTCCGCGAAGGCTTTTCAGACACGTATGTTACCCGGAAAACAGAAAAACAGATCGTGCGTTAGCGATATCGGGGCGGGTTCACAAACGCGCCATCGTGACATATTGCCGCATTTCGGCCTCGGTTGGTCGCTTAGAATTCGGTAAGTGAGGGTGATTTCGCCTTTTGGGCGAACAGACTTCCGCCTCCCCTGCGTTAGAGAGTGTAGTTCAGGTGTTTTTCAGCGTGACCCTTTTACCTATGCACCATCCCCTTCTCAAGGTTCTGCTCCTGTCTTCGGCCCTGACTCTGCCGGTGGCGTCCGCTCAGGCCGGTACGGCCGCCGCCGCCGCGCGCGTCACGGCTCGCGCCGATGAGGCCGCCGCTGCCGCCAAGGGGGAGACGAAGACAAAGACCGAGGCGAAGGCAACGCCGAAATCGGCCAAATCCGCGGATGCGTCCAAAACTCAGGCGAGCGCCAAGAATCAGGCCAGCGCCAAGAACAAGACGGGTACTGCCAAGTCCAGCGAGAACGAGAAGCCGTTGGCAAAGTCGAAGGCCTCGGCGAAAACAAAGACCGCTGAAAAAGACGAGACGGAATCGAAAAAGGGAAACGCGGCCAAAAGCGGAAAGCAGAGTAGCAAATCGAAGTCAAAAGAGACTGCCGACGCCGAAACGAAAAAATCGGCGACTTCGAAAGCCGCCAAAAAGCCGGACAAGATCAAAGACGAGGAAAAGGTTACCGCTACAGCTTCAGCCAAAGGCACGCCCTATGTCATACCAGACAGAGGCGATAAGTACGCCAGCCGTAAGAGTGGCACCCTGAGCGCTCCTGTGAAAACGGCTGCCAAGACCCCCGCTCCCAAGCCGGCGGATAAGGCAGTGGCGCAGACGACGCAGGCCCCGAAGCTCAAACCCGCGACCCCCAATTCCGAGCTCCCAACTTCGGGGACCCCAACTTCAGGGACCCCAACTTCGGGGACGCTTGGCACCCTCAGCACCGACGCGGGGAAAGCGGTCGATGATCTGTTTGGCGCCAAGATCAAGGTGGACGGTCAACCCGTTCCCCATAACCCCACGCCAACGCCTCTGGCTTCATCGGAAACCGTTAAGCCTGCGCCGAAGCCCGAAGAAAAGCTGGACCTTCCGACGTCCCCCATCCCCTATCAGGCGGCTGTAAGGCCAGAAACCGCGCCCGCCCCCAAGGCGGATCTCACCGCGGCCCTGACAGCGCAAAATGTCGAACCCGTCACAGTCAGCCCGCCGACGCCGGACAAGGCGGCAGACGTGGTGGCGACACTGCCGGTCACGCCCCCGCCAACCCCCACCGATGTCCCGACACTGAGCGTGCCCGAAGTGGCGCTAAAACCCGTCGATACGCCCGCCGCGCCGCGCAATCTGGCCGCGGTGACGGTCGATGCCTATGCGCGCGATTACGAAGGCCAGAAGACCGGTGCTGAGATGCGCTATGATTCCAGTATCCGTTCGGGGCTGCTGGCGCGCCAGAGCCGGTCGGGTAATCTGGAAGGCAACTGGCTGGTGTCTTCGCTCACAGGCGACAAGCTGGTGTCGCTGGCCCTGCGTGGTGGCGGCGCGCAGGTGGACGGGGCATGGCGCTCCCTGCAAGGCGGCGTAGGCCTTAATCGCTCCGGCCTGATCGAAAGCGCCATGCAAACCGATGACCGCCTGACGCTCGACTATCAGTCGGGCTCCTCCAGAGGGCGCTATCGCCTCGATCTGCGCCGCGAGCCCGACGGTCTCTGGCGCGGTCAGATGATCGACCCCGCCGGAACAGCCACCCCGGTGGTCATGCAGGCGCAATAAGGGATTTGAGCGCTCCTACCACCTCTGTCTTCTGAGCTGAAGCAAAGGCTTCAGGTGTGCCGTGGCCCCAGACCGGGCCGGGCCAGGCCGCATCCTGCGGGTGGCGGGCGATCACGTGGATATGCAGTTGCGCGACGATGTTGCCAAGATTGGCGATATTGAGCTTAGTGACAGGCTGCCCCATCACCTCCGCTGCGCGCCGCGCCATCTGTTCGGCCACATGCAGATCGCGGCGCAGTTCGGCGTGTTCGGCCTCACTGAGTTCGGTAAGCTCCGTCAGGCCTGCCCGCCGTGGCAGAAGCACCAGCCACGGGAAGCGCGCGTCCTTTTGCAGGCGCACCTGACACAAGCTCAGTTCGCCAATCCAGACGGAGGCAGCTTCGATGCGCGGATCAACGGTAAACTCAGCCATTGGTCGGTCTTTCGCAGGGAAATAAGGCAAAATATTAAGGCCTCCTGTGTATAGCCCCTGCGGGATTTGCGCATCACATTTCATAATGTTGCAGCGCACGGTCTTGCGAAGCCTCGTTAACGGGTTTAGAGGGCCGTTAATCTTTGTCACCCCTTGCGGGTTCAGATGGAAAAGGGAATGCTTATGGCACGCGCCAAAATTGCTTTGATCGGTTCGGGTATGATCGGGGGCACGCTGGCCCATATCGCCGCGCGTGAGGAACTGGGCGATGTCGTCCTGTTCGATATCACCGAAGGTGTGCCGCAGGGTAAGGCCCTGGACATCGCCGAAGCCTCGGCCGTCTTCGGCAAGGACGTCGCACTTAAGGGCGCCAACGACTATGCCGATATTGCCGGTGCCGACGTGTGTATCGTCACCGCTGGCGTGCCGCGCAAGCCGGGCATGAGCCGCGACGACCTACTGGGTATCAACCTGAAAGTCATGAAGGCCGTTGGCGAAGGTATCAAGCAATACGCACCGAACGCCTTTGTCATCTGTATCACCAACCCGCTCGACGCCATGGTGTGGGCGCTGCAAAAGTTCTCGGGCCTGCCGACCTCGAAGGTCATCGGCATGGCCGGCGTGCTCGACTCGGCGCGCTTTGCCTATTTCCTGGCCGAAAAGACCGGCATCTCGGTCGAAGACATCCACGCCTGGACGCTTGGCGGCCACGGTGACGACATGGTGCCGATGGTGCGTCACTCGACCGTTGGCGGCCTGCCTCTGCCGGACGCTGTGAAGGCCGGCTTCCTGTCGCAGGACGAACTGGACGCTATCGTAAAGCGCACCCGTGGCGGTGGCGGCGAAATCGTCGCCTTGCTGAAGACCGGTTCGGCCTTCTACGCCCCGGCGGAATCGGCCATCGCCATGGCCACCTCCTACCTGAAGGACAAGAAGCGCGTCCTGCCGTGCGCCGCCTATCTGACGGGTCAGTACGGCCTCAACGACCTCTATGTCGGCGTGCCGGTTCTGATCGGTAAGGACGGCGCGGAAAAGGTCATCGAGTTCACCACGAACGACGAAGAAAAGGCCATGTTCGCCAAGTCGGTCGAAAGCGTTCAGGGCCTGATCGAAGCCTGTAAGGCGATCGACCCGTCTCTGGCCTAATCCACGGAAAACAGACTGGCTGAGACAGTTTCCCCCGCCCGCAAGGGTTCGGCGCAAAGCCGGATAATCAAAGGGTTGCCAGATGCAGAAAGGGCCTCTTCGGAGGCTCTTTTTTGTTACCTGCCTTTCGGATAACCGATTTGTCACTGGCAAGGGCCGGACGCTGAGGCTAAGCCGGCACCATGACTCGTTTGCCCACGACCTCGCCCCTTGGTCCCACTCTTGAGACGCCGCGTCTGATACTGCGCCCGCCGGTGACCGAAGATTTTCCGGCCTTCTGTCGTTTTCAGTCCGATGAAAAGGTCATGACGCATTTGGGCGGGGTAACGCCGGACGCCGTAACCTGGCGCGTGACGCGGGCCATAGCCGGGGCATGGGCACTCGACGGCTTTCATATGTTCAGCGTGCTGGAAAAGGCGACCGGCGCCTGGGTAGGCCGCATCGGGCCGCTCTATCCCTATCAGTGGCCCGCCCGCGAAGTCGGCTGGGGCCTGTTGTCTTCGGCGCAGGGCAAGGGCTACGCCACCGAAGCGGCGGCCGCCTGCATCGACTATGTGTTTGACGTTCTGGGCTGGGACGACGTGATCCATACCATAGCGCCCAACAATATCGGCTCTCAGCGCGTGGCACAGGCTCTGGGGTCGTCCGACCGCGGACCGGGGCGCCTGCCACCCCCATATGTTGATGTGGCGGTCGATATCTGGGGGCAGACCCCCGCGGAATGGGCCGAAAACCGCAAGCGGTTCCAGCTACCTGCTTGATGTTCATGCGGTTGACGGATGGCGATTTAGAAGATTATTTTTCATATAACGCAAAAATTTCCGAAAAAAGCGCCTCTCATGGGATGACAATCGACGTTTGATGAGTCATATGGTCTGGCCCGCAGGTCCGTTGCGACCTTGCGGGCTTTTTGTCTTTCACTCCCGATCAACCCCTCTCAGACCGCATCCGGTCACGTTCTTTTCTCAGGTGCAATAATGCGCGATTTTTACCGTATCCGGCGTCTGCCGCCTTATGTCTTCGAAGAAGTCAACAAGGTGAAGGCCCGTCTGCGCGCAGCAGGCACCGATGTGATCGACTTTGGGATGGGCAATCCCGACATGGATACAGCCCCGCATATTGTGGATAAGCTGGTTGAGACGGTCAAAAAGCCCAAAACACACGGATATTCGGTATCCAAGGGCGTGCAGGGCCTGCGCAAGGCCATGGCGGGCTACTATGAGCGCCGCTACGGCGTGAAGCTCAATCCCGATACCGAAGTCGTGGCGACGCTCGGCTCCAAGGAAGGCTTTGCCAACCTCGCCATGGCTATTACCGGACCCGGCGATACGGTCATCTGCCCCAATCCGGCCTACCCGATCCACGCCTTCGGCTTCCTGATGGCTGGTGGTGTCATACGCCACGTCCCAGCCCTGTCGCCGGAACAGTATCTGTCGGGCATCGAGCGCGCGGTAAAGCACTCCGTGCCGACGCCGTCGGTGCTGATCGTCTCCTATCCGTCCAACCCGACGGCACAGTGGGTCGATCTGGATTTCTACAAGGAAGTCATCCGAATTGCCGAAAAGCATGACCTGATCGTGCTGTCCGACATCGCCTATTCGGAAATCTATTTCGAGAACAACCCTCCGCCCTCCATCCTTCAGGTCGAAGGCGCCATCAAACGCTCCGTGGAGATCAATTCGCTGTCGAAGACCTATGCCATGGCCGGCTGGCGCGTCGGCATGGTCGTCGGGAATTCGGACATCTGCGCCGCACTGGCCCGCGTGAAGTCCTATCTCGATTACGGCGGCTTCACGCCGATGCAGGTGGCGGCTGCCGCCGCGCTCAACGGCCCACAGGACAATGTTGAGGAAATCCGCAACATCTATAAGTCGCGCCGCGACGTGCTGGTCGAATCCATGAAGCGCGCCGGGTGGGATATCCCGCCGCCCCCGGCGTCGATGTTCGCCTGGGCCGAAATTCCCGATAAGTTCAAACATCTGGGCTCGATCGAATTCGCCAAGCTGCTGATCGAAGAAGCCCACGTCGCCGTCGCTCCGGGCCTCGGCTTCGGGGAATATGGCGAAGGCTATGTCCGCATCGGACTGGTCGAAAACGAACATCGCATTCGTCAAGCCGCGCGCAATATTAAAAAGCTGCTGCAACCGGGGACACGAGTTCAGGCGGCAGAGTAATTGCCGTAGGCTGTCCGTTCACGCAGATGTGAGTTTTCGTCTCCTTGGGGAAGCGGGTTACGGCTTCCCCTTGTGGGCCATATCGGCACAATTTTCAGGCACATGACACCCTGACGCCACACGTAGGGTTTTTACCGCAGCCTTATTTGACTCCCCCATCGATTTAGGTTTTTATTTACGTATTGTGCACCGCACATATTTTATACGGGTCGGGGACAAGGCCTGAGCTTTTACATATGGTTTGCGAAAGAGGGTTTAGTCGTGGTCAGCTTGCAATTCGACATCGCCAATGCTTCTGAGCAAGACGCCTTTTTCGGTGCGTTCTTCAAGTTTGTCGAAGCCGCCTCACTGCAAGATGCCGACTCCATCTCTATCCATTCCGACACCAAAGAAACCGGTATGGTCAAAGTGGTGAACTTTGCCGACCAAGGCCTTGCGGATCAGTTCGAAACGTACTGGCAACAACGCCGCCGCTGGCTGGGGCTTTAAGGTTTAGCCGCCTTGGTTTAAGCACAGCGCATGTCCCTGTTGCGCCGCCTACCTCTCAAATACCGTCTTCCCCTGATCCACGGCGTCCTTGAAGCCATCGCTTTCACGCGCATGGGCCAATGGCCGCGGGCAGACAGGCTGTCACCAGGCCCTCTGATTATTTCCGGCTTTTTCAATGAAAATCAGGGTATAGGTCGTGCAGGCAGACTGAGTGCCGAGGCACTTGAAGCCGCCGGATACGCAGTCGTGCGCCATGATCTGCGCCCCTGCTTCCGTCATATTCTGGATGGGAAGGCGGTTTTGCCCGGTAGGGGCGGCGTGTGGCTCATCCATGCGAATGCCCCCGAAGCTATGGTCGCGCTGATGGCGCACAGACCCGATCAATGGCGTGACCGCTACCGGATCGGCTACTGGGCGTGGGAGACACCGCTGGCCCCGCCACAATGGGCGCGAATGGTGCGCTGGCTGCACGAGGTATGGACGCCCAGTGCCTATGTCGCCAACGCGCTGGCGGAGGCTCTGCGCGTTGAGGGGCTCGATGATCTATGCGGGCGACTACGCGTCATGCCGCACCCGCTTATCTCAGCCCCGCCGCAACCTGATCCCGCCCGCTTTGGCCTTTGCCCCGACCATTGCAAGGTCTTAAGTCTGTTCGACGTCAACTCGTCGCCTGCGCGCAAAAATCCTTGGGCGTCGATTGAAGCGTGGTTGACGGCGTTTCCTGAACCAACCCCTCATGCGGCCCTGACGCTGAAAGCATCGTCTCTGGATACCATCACACAAACCAGACTGGCCGAACAGATCGCTAGTCGCCCGGATATTAGACTGTTATCCGAACACCTGAGCAACGAAGACATGGACCGGTTGATGGCCTCGGTCGATATCTTTCTGTCCCTGCATCGGGCCGAAGGGTTCGGACTTGGCCTGCTGGAGGCCATGAATGCTGGGGTTGTCGTCGTCGCCACCGAGGGCACAGGCAATGATTTTCTCACCGCAGACAACGGTTACCCGGTTCCGGCTAGTCCGGTACCGCTGCAGGATCCGGACGGTCCCTACAGCGCCTTGCCGCATAACCCGGCGCAGGTGTGGGCCGAACCCGATATCCATGCGGCGGCGGACAGTCTACGCCGTCTGGTGTCCGACCCCGTCGCCCGCGCTTCAAAAATGGCGGCCGCTCGCGCCACGCCTGCACGGCTGAACGCCCGGTGGTCCGCAGAGGCGCTGAAAGCCTATGATTTCAACAGGTGGCTTGACTCTTAGGGGCTGAGCCGTCATAGGAACGCAACATTCAGGCGACCCACGCCTTTTGCACACCAAACCTCTCAGGTCACAACCCCGATCACAGCTATCGGACGGGGACCGGAGGCTCCCCGACGACGCGTTGCGTTCTCGGGGTCTTTTTGTTTTGCGAAAGGTACGGTTCCGATACCGACACATAAGGCATTAGAAGCATGTTCGACTCGCTGAACGAGCGCTTATCCGGTCTTTTCGACCGTCTGGGTGGCCGCGGCGTCCTTTCGGAAAAGGACGTTGACGAAGCCCTGCGCGAGGTCCGCGTCGCCCTGCTCGACGCCGACGTCGCTCTGCCGGTCGTGCGTCAGTTCATGACCAAGGCGCGCGAGCTGGCCGCCGGGGAAGCCATCATCAAGGCGGTCAAGCCCGCCGATCAGGTGGTGAAAATCGTCTATGACGGCCTGATCGACATGCTGGGGGGCGAGGAGCCGACCCCGATCGACCTCGCGGCCGTGCCGCCCGCCGTCATCCTGATGGCTGGTCTCCAAGGGTCGGGTAAGACCACCACCTCGGCGAAGCTGGCGCTGCGCCTGTCGAAGTTCGAGCGCAAGAAGGTCATGATGGCCTCGCTCGATACACGCCGTCCCGCCGCTATGGAGCAGTTAAAACTGCTCGGCGAACAGGTGGGTGTCGATGTGCTGCCGATCATCGCGGGTCAGAGCGCGGTGGAAATCACCCGCCGTGCTCTGCAATCGGCCAAACTTCAGGGCTACGACGTTCTGATCCTCGACACCGCCGGTCGCACGACGCTGGACGAGGCCCTGATGGCTGAGGCGGCTGAGATCGCCAGCCTCTCGAAGCCGGTCGAGACCTTCCTGGTAGCCGACTCGCTGACAGGTCAGGACGCGGTGCGCACCGCCGAAGCCTTCCATGCCCGCCTGCCGCTAACCGGACTGATCCTCACCCGCGTGGACGGCGACGGTCGCGGCGGGGCCATGCTTAGCATGCGCGCTGTCACCGGCTTGCCGATCAAGTTCACCGGTTCGGGTGAGAAGGTCGATGCGCTGGATGTCTTTGATGCCCGCCGTATCGCCGGCCGTATTCTGGGCCAGGGCGACGTGGTGGCGCTGGTCGAAAAGGCGGCGCAGGAGCTGGACGCGGCCAAGGCCGAGCAGATGGCCAAGAAGCTGTCCAAGGGGCAGTTCGACCTCAATGACCTTGCCGATCAGCTGGGTCAGATGAAGCGCATGGGCGGCATGGGCGGCATTATGGGTCTGCTCCCGGGTGTGCAGAAGGTCAAGAAGCAGATGGACGAGATGAACATCTCGGACAAGATGTTTGACCGTCAGATCGCTATCATCTCCTCTATGACCAAGGCCGAGCGCAAAAAGCCCGATCTGCTCAACGCTTCACGCAAGCGCCGCATCGCTGCCGGGGCCGGCGTCGATGTCGCGGAAATCAATCGCCTTCTGAAACAGCACCGTCAGATGGCCGACGTCTTCAAGATGATGGCCCGTAATGGTGGTAAGGGCATGGGCAATATGGCCAAGATGCTGGGCCTGGGGAACATGCCCAACATGGCCCAGATGCAGCAGATGGGCAAAAAGCTCGAAAACAACCCCGCCATTGGCGACAATATGGGCGCCGATTTCGAGCGCCTGAAACAGCTCGGCGCCGGCAAACTGCCCAATATACCTGGCGGGCTTTCCGGTTTGCCGGGGCTCGGCAACTCCCTTCCGGGGCTAGGCGGGGCTAACCCGTTCGACCCCAAAAAGAAATAACCCCCTCACTCGAAACTCAGCCTATCAAAGGATCTTATCATGCTGAAAATTCGTCTGGCCCGCGGTGGCTCCAAGAAGCGCCCGTACTACCATATCGTTATCGCTGATGCCGCCGCTCCGCGCGACGGTAAGTTCATCGCCAAGGTGGGCTCGTATAACCCGATGCTGTCAAAGGACGACGCCAACCGCGTCACCCTGAAGACCGAAGTCATCGCCGACTGGCTCAAGAAAGGCGCTCAGCCGACCGACCGCGTCGCGCGCTTCCTGTCGAAGGAAGGCCTTGTGAAGTGGGAACACGGCAACAACCCGCAAAAGGGTACGCCGGGCAAGAAGGCTCAGGAACGCGCAGCCGAACGCGCTCAACGCGAGCAGGACCGTCTGGACGCCGAAGCCGCTGCCAAGGCCGAAGCCGAAGCGGCTGCTGCCGCTCCGGCCGCTGAAGAAGCCCCTGCTGAGGAAGCTTCTGAAGGCTAATCGCTTTCTGAGCGATGCAATTGGAAAAGCCGGGGCCCTACGCTCCGGCTTTTTTGTTTCGACATACACTGGACAGGCACCGCGCCGAAGCCGCATATATGGCCTATGAGCCCCGAACCCACCTTCTATGCGTACCCTTTCGATGCGGCCTTTTCCGAGGCCGTGCGTATCGGCAACACCCTCTACCTGTCGGGTCATATCGGAGATGATGACAACGGCAATCTTGCCGATGGTTTTGAGGCCGAGGTGGCGCAGATGATAGCCAACGTGGCGGCGTCGCTGGCCCGCTTTGATCTGGGGCTGGACGCGCTGATCTCAGTGCGGGTCATGCTCACTGATATGGGGCAGCTTGAGTGTTTCAATAGACTTTTTGCGGCCTGTTTTAGCGACAAGCCGCTGCCCGTCTGCTCAGCCTTTGGCGTGACGCAATTGGCGCTGAATGCGGCGATTGAGATTGAGTGTGTCGCGCGGCTGTAGACCCCATTCACCCGCGATTTAGTTTACCGCCATCTTGTGCGGTCCTTATGTCATTTTGACGCCCTCAACCCGTCATCATAGCCGGTTAAGGTCTTTCTCAACGGATCGTATCAACGTATGAGAGAGATCATGACCGAGCTTACCAAACGCGCCCTGCTCACGGGCCTGACCGCCGCCAGCCTGCTGACCACCGCGCCTGCGTGGGCGCAGGGGCGTAACACTATCCAGCAATTCGTCACTCCGCCCAAGTTCAGCGCGCAGGATCAAGGCCGCATCGACCGCGCCGTCGCCTATCTGCAGTCTTTAGGCACAGGGGGTGGTCGCTTTGAACAGACGGATTACAAGGGGCGCACCACCGCTGGTAAGTGGTGGCTGCAACGGCCCGGCAAGATCCGCTTTGAATACGATGCCCCCTATTCGCTGCTGGTCGTATCGGACGGCAAAACGGTGAATACCTGGGACCCGCGCCTGAAGGCCTTTAACCAGTACCCCCTCAACGCCACACCGCTGTCGCTGTTCCTTTCGAAACAAATTCGTCTTGATCAGGGCGTCATCGTCACAGAGGTCACACCGACCACGGACGGCTTCCGCCTGAAGGCGCGCGATCGCCGTCGCGACGTCGAAGGCTCGATTCTGATGACCTTCATCGAGCGTGGCAATGCCCTGCAACTGGGCGAATGGACAGTGACGGATCAGCAGGGTAAGGGCACGCGCGTCAGGCTTGTCACCTTTGACCGAAACACAGCCGTGCGACCGGACTTGTTTGTGCTGAAAAAGCCAAAGGGCGCGAATTAAGGCTTTCGCTGAGCAATCGCCTTGACCCGTACGCGGGAGCGGTTGGTGACGCCATCGGCATCGACGACGCTGACCTCGTAAAACCCTTCGGCGTCAGGCCGCCATTCCACGCGACCTTCCGTATCGGCCATCATAGGCTGACCATTGACGTACCAATTCAGCGGCGCCTTGCCCCGCGCCGACGGTTTTAGCCCGCGCGTAACGCTCAACTTGCCCCCCGTCACCTGACCCTCAACATACACGGTCGCCTGATCCGGTGGGAAGAGGATGGACGGCCCGCGCGCAGCGGGTTTGAGCGCCTTCAACGCTTCAGGAGCCGCCGCCGGGGTCAGGCTTTGCGGGGCCTGAGACGGGGCATTGATCTGATCGAAGACGTCGAACAGCAAGGGTGCAGAGGCTTCACGGCCCGTCTGATCGGCGCGCGAACCGCCATCGGGGCGACCCGTCCACACCAATACCGCATATCCGCCCGCGACCCCGACCGCCAGCGCATCGCGGAAACCGTAGGAGGTACCGGTCTTATAGGCTGGACGGTTAGCCGTTTTCATGAGATGCGCAGGCAGGCGGCCGGCGGGCGGCGGGGTTTCACGTAAGATACTAATGACGCGCGAAGCCGCGTCAGCAGCCATCAGTCGCTGACCGGGACGGCTGAGATTGGCCTTAGCCTCGGCTTCCGTCCAAGCCAGCGGCTTCATCAGGCCCTTATCACCCAAAGCTGCATAGAGCGCCCCCAGATCCTGCAACTCGATGCCCGCCCCACCCAGTGCCAGCGCCAAACCGGCATCGCGCAGGCCGGTCTTGGGGCGGATCAGGTGCACCCCCACCCCTTGCAAACGCGACTCAAAAGCCCCGGCCCCGATACGATTGAGCACCGCCACGGCGGGCACATTGAGCGAGTGCGTCAGGGCTTCCTTGGCCGACACCTCCCCATGAAACACCTTGTCGAAGTTTTCCGGCTGGTAGTCACCAAAGCGCGTTGGCGCGTCCATAAGACGCGTCTCGGGAGCCACGATCCCCTCTTCAAAC
This sequence comes from Asticcacaulis excentricus CB 48, assembly GCF_000175215.2. NCBI lineage: Bacteria > Pseudomonadati > Pseudomonadota > Alphaproteobacteria > Caulobacterales > Caulobacteraceae > Asticcacaulis > Asticcacaulis excentricus. Next base: position 215,346 of record NC_014816.1, on the reverse strand, counting down.
CCAAAGCCGTAGATAAACGGTTTGAGCGTCGAGCCGGGCGAGCGGATGGCTTGCACCATATCGATCCACCCGCCCGTGCGGTCAAGGCCCGCCGAACCGACGCTGGCCCTCACGGCCCGCGAACGGATTTCGATGACGAGGATGGCCGTCGATGAGTTTGGCCCCTGCGCTACCGCCGTTTGCCGCGCCAAAGCTTCCAGCCGCGCCTGCAATTGCGCGTCAAGCGTCGTCACCACGGTTGCCTGGAGGCCTCTGGCCTCCGATGCCAGCCGGCCCGCCGCATGCCAGCCCAGCGCAGGGAAGGCAAAGCGCTTAACGACCATAGGCTCGGTCTTGGCTTCGCCAGCCTGCGTGGCACTTAGCACGCCTTTGGCCGCCATACGCTCCAGCACAAGATTGCGCGCCCGCAAGGCGCGTTCGGGGTGGCGGTCCGGACGGCGCGCTTCAGGGGCCTGCGGCAAGGCGATCAGCAAGGCTTGTTCGCCCAAGGTAAGGCTTTCCGGCTCATGTCCGAAGTAAGACAGCGAAGCCGCGCGGACCCCTTCCAGATTGCCACCATAGGGAGCCAGTGTCAGATAGAGCGACAGGATATCACGCTTGGAGAACCGCGCCTCCAGTTGCCATGCCCGAAAGACCTCAATCAGCTTCGAGAGGTAGTTACGGGGTTTGGGCTCCAGCAGTCGCGCCGTCTGCATGGACAAAGTCGAGCCGCCGGAAACTATGCCACCCGCGCTCAGGTTGGAGCCAAACGCGCGCGCAATCGCCACAGCATCGACCCCCTGATGCCACCAGAAACGTTCGTCCTCGACCTTGAGGAGGTGTTTGATAAAGCCGGGGTCGGTGCGGTCGAGGTCGGCACGGATACGCCACGTCCCTCCTTGGACGGGCAGTGCCCGCAGCCATGCACCGTTGTGATCAAGCGCCACGGCCGAGGCGGCTTCGGCACGCGTTAGGTCGGGCGGCAGGACCAGATCGGCCACACACACCGCCACCTGAAAGGCCACAAAGCCGATCAGGGGTTTGATGAGGCGGGGGACATAAGCGTCGGGCTTAAAGCGCATGGATTACCTACAAAGCATCCCCCTGATTGAAGGGGGGCAGCGCTGTTCACAACGGAGGGGGGTCAAAAGCGTCATTAACCCCCCGGCCTTAAGCCGGCCCCTCCCCTGAACATCAGGGGAGGGGCTTCTTTCTCATCGCGGGGCCACCGTCAGTCGCCCGCCCGCTGTGCGCGCAAAGAGGTCGTGCCGATAGAGGTCCTTCACCTCGACGCCCGGCAGGTAGTAATCACCAGGCGTTACGGCGCGCGCCACATAGGCCATGGCAAAACCACTGTTGGCCGACACGTCCAGCGCTGCCACATAGCGGTCGTCGCGAGCTTCCTGCACATCGGTCTGGCTAAGGTCGCCGACAAAACGGAAAGGGCCATTCTGCGCGTCATCGCGCGACAGGGTCATCTCGATTTCGAAGCCCGCGGGCAGAGCGTCATCGACCACAACCGGCCGGGTTTCAGCATAGTTCGTCCGTCCACTGATAACCACCAGCACCTTCTGACCCTGCACAACTTGCGATGGGTCGATACGCTGACCCTGAAGCGTGTAGTAGGCCTTGTCGATAGTATAGCCCTTGGCTTGCGCCGGCGGCGGGGCCACAGGCACACCCGTGACGGTGATGGTGCGCCAGACCGCGCCCTTGCCCTGATTGGTGAACTTCGCGTCCTTGACCGCAGCGATCTGGAAGCGTTGCAAGCTCGACTTGCCGTCCAGCGCCTTGACATTCTCGCCCTTAATGCTGAGGGGTCCGGCCTGAGCCAGCATCAAGGACGCGGCTTTCAGCACCTGCGCCTGCTCCTGCGTATTCATCTCGTCCGGGCCTTTGACATGGCGTTCCAGAAGCGGGATGAGCGTTTTCGCCGTATCCAGCTCCCCGGCCTCATAGGCCAGGGCGATTACCGCAGCCACGTCCCGCAGAGGCGATTGATACCAGTCATAGGTCGCTTTATAGCCCATACCCTGCGCCGCCTGACGGAAGGCCGATCTGGCCCGCGCCTTATCACCCATCAGGGCCAGAGCCGCACCGACCTGCGCTTTCGACACCGGTGACCTCTCGGCCTTGAACTGCACATCGTGATACCAGCGCAGGCGCGCCAGATCGCCCGAACCCGCCTTGGCCATCACGTAAAGAGCGTAGGCTGAGGCGCGCGAACGCATCTCTTCAGAGACAGTCTTGGCGGCCATGGCGTTCCACCACGGACCTTCCTCGATCTTGAGGCGATAAGACACCGAGGTGAAACCTTCCGGCTTAGACATGTCGCGCATGGCATTCATCGCCTTGTCGATGACCTCCTGCGGCACATAGACGCCACGTTTGCGCGCCTCGAGGAGGAAGTCGGTGGCATAGGCCCCAATCCAGCCTTCGGCTTCACCGTCACCTGCGCGCCACAGACCAAAGGCTCCATCCGCCGACTGACGATCCAGCAGGCGGTTGACCGCCCCCTTGAGGATGGTCTGGGCCCGCGCCGCATCCGCGCCACTCACATATAGCCACGGATAGGCCGCCGAGATGATCTGTTCGGTACAGCCATAGGGATAGCGGTTGAGCGCCGCCGCCAGCGGCCCCGGATCAATGCCGCGGAAGGGTGAATAAGAAACCTGAACCGTCGCCGACCCCGGCTGCAAGCCACTGAGCAGATCCGGCGGTAAGGTGAAGACTGCCCCCGGTGCCTGCTGATCAATCATCGTGCGTGTCTGTGCGCCCCAGCCCATGCGGGTCTGGATCTGATAATCCTCGTCGAAGCCATAGCCCTGACCCGACAGCGCCAGATTAATCTTCGACACACCCACCGTTGAGGGAGCCTGAATGAGGATGCCCTCCTGCACCCTTTGCCCCTGACCGATATTAAAGGCCTTTTTGAAGGCCGTGACGATACCGTTGAAGCCCTTCACGAGGCTCTCATAGAGGCCCGGCTTGCCTTCGACATTATTCAGTTCCAGCGTGGCATAGGCCTTATCGCCCGGAGCGAGGAAGCGCGGGAGGGCCAGTTCGGCGACCACCGGCTGACGCACAGTGAGCTTGTCCTCGGCCGAACCGACTGCATCGTCGGTCCAGGCCACGGCCATGATTTTTAGCTCGCCATTGAACTTGCCAACCGGCAATTTGATATGTGCTTTGCCATCAATGCCCGTATTGACGACCCCCGACCACAGGGCGACCGTCTTGATCGGCGTGGTGGTCAGTCCATCGCCACCGATTTGATCGCCACCGAAGACGTCGGCTGCCGCGCCCATATTGGGATCGAGCAGTCGGCCGTAGTCGTCACGATATTCGAGCCCCAGCGCCCGCTTACCGAAATAGAATCCGGCGGGATCAGGGGTCTTGAACTTGGTCAGGTTGATAATGCCCTGATCCACGACCGCAAGCGATACGCGCGCCGTCTTGCCGAGGCCCGCACCTTCGACCTTGACCGGCACGTCGATAAGGGCCTGACCGGACTTGGAAAAGTCGGGACGGAACACCTTATCTTTAAGGTCCAGTGTGACGTTCAGTTTGCGGTTCTTGGGGTCAAGCGGCACATAAATCAGGCCCATGGCCCGGCGCGGCTTGGAGGCATCGACCGGGTCGCGCGGCTGCACCACGCTGACCATCACATAGGCCCCTCCGCCCCAGCGCGCATCGGTCTTGAGGCGCACCGTGGTGCCATTATCGCCCACACTGACGGTTTTCAGGTCGATCAGGCGGTCATTGGCCACCGCGACCTGTGCCTCGCCCTTATACGGTGATTTCAGCGTCAGCGAGATGGTATCGCCCTGGGCATAGCTCTGCGACCCGGCGGTCAGGCGCACAAAATCCGGGGCCTCAGTGCCATCGGAGGGCGCACCCCAACCGGCGGCGAAGCGGATCACCGTCCTGGCGCCCGTCGATGCCTGGGTGATCTCCAGACGATAATCGCCCCAACCCAGACGGTTTTCGAAATTCAGCGGCGATGCCGCCCCGATCTCATAATCCTTATCGGAAATGACCACATCCTTGGAAGTCCGCCGCCACTGCCAGCGCCCATCCTGCTGATACCAGTCGTAGTTCCAGTTTTCTGAAATCAGCTTGACCTTCACGCCGCGCGCCGTCACCGGGGCGCCCTGCGCATTCAGCGCGATCAGGCTAAAAGCCGTCACCGGGTTTTCACCGCCCTTGGCATCCTTGGTGTCGAGCCTGACCCCGACATAGACGGGCTTGGTGCGGATGCGCAGCGTCTCAACCTCGCTGACCGGTCGGCCACCGGGCTCAAACACCGACGCTGTAACCAGCGCTGTCAAAGGTTGATCCGTGTCGTAGTTGGAGGCAAAGGGCAGCACCGCCTTGCCCTCGGCATCGGTCGCCGTTTGAGGCAGATCGGCGTACTGCTCATCAAAGGGCGCTTGCTCATTGCCGAAGCGGTAATCTTTATACTTTGGGAACGGGTTGCGATCGACACGTATACGCGCCGAACCCGAAACCGTCAGGCCAGACCCCGAAGCGCCATAAAGGAAGCGGGCAGCCACCTGCACAGCACGCGTCTCACTGACAGCGGTCAGCGGCCGCTCAACATCGGCTTTCATATCGACGCCAAGGCGTTGCGGCGCAAAGTCTTCTACGGCGAACCCGGCGCTACCCTGTTCTTCGTCAATGCCCTCGATCAGCAATTTGGCGCGCCATTGCCCGCGCGGGGCCGACTTCGGCAGGGCGATATTGGCATAGGCAAAGCCTTGCGGTGTCTGGGCGAACGGAAAGCGGAAGGCTTCGACGCCAGACGGGCGATAGACGACGAGCGCGCCCTTGCGATCCTTGATCGCCTTGCCGTCCGGATCACGCACCAGCGCCACCAGACGCACCATTTCACCGGGACGATAGATGCCACGGTCAGTATAGAGATAACCGTCCACCAGCGCATTGGCCGTGCGGCCATCGGTCAGCTTCTCATCCGAACGCCCACCCACGCCCTGCGACGAGAAGTCCATCGGCGAGGCGTGGATGTCCATGGCGGTGAAGTCTTCCGCCGGGCCATAGGCCATGATCATCTTGGGCGACAGGGCGTCTTCGCCCTTCAGCAGGGCCTTGTCAAAATGCACGCGACCATCGCTAGTTGAATTGGCCGAGGCCAGTTCTTCGCCATTCTGGGCCACCAACGCCACGCGCACCGACCCCATCGGGCGGGCCGTTTTGAGCGAGCGCACCACCACATCCACCCCGGTTGTGCCAGTATAGGTGGTCAGCGCCATATCGGTGAACAATATCCAGCGACGGGCCTGCGCCGGCTGATCGCCTTCCGTCTTATCACGGCCGCCCGAAGCGTCGCGCACCTTAACCACATAGGCCCCGGCCTTAAGGTCTTTCAACACCGCCCCCAGCGGGAAGACGGTAGTGACGCGCTCTCCCGCGCCGCCCTTCACCGCCACCTTGCCGGACCAAATCTTGTAGCCTTCGCCCTTAGGGCTGTCCTCACCCCATTCGTAGTCGTAATCGCCTTCGGCAGTAGCGTCTGGCGCGCTGATCGTCTTGCGCACCAAATTGCGGTCACCGACACGCCAGACCTCAAAGGCCAGGGTCGAGACGTTCAGGCTTTCAACCGCTACCCCGTCGGATTCCTCACGTGGCAAAATGACACCATTGCCGGCGAAACCGACATAGGGCGGCTTTTCCCCGAAGGCGAAATCGACATCGGCATTCTGTTTCAAAGTGTCCTTGCCGGCCGAGGGCAAACCTTTAAGCAGGGTCACCCGGCGGTCGGTAAAGCCGAAGCCTCCGACGCACAGCTCCGAACCCTTCACCGTCACCGCCGGAGCCGATGGCAGTTCAGGCGACACTAGCACATAGTCGCCATAGGATTTGGAGGCATCCAACGGTTTAGAGAATTCGATACAGGCCTGCGGCGATGACCCCGATGTATCGAGCCTCTGTTTCCAGACGGCAAAACCGGTTGGCTTCATGCCGCCAGAGCGCGGGGCGTTTTTGTCACGCACCTTGCCGAACAGCTTACCCATGGTTTCGGTTATAGGGATCTGACCTTCTGGGGCCGCCTTGCGAAAACCACCCTCGGTCGCCTTGGCCGTCAGAAACCCTACACAAAATCCGGAAATCAGGACCGCTGCGGCGGCGCTGAGGACGGTACGGTTACGCCAGTCGATCATTGGGGACCCCCATCTATTTGGGCCGGAGTATGGGCCGGTTCCGCGGAGACGTCAAAACCCCTGTCTTCGGTAGGGCATGAATTTTTTTTGGCGGTGGCGCCAATTGAAAGCGTCTATTAACCTATCGCTAAGATTACTGATTTCGTAAAGGGTGAGTGCCCCCGGAGTCACAACCGGTCTAATTTTGGACTGTGAGGACTGAGTGAGTAGCTTTTCGCGTGTTCTGGCGCTGGTCGTTGACGATAACCACTACATGCGGGTTATTGTCTGCACTATGTTGCGCGCCATGGGGATCACACATATCCGCGAAGCGTCCGATGGCGCCGAAGCACTGGAAATTGTGCGTGACTGGCGGCCCGACGTCATTATTTGCGACCTCGTTATGGAAACGTTGGATGGCATAGAAATGACGCGCCTGATCCGTACCGGTTCCGACAGCCCCCACCCTTACGTACCCATCATAATGATGACCGGCCACACGGACCGCTCGCATGTGCTGGCAGCGCGCGATGCGGGGGTAAATGAGTTTGTGGCCAAGCCGCTAACGGCGCGCGCCCTGATCGACCGCATGAAAAGCGTGATCGATAACGAACGGGCGTGGGTTAAATCGGCCAGCTATACCGGCCCCGACCGCCGCCGCCGCAAAAGCCCGGATTACCGGGGTCCGTTCCGTCGGGCCTCAGACAAGGCTGAAAACAGTTAGCCCTTCTTACAAAAGTCCTAAGAACCCTCAGATGGCATTTTGACCTTGCGCATATTTTTTGAACGTTTTATTGGGTCACGTTCAAAAAAGCAGAGTGTCTCAAAGGTTCCCGCATGCGTTTGTCCTCCCGCTGTCACGCACTCCCCCTCGCCGTCCGTCTGCTGAGCGCCAGCGCTTTGGTCAGCGTTGCGGCGGGACCTGTGTGGGCACAGGAGGTGACCGAAGTGGTGGTGACAGCGCGCAAAAAGCCTGAGTCGCTGGCGCGCGCGCCGATATCTGTGGCCGTGATTACCGGCGAACAATTGCGCAGAGGTGGCGCCTATGATTTGCGCGATGCGCAGGTGTTAACGCCGTCGCTTCTGATCACCTCCACGGCCAACGAGGCACAGACCACAGCGCGTTTGCGCGGCGTCGGCACGGTTGGCGACAATCCGGGACTGGAGTCATCCGTCAGCGTGGTCATTGACGGCGTGGTGCGCGCCCGCACCGCTACAGCCATGAGCGATCTGGGGGTTGTTGAGCGCATCGAAATCCTCAAAGGGCCCCAGACCAGCCTGTTCGGCAAGGGCGCGTCGGCAGGCATTATTCAGGCCGTTACCGAGGCACCGCGCTTTACGCCGGAACAGGTCTATGAGGTGACGGCGGGCGAACGCGGCACCTTGGCGGCTACCGCCTATGTGTCGGGACCCTTGGCCGACAAATGGGCGGGTTCGCTGTCTTTGGTTCACCGGCAACGCGACGGCCAGTACCGGATCAATGCGGGTCAGGGGCCGCGAAGCGAAACCCGAGACGGCGATCAGAACTATGACTCATTGCGTGGTCAACTCCTATACATGGATTCCGACCGCCTCAGAGTGCGGCTGATTGCCGATTACACGGCGCGCGACGAAAACTGCTGCACCGGCACGGTGGTTCAGGTTGGGGCAACCGCGCCGTGGATCAACAGTCTGGCATCGGGCAACGGCGTGCCCACCACCGCCGATGTCGAAGGCCGCCGCGCCTTCAGCAACCGCTCAACCGCTCAGCATATCAAGGATGGCGGCTTGTCGGCGGAGGTCAACTGGCGGCTCGACAGCGGCCCGACCCTGACCAGTCTCACAGCATCACGTCGCTTTGATCACCGACAGGGCTATGATGCCGACTTTTCCGGAGCCGACATATATTACCGCGTCCCGGATGATTTCGGCACGCGCTTTGATACACTCAGTCAGGAATGGCGGCTGTCCGGGAAAAACGGCCCGCTCGACTGGCTGACCGGCGTCTATCTGTCGTCGGAAAAGGTGACGAGACGCGACTCCTACGTCTATGGCGAAGACTATGAGCCCTATCTCAGTCTGCTGCTGTCCAGCGGCGCTTCGACCAACCGCGTCGCCAGCCTGACGGGTCTGACAGCAGGCAGCGCCTATCCCATCGGTGGTGGCGCTCGCGACATTCACCGCCAGACGGAACATAATGCCGCTCTGTTCGCCAATCTCGACTGGGCCCTGACGACAGATGTGTCAGCGGTACTGGGTCTGCGCCTCAACCGTCAGACTAAGACGCTGAACTCCGCCTATCGCAATACGGATGGCGGCGTTGGCTGCGCGGCGGCACAGAGTTTGGGTTCGTCAGGCCTCGGTACGCTGTGTCAGTCCTTTTCCAACCCGGCCTTCAACCGTCTCGACCTGACCCAAAAGATGTCAGACGATGCCTTAACCGGCACTTTCAAGCTGAGCTGGCGGACCACGCCTTCTCTCATGAGCTATGCGTCAGTCGCACGCGGCTGGAAGGGTGGCGGTTTCAATCTTGACCGCGAACAGACGACGACCTATGCGGCCGATCGCGACACGTCCTTCCGTGCGGAAACCGTCACCGCCTATGAGGTCGGGCTAAAAGGCCGCTGGTGGCGCGGGCGTTTGGCCTTCGATGCCGCCGCCTTCCGTCAGGAGTTCCGCGATTTTCAGCTCAACACTTTTCTGGGGGCGACCTTCCTCGTCACTTCGGTGCCGGAACTGACGTCGCACGGCATTGAAACGGAAACGCGCGTGACGCTTAAAAACGGTCTGCGTCTGGTCAGCGGCGTTACCTGGTCTGAGAGCCAGTTCGGATCGCAGCCCGTACCTGGCCTGCCGCGCCTGACCAATGCCCGCGCCTCGTTTGCCCCCAAATGGTCCGCGACGCTTCAGGCCGATTACCACCGCGAATGGCGCGGACTGAACTGGGGGGCGGCGCTCGATGCGCGCTATAATGCCGACTACAATACCGGTTCTGATCTCGCTCCCATCAAGATTCAGGGTGCCTATACGTTGATGAATGGTCGACTGAGTGTGGCGAACCGCGCTGAGACGGTGGCGCTCGACCTGTGGGGGACGAATCTGACCAATGAGACCTATTATCAGGTGGTCTTCGGTGCGCCTCTGCAGTCGGGGACCTTCAACGCCTTTGTGGGCCAACCGCGCACCATTGGCCTGACGCTGCGTTTGCGGCAGTAAGATTTGTATTTCAGGACTTCTGTGGTAAGCCCCCTCCGTCAGTGTGCTAAGGCAGACTGCCACTTCCTCCGGCACGCCGGGGAAGTTTGAAATCGTCCCGCCTCATCCTTTTCCGGCTTGAGATTTGGGGACTTGCCGAGCCAACCCAATGACTGACCTGCCTCAACATCCCCCTGAGACCGTGGCCGCACCCTACCGTGTATCTGTGCTGACCATGTTCCCCGAAGCCTTTCCCGGCCCGCTAGGCGTATCGGTTCTAGGGAATGCCCAAAAAGAATCTGGTCTTTGGACGCTTGAGCCTGTGGACATTCGGACTTTTTCGAGCGATAAGCGCGGCTTTCTTGACGACACCCCTGCCGGGGGCGGTCCAGGACAGGTGCTGAAGGCAGATGTCATTGCCAAGGCGCTGGACAGTCTGGGGGCCGATGACCGGCCGAAAGTCTATATGAGCGCCCGTGGACGGCGGCTTACTCAGGACAAGGTCAGGGAATGGTCGAAGGCTTCGGGTCTGATCGTGCTGTGCGGTCGTTTCGAAGGCGTCGATCAGCGCGTGCTGGATGCACGCGGCTTTGAAGAGATCAGCGTCGGCGACGCCGTCCTTGCGGGCGGAGAGTCCGCGGCGATGGTCACCATAGAGGCGGTCGTGCGGCTCATCCCCGGTGTTCTGGGGGCCGCCGAAAGCCTCGATACCGAGAGTTTTGAGGATGGTCTCCTCGAACACCCGCAGTACACGCGACCGCGGACGTTTGAAGGCCTCGACATCCCCGAAGTGCTTTTGTCCGGCGATCACAAGAAGATGGCCGCGTGGAAGCAGAAACAAAGAGAGGCAACCACGAAGGAACGCAGACCAGACCTCTGGGCGGCGTATCTTTCCAAATCACAGGCAAAAGGCGCTCCCAAAGCGGAGTAAGCCCAAAATTGGAGTTACATTATGAACCTGCTTCAAAAGATCGAAGCCGAAGAAGTGGCCAAGCTGAAGGCTGGCAAGACCGTTCCGGCTTTCCAACCGGGCGACACCGTCCGCGTCAACGTGAAGATCAAGGAAGGCGACCGTGAGCGCGTTCAGGCCTATGAGGGCGTCGTGATCGCCCGCGCCGGCACGGGCATCAACGAAACCTTCACCGTCCGCAAAATTTCCTTCGGCGAAGGCGTGGAGCGTAAGTTCCCGCTGCTGTCGCCGAACATCGACTCGATCGAAGTCAAGCGCCGCGGCGTCGTGCGTCGCGCCAAGCTGTACTATCTGCGTGACCGTCGCGGCAAGTCGGCCCGTATCGTCGAGCGTTCGCAGAACTCGACTCGCGGCTCGAAGGGCGACGAACTGCGCGCCCAGATGGCGGCCAGCGAGTCCACCGAGGGTTAAGCGTCTACCGCTTTTCGAAATTGAAAACCCCGCTGGTTCGTCCGGCGGGGTTTTTTCTTGCGCTATCAGGCTATTGTGCAATCGGTTTTTAAGTGGCGGCCGTATGAGGGAGTGCTACTCTGGCGCAAACCCTTGCGAAAAGAGGCCCTGATGAAACGCCGCGATCTGTTGCTTACCGGTCTGAGCCTGAGCCTGCTCCTGACCACCTCTGCCTGTGCCCAGACAGCCAGCAGCCCTGCGCCTGAATCGGACGCCTTTGCAGCCCGGGTGTTCGCCGAAGGGATTGAACAGCCGTGGGGCATGGCCTTCCTGCCCGACGGACGTTTGCTGGTTACGGAAAAGGCGGGTGGGATCAAGCTGATCAGCCGCGATGGCAAGACGCTTCAGTCGATTTCCGGTGGCCCCACCGTGGTCGATTATGGTCAGGGCGGTCTTCTGGGCGTCGCGGTCGATCCGAAATTCAGCGAAAACGGCCTCGTCTATTTCAGTTTCTCCGAGGAGGGTGAAAACGATACGGCAGGAACGGCCGTTGCGCGCGGCAAGCTCGACGGCTCTGCTATTACGGGTCTTCAGGTTATCTGGCGACAGGCGCCCAAGGTCGAAAGCCCAAACCACTGGGGCTCCCGCATCGTCTTTTCGAAGGACGGGCAGTACCTGTTTATCACCGTCGGTGACCGCGCCAATCAGCGGCCCCTGGTGCAGCGGCTCGATACCACGATCGGCAAGACACTGCGCATCCGCCCGGACGGTTCTATCCCCGACGACAATCCGTTTGTAAACGTCGCCGGAGCTAAACCGGAAATCTGGAGCCTCGGGCATCGTAATCAGCAGGGGGCCTTTGTGCACCCGGAAACGGGTGATCTGTGGACCAATGAGCATGGTCCGCAGGGCGGGGACGAAATTAACATCGTCAAGCCGGGCAAGAATTACGGCTGGCCGCTGATCACCTATGGCGAAGAATATGGCGGCGGCAAGATTGGTCAGACGGCAAAGGAGGGGCTGGAACAGCCGCTCTATTACTGGGTGCCCTCGATGGCCCCCGGCAATATGGTCTTCTACAACGGGCCTTATAAACAGTGGCAGGGGAAGGTGTTCGTCGCATCTTTGAAGTTCAAATACCTCGGTATGGTTACGCTGGAAAATGGCAAGGTGGTCAAGGAGGAAAAGCTTCTCACCAACTTCAAGGAACGTATCCGCGACGTGGTGCAGGGGCCGGACGGCGCGCTTTATGCGGCGTTTGACAATGCGGAAGGCCGAATTGTGCGCGTGGTGCCGAAGTAACACCGAGACTTATGGGGTCGAGGCGTGAGAAGCGCAGATTTGTGCGTGCACAAATCGGATGAAATCGCGACTGAATGTCTCGATTTTCGCACCGAACGCCCGAAGCCATGGAAAGGGCTGCAAGGCCCCTCGCCTTAAGAACAAGAAAGGGCGCCCCGTTATCGCGGCGCCCTTTCTTTTTGTCCTGAAAGATGAAAGGGCATAGACCCCTTCATCCCAAAACCCTTCGAATTACATCCCACCCGGACGCGGGCCCATGCCGGGGCCACCCATCATGCGCATCTGGTTTTGCTGGGCATTGGCCGGAGCCGGACCGCCAAAGGTGTAACGCAGACCGACATAGAACACGCTAGCCTGCTGGCTGCGGCTTGATTCCGAATAGACGGTCTTGGTGTCGGTATAGGTTACTGACTTGCCGGTATTGAGCGGATCGCGGACCGTTACCGTCAGCGTCGCCTTCGGCGTCAGCTTACGCGCATAGGTAATGTTCCCCATACCGAAAGGCTCGGTATAGCCTTGCCCGGTCAGGGTTTTGCCGCGCGCGAAGAAGAAGGCTTGAAGCGTGTCCTTCGGTGTCAGGGTATAGGTGAAGTTCATGCGGCCATTGACCGAGTCTGCTTCCTGCGTGCCATTGGCGGGTGTGGTCAGTTCGGTGCGCGCAACATCGCCCCCCAAAGACAGATTCAGCTTCGGCGTCACCTGACCATTGACGTTGACTTCGACACCGCCAGCGGTGCTCGACCCGCCATTTTCTTGGGTCGTCAACAAGACATTGCCCGTCAGGAAGCGGCTCGTCTGTGTGATAACGTCGTTGTTTTCACGGTAGTAACCCCGGATCTGGTAGTTGATCTTGGGCTTTGTGACCTCATAGCCGACTTCGAACGAGTCTGTTTCCTGCGGCTTTAGGTCCGGGTTCCCCTGACTTACGTTTTGCGCATCGACATAGGTGATCGCCGCGTTGAGCGCTTGCGGGTTCGGACGTTGCAGACGGCGCGCATAGGAGAAGCGCAGCTTGGCCGTGTCCGATAGCAGATAGGTGGCAAAGACGCTGGGGCTAACCTTGGTGTAGTTGATGCTGGTGCGCGTACCCGTGTTGACCAGCAAGGTGTCGAGATCAAGGTTTTCGACGCGCAGGCCGCCCAAAACCACCCATTTTTCGCCGAACGGCTTCTGATAGGTCGCATAGGCTGCGCTGATGGTTTGCTTGTACTGGAAGCTGCTGGACAGGAGTGCATTGTTCAGGCCATCCGCACCGATACCGGTCGATTCATTGCGAACCGTATTGTCATCACGCGTGATCTGAATACCGGTGGTGAGCTGATCGGTACCTACGGGACGGTTATAGTCGATGCTGAAAACCGCATTGCTGAGCGCGCGCGACGAAACCTTTGTATCGCTGGTGGTCGATACGGTCGGCAGAGTGAAATTGTTGATATTGACGAACTCGCTGCCGCCGGTCGAACGGCTTATGCGCAAATCGGCCTTAAGGGTTTCACCTGGCAGATTACCCGTATGGCTCCAGGTCAGAGCCAAGCTCTGATCCGAGCCCGGGTTCTTAGAGCGCGACTGGTTGGTGTAACGCTGCGTAGTGGCCCCAAGCGCATCATACGTCGCCGAAAGGCTTGTACCTTCGCTCGTGAACTCACGCTTGTTATAGGTGACCTGAGCGCTCAGCGTATTGGCGTCGTCGAGATTATAGTCGATGCCGCCATTGAGGGCGAAGTTGGTGAAACCACCGGTGCCTTCACCATTGGTGTCGGTGCGCGAAACGACATTGCCATTGGCATCGCGATTGATCAGGCGGCGCGTCGTGCGGCCGGTACCGCTTTCATCGCGGTAGTTGATGCCGCCATTCAGCGAAATCTTGCCGACCGTATAGCTACCATTGACGCCGCCATTGTATCGGCCATCCCCCACAGCAACGTTCGCCGAGCCGAAGCCTCCCGGACGGCGGTTTTTACGCATGACGAGGTTGATGATGCCCCCTGTGCCTTCTGAAGAAAACTGTGCACCGGGATTGTTCATCACTTCGACAGAAGAAATATCGCCGCCTGACATAGCCTGAATGGCCCCGGCACGATTGTCACCCTGCATCATGGCCGACGGTTTACCATCGATATAGACCTGAACATTCGTATTGCCGCGCAGGGCGACATTGCCGTTGGCATCGACCGTGACGCCTGGAACCTTGTTCAGGGTATCTGCTGCCGTACCGATGGCCGCGTCAGCATTCTTGCTATTGTCATAGACCTGACGGTCGATACGGTTCTGCGATTTGGCGCCAGTGACGGTGATGGTGGTCGGCTCGTCAGCCTTTTCCGTCGTCTTTTCCGTGGTCTTCGGTTCGGCAGGCTTTTCAGCAGGGGCAGCGGTCTGTGCCGCCGCGGCGGACACCAGCAAAAGTGAGGCTAGGACGGACAGGCTGGTGCCGGCGAGGCGTTTGGAAGAGGACATGTGGGTGCTCTGAAAAATGTATGGGCGGGCAGGTCCGCCGTCCTTATACGACGCGATGGCGCACCCCCGTTGCCTTCTCCATACATTATTTTGCAGATATGACCCGTTAAACGTTTGTAATTTTGGGTAATTTTGCGGCCTTTGTTGCGCGTGCGAAATGTTATCGCACCTTAAGTCCCAGTTCTGAAAGGAGTTCTGCGGCTTGAGAGCGCGAAATGGTCGCCCCTTTGAAACGGCGCGCATCCTCAAGACGGACCCCGCCGATATCGGTTCCGCGCAGGTCCGCCCCCTCAAAACGGGCGTGATCTAGCAGGGCATCGCGCAGGCTGCATTCTTCGAACACCGCCTGCCGGAAATCGCAGCCCTGAAGGTCGGCATTGGTCAGATCGAGCGATTTCAGCGTTTGTTTGACAAAGGCAAAATTCTTCAGTCGCGCATCATTAAGTCGGCAGTCCTCAAAGCTGACGTCCATATTGCGGCTATGGCTGAAATCGGCACCGGTCAGCTTGCAGCGCAAAAAGCGCACCTGCGCGAGACCCGACCCCTTGAACGGGGTGTTATTGAAATCGCAAGCCGTGAACTGCGCCTCGGTCAGATCGGCGGACGTAAAATCGGCCTGCCCACCCTTGCAGGAAACAAATTGCGCCTGCTCCAGCTTTGTGCCCCGAAACTTCGTCTTGCGCAGGATACAGTCTTCGAACACCCAGCCGTTCAGAATAAAATCACTGAGGTCAAGCCCCTCGGCCTCACAGCCGACCAACCGCACAGGCTCACCCCTGTTGGCCAGAAGCAGGATCGCGCCGCGGTCAAGGATCTGGTCGGTGAGTGTTTGCATAGGATAGCTTTAATGCTTTGCGGTGGTGGGGTCGAGGGCCCCTCACATCGCGCAAATAAAAAAGGCGACCCCAAAAGGGACCGCCTTCTTTATAGGCCTAAAGATGAAGAGGTCATGGACCCCTTCATCCAAGAACACAAGCGTTAGTCACGACGCGGGCGACGCGAGCGGCGCGGACGGTCACCGCCCGAACGTTCCTCGCCACCTTCATCACCGTCGGCTTCCGGTGCTTCGCCCGAAGCCGCACGGGCCTCGTCACGGGCGGCCTTTTCGGCGGCCAGCTTTTCGGTGAGGTCTTCGCCGGTTTCCTGATCAACGACCTTCATCGACAGCTTGGTCTTGCCGCGATCGTCAAAGCCAAGGAACTTCACCTTCACTTCGTCGCCTTCGCTGAGGACGTCCGAGGTCTTGGCGACCTTTTCGTTCTTGATCTGCGAGATGTGGACAAGGCCGTCCTTGGCACCGAAGAAGTTCACGAAGGCACCGAAATCGACAACCTTCACGACCTTGCCCTTATATATGGCACCGATTTCAGGCTCTGAAGCGATGGACTTGATCCAGTCGCGGGCCGCGTCGATCTTCGACTGTTCGGAAGCGGCGATCTTGATGGTGCCGTCTTCGCCGATGTCGATCTTGGCACCGGTCTTTTCCACGATTTCGCGGATGACCTTGCCGCCCGACCCGATGACTTCGCGGATCTTGTCGGTCGCGATCTTGATCGTCTCGATCTTCGGCGCAAATTCACCCAGCTCTTCGCGGGCACCCGAAATGGCCTTGTTCATCTCGCCAAGGATATGCAGACGACCTTCATTGGCCTGACGCAACGCCTTGGTCATGATCTCTTCGGTGATGCCCGGAACTTTGATGTCCATTTGCAGCGAGGTGATACCGAGCTCTGTACCGGCCACCTTGAAGTCCATGTCGCCCAGGTGATCTTCATCACCCAGAATGTCCGACAGAACCGCGTAGCCGTCCTTTTCGAGGATCAGGCCCATGGCGATACCCGACACCGGACGCTTCAGCGGCACGCCGGCGTCCATCAGCGACAGCGAGGTCCCGCAAACCGTGGCCATCGAGGACGAGCCGTTCGACTCCGTGATCTCGGAGACAACGCGCAGGGTGTACGGGAATTCTTCCGCCGACGGCAGCATCGGACGGATGGCGCGCCACGCCAGCTTGCCGTGGCCGATTTCGCGGCGGCCCGGCGAACCCATGCGGCCCGCTTCACCCACCGAGTACGGAGGGAAGTTGTAGTGCAGCAGGAAGCGCTCCTTATAGGTGCCTTCGAGCGCGTCGATGAACTGCTCGTCTTCGCCGGTGCCCAGCGTGGCCACGACCAGAGCCTGAGTTTCACCGCGGGTAAACAGGGCCGAACCGTGGGTGCGCGGCAGAACGCCGACTTCCGACACGATCTGACGAACCTTATCAACGGCACGACCGTCAACGCGCTTGCCGTGGTCGATGATGTCACGACGCAGGACGTCGGCTTCGCATTCCTTGAAGGCCGAACCGAAGATGGCAGGCTCATAGCCTTCCGGGTTCTCTTCAGACTTCACCAGAACAGCCGCGGCCTTCTTCTTGGCTTCGCCAACGGCGGCGTGACGCTCGTGCTTGCCCTTATGGGCATAGGCCGCGATGATGTCCGGGCCGACGAGGTCCTTGATCTTGGCCACGACGTCCGAGAAATCTTCGGCTTCGAATTCGAAGGGCTCCTTGGCGGCGTGTTCAGCCAGCTCAATGATGGCGTCGATGACCGGTTGCATACCGGCATGGGCGAACATCAGCGCGCCCAGCATCTTGTCTTCGGACAGTTCCTGCGCTTCGGACTCGACCATCATCAGGGCGTCCTGCGTACCAGCGACCACGAGATCGAGCGCGCTTTCCTTCATCTGATCCAGTGAAGGGTTCAGGACATATTCGTCATTGATGACACCGACGCGGGCGCCGCCGATGGGGCCCATGAACGGCACGCCCGACAGGGTCAGGGCCGCAGAGGCGGCGACCATGCCGAGGATGTCCGGATCGTTTTCCATGTCATGCGACAACACCGTAACGACGACCTGAACCTCGTTCTTGAAACCCTTGACGAACAGGGGGCGGATCGGACGGTCGATCAGGCGCGAAACGAGCGTTTCTTTTTCACTGGGGCGACCTTCACGCTTGAAGTAGCCGCCCGGGATCTTGCCGGCGGCGAAGGTCTTTTCCTGATAGTTGACCGTCAGGGGGAAGAAGTCCTGACCCGGCTTCGGTGCGCGGGCATAAACCACGGTCGCCAGCACGGTGGTTTCACCGTAGGTGGCCAGCACGGCGGCGTCCGCCTGACGGGCGATACGGCCGGTTTCGAGCGTCAGTTTGCGCCCGGCCCACTCGATGGTTTTTCTTTTGATGTCAAACATGTGTGTCTTTCTGTCACCCGGCAGGCCCATTCCTGACGGGGTGGCTGAAGGGTGGCGGCCTGACTGGGCGGCGACCCGGTGTAAGGAAGGGCGAATCCCTTCCCGAAAACGTCTGCCGTATCATCCGGCAAACCTATGTCTGTCCCGATTTGATGGGACCGTCACGCGAATTGTATGCCCGGATCGCGTCCCGGGTATCCATAGAGCCGGTTCAGTTGGATTGAAGCAAAACCCGGCTCCAAGCTTTTAGCGTGTCGCGCATTGGAATCGGAAAACCGCTCCACATTTTTCGGCACGCGCTTGAATGTAATCAGGGCCTGACGGAGTGTCAGGCCCTGAGAGATAGTCTTAGCGACGCAGACCCAGGGTCTCGACGATCGCCGTGTAACGGGCGGTGTCGGTGGCCTTGAGATAGTCCAGCAGGCGGCGGCGTTGCGACACCAGCTTCAGAAGGCCACGACGGGAGTGGTTGTCCTTCTTGTGCGTCTTGAAGTGCTCGGTCAGGTTGGCAATGCGCTCCGACAGGATAGCGATTTGCACTTCGGACCCACCCGTATCGTTTTCCGAACGGGCGTGGGTCTTGATCAGTTCAGCTTTACGCTCAAGCGTGATCGACATCGGGGTCTCCTTTCACGGACAAGGTCCGCAGGGTTACAGGTTGATAAGGCGTGTGGGGTAAAATTGCCCCAGACGCAATTCGCCCAAGGCAACGATGTCTCCGTCCCGGTGCGCCCAAAGGGTACGCCCGTGCTCCGATTTTCCCGATGTTGACCGGATTTTCAGAGCGTCTTCCGCCGTTTGTGTGCGGGAGAAGGACAGGGGGATTTCGCGACCCTGTTTGAGCCTTGTGGCCTCGTCTTCCGTCACAGGCAGGGCCGGGATGTCGTCCAGCGCCGTCTCTACGGGAAGCAAAGCGTCCAAAGCGGCGTCTCTATGCCTCAAATCCTCTAACTTTTCCACCCCTGCGGACAAATTAATGTCGAAGCCGCCGACGCGCTCACGGCGCAGCGCGCTAACGACGCCCAGCACGCCCAACTCCAGTGCGATGTCGCGTGCAATGGCCCGCACGTAAGTGCCCTTGCCACAGTGGAGTAGGAACTCGGCTTCATCGGCGGAGAGAATACGCTCCAGCGTCAAGCCATGCACGACCACCGGTCGCGCTTCCAGCTCAATTTCAACGCCTTCGCGTGCCAGATCATAGGCGCGTTGCCCATCGACCTTGATCGCCGAAAAGGCGGGCGGAGCCTGTTCGATCTCACCTATGAACTGCGGCAGGACTTCGCGGATTTCCGCTTCGCTTGGGCGCAGACCATCCTGTTCGAGGATCTCGCCCTCGAGGTCGTAGCTAGCCGTGCGCTGCCCCCAGCGGATGGTGAAGCGATAGACCTTGTCCGCTTCCATCAGATAAGGGACGGTCTTGGTCGCCTCACCCAGCGCGATGGGCAAGATACCCGACGCCATCGGGTCCAGCGTACCGGCGTGTCCGGCCTTTTGCGCGTTGAACAGACGCCGCACTAAGCTCACGGCCTGCGTCGAGCCCAGCCCTACGGGCTTGTCCAGACAGACCCAGCCATTGACCAGATCACCTTTTTTCTTACGTGCCAAGGCCTAGTCCTCGCCATCTTCCTCATCACGAGGATCATTTCTGAGGTCTCTGGCCACGTCCGGACGCATAAACAGGGCGTCAATTCGCGCCGCCTCATTGAAGCTTTCATCGTGAAGAAATCGCAGGTCCGGCGTGAACTTCATATCGATCATGCGCCCCAGTATCCCGCGCAGGAACTTGGCGTGACGATTGAGCGCCTCAATCGCCGGGGCGATTTTGTCCTTTGAGATGGTCACGCCCCCTAGGCCAGCCCCCAGCGGCTCCACAAACACAGTGGCGTGGCGCAGGTCCGGCGAACAGCGGACTTCGGTAATGGTGATCGAAACCCCCTGCAGGGCTTCGTCATGCAGTTCTTCTTCACGCAGGATTTCGACCAGCGCGTGACGGACCAGTTCGCCGGCACGCAACTGGCGCTGGCTTGGTCCCTGAGCCTCGGCCTTATGACCTCGGGTTTTATCAGAGTGTCTTTTCATCCGCCCCCTATAAGCCTTTTTGACAGATTTTCCACGAGATTCTGCACGTCCATAGCGCGCTTGCCAGCCCCTGATAACGTTGTCTATAGTCGAGCGATAAGGCCTGATCAGAGAGCGGGCCAGTCAGGGAGAGATAGTATGGCCACCCCCAAAAGTGTCCCTTCGACGCCGCAGCGTCTGGAGGGGTTGGATGCCCTGCGCGGTTTTGCTCTGTTTGGCCTGTTCATGGTGCACATGCCGGAATTGTTTGAGCTGTACTGGGCGCATCCGGTCACTGACCCGGCCCAGCTTTTATGGCACAACGTCATCTTCACCCTTTTTGGTGGCAAGGCCTTTGCGCTGATGGCCTTGTGCTTTGGCGTCTCCTTCTTCATCATCATGGACAATTCGGCGCGTAAGGGCGTCGATTTCACCGGACGCTTTCTATGGCGGCTGACGGTGCTGCTGATCATCGGCCTGCTGCACGGCCTGTGGTATCGCGGCGAGATACTGGAGGTGCTGGCGGTCATGGGCGTTTTTCTGCTGCCCTTCTATCGCCTGAAATCCACCACCCTGATCGCCACCATCGGCGTCTTCTTTCTGCTTCAGCCCTTGATGTGGATTCAACTGGGGGCCGCCCTGAACGGGGCTGACTGGGCCAATCGTCCGTTCGGGTACTGGAGCGGCACGGTCCCCGAGGCGCATCTGACGGGCAAGAGTCTGATCGAGACCATTCGCATGAACTGGGTGGTCGGGCACCCGCTGAAATGGATGTTCATGTACGAGTCCGGCCGCCTGAGCCAGATACTGGGCCTGTCGCTCATCGGGCTTTGTCTGGGACGTATCGGCTTTTTCAGTCAGCCGGAACGCTTCGGGCGGGCGCGCCTGATCGGTCTTGTCCTGTCGCTGATCGCCGCCCTTATCCTGTGGCATAGTCAGGGCCTGATCAGCGGCCTGATCCCGGCGACTGAGGCATCGCGCATGCCCAATGCCCTGTGGTCAGGTATCTGGTCCAGCCTGACCGATCTCAGCATCATGCTGACCCTGATGTTCGGGTTCGTGAGCCTCTATTACGGCCCATTGCATCGCGGGCTGAACGCCTTTGCCGCCCCCGGCCGTATGACGCTCAGCCTCTATGTGGGTCAGTCTCTGGTCTTCGTGCCGGTCTTCTACAGCTTCGGTCTGGGGCTGCACGCCACTATGAGCCAGTCGGAGGCGGTCATGCTCGGCCTCGTTGCCTTTGCGGCGCAGTTGGGTCTGGCGCATCTGTGGTTCCGCCATTTCCACTATGGCCCGCTGGAATGGCTGTGGCGGGCGGCAACCTATTTAACGCTTAAGGTCCCGTTCAGCCGCGCGAAATAAAGGCGTTCAGGGGCACATAGAGGCCCAGACGGTTCCAGGATGCCGCCTGCATCAGGGTGCGCAGCCAGTTGACATAGGCCTGCGCCATGGCAAATGACAACTGGTAATAGGCCATGACCATGCGCGAAATCGCGTCATTGACCTCATAGCCGACGACGATATCGGCCTCGTCTGCGGGGGTCTCAGCGACCGGCTGAAAGCGGATCGGCGGCGTTTCTACCGGCGCGACAAACCCGTCGAGAGCGTGGGCGATATAGGCGTTCAGCCCCGCCCCGTCATAGACATGCGCCGCCGCCTCGTCCTGTACATGGCGTCCGGCATAGTGGGCGTAATAGCTGAGGATGGCCTGACACACCGCCACATCATAGCAATATTGACGCCGCCCCTGATAGGTCAGGACCGAATGCGCAGCGGCGCGTTCTTCGTTCATCTCGGACAGGCGGGCCTTGATCGCCCGGATGCGCGGTTTGTCGCTGTCCCAGTCGCGGCTAATCGTGCCGATATGGGCATTTTGCACGCCGCACAGGCGCGCCAGCCCGCGTTGAGTCAGGTACAGTGCGCCGTTGCTCAGTCGGCCCATACCGACGCCCGTTACTTCGGCATATTGCACGATATAAAGGTTCGAAACCGGCGCTTTCGTCCGTTTCCGCTTGGCCGCTGACATAATGTTTTCCCCAATCCGTTGTCTGACTGTGCAACGGCGTCAGGGGTTTCGCAAGTGCGAAATCAGCTAAATACGATCGTCTTGCCGCCATTGATGATGACGCGGCGTTCGGCGTGCCAGGTTACGGCGCGCGCCAGCACGCGGGCCTCGATATCCTGACCGATGGCCACCAGTTGCTCCGGCGTCAGGCCGTGGTGCACGCGCTGCACGTCCTGCTCGATGATCGGCCCTTCATCCAGATCAGACGTCACATAGTGCGCCGTCGCTCCGATGATCTTCACCCCGCGCTGATGTGCCTGATGATAGGGCTTGGCGCCCTTGAACGACGGCAGGAAGGAGTGGTGAATATTGATGCAGCGGCCTTCCAGCCGGCGCGAAAACTCATCCGAGAGAATCTGCATGTAACGCGCCAGCACGACCAGATCAGCCTGATGCGTCTCGATCAGGCTAAGGAACTGCGCCTCCTGCTCGGCCTTCGTGTCCTTAGTGATCGGCAGATGCACATAGGGCAGGCCGTTCCATTCGACAAACGAGCGCATGTCTTCGTGGTTTGATACAACGGCAGCAATTTCCACGGGCAACAAGCCTGAGCGCCAGCGGTGCAGCAATTCGTACAGGCAGTGACCAAACTTCGACACCGCGATAACAACGCGTGGGCGAACGCTCAGATTATGGATGTCCCATTCCATGCTGAATCGGTGAGCAATCGGCTTGAACCCTTCGCGCAGGATCGACATAGGCGGCATCCGCGCACCGGCCTGTTTGAAGACCACGCGCACGTAGAACATGTCGCCCTGACTGTCGTTGAACTGGTTCGACTCGACGATGGAGATATCATTGTCGTTCAAATAGCCGGAGACCGCCGCGACGATACCGCGCGTGTCCGGGCATTTGATGATCAGAACGTAATGGGACGGGTCGAAAAAGGTCGTGTCGGGCATTTTAGCGGGCGGGTTTCCAGAAGGAAGACAGTTCAGGATAAGCCCTTGTCAGGCTTTGCTTAATTTCGAATGAAGCCGAACCGTACGAAACCATCCTGTCCTCAGCTTCCTTGCCAAATATAAGTTTGGGCTCTGCATCCGAATTGTCAAAGATAAAAGCTCGGTCAGAGGCCTTAAAGAACCAGGACAACTGATCGAAAGAGCGGACACGTCGCTCTCTGATCTTGTCTTCGGGCACATCATGACCACCCCTCTTGACCCTTAGCCTTACACGTTCGATGTTCAGTTCAACAGAGCCCAAATAGACAAAAATGAGATTAATTTCAAATCCTTTAGATTTCGCCTGAGTGACGAGCTTCTGATATTTCGGACTCGAAAGAACAGTTTCAACGCCCACTGTTTGATAGGCATCAACAGAAGCATAAAGCCAGGTCTCGATAGTTTGAGGGCCTGTAAATTGGTTTCTGTTAGCACGCACCCCTCATGTTCATGGATACGTTTCGCAAAAAGATCAGGGTTTATGATCCATACTGAATCTTTGGGCAACTCTACAGCCAACATTCCGTAGGCTGAACTTTGCCAGAACCGTTTGGCCCAGCAATTATCCACAGAACGGGTTTATTTAACCTTGGTGCTGTCGGCTTATTTTCCAGAGCGCGTTCCAAACAGTTTTAGATTTTCGTCCCGCGCTTTTTCAACGCTCTTACGGAACGCGTACAGCAAATCCTGTCCTAAATTGAGGCTGTTATTGCTAACGGTGTAGACGCGGCTTTTTTCACCCTGATCGGTGGTAATTGTTTTAACGCCTACCGTCTTGGGTCGAGCTTGCGACTTCTTGCGCTTAGCGATTTCAATGTTAGGCATGGCAATACATCTCTTTGTATGGTTGTAGTATAGCCGCTTTTACAAGTCGTACAATTTCAGCCACAAAAAAACGCGGGGCTTTCGCCCCGCGCTCGCTCAATTCTGAAAGACGATTACAAGGTTCGCTTGATCTCTTCGACCGTGAAGCATTCGATGAAGTCGCCTTTCTTGATGTCCTGGAACGGACCGAAGGACATACCGCATTCCTGACCGACCACGACCGAGTTGACCTCGTCCTTGAAGCGCTTGAGCGTGGTGAGCACGCCCATTTCCTGAATGACGACGTCGTCGCGAAGGATACGCACACGCGCCCCTTTTTCGACGCGGCCTTCGGTGACGCGACAACCCGCGACCTTACCGACCTTGGTGATGTCGAACACTTCGAGCACTTCCGCGTTGCCGAGGAAGGTTTCGCGCTGGATCGGGGCCAGCATGCCCGACAGCACGCCCTTAATGTCGTCGATCAGGTCGTAAATGATCGCGTAATAGCGGATCTCGACGCCTTCGCGTTCGGCCAGATCACGCGCCTGCTTGGAGGCACGGACGTTGAAGCCGATGATGGGCGAGTTGGACCCCTTGGCCAGCTGCACATCGGACTCGGTGATACCGCCGGCACCCGAATGGATGATCCGCGCGCGGACCTCTTCGTTGCCGACCTTTTCCAGCGATCCGATAATGGCTTCGGCAGAACCCTGCACGTCCGCCTTTACGATAAGCTGAAGCTCCTTGACCTTGTTGTCCTTGAGCTTCGACATCATGTCCGACAGCGACACGCCCACCGGAGCCACCATCTTTTCACGCTTCACGCGCTGACGGTACTCGGTGATTTCGCGGGCACGGGCGTCGTTTTCCACCACGGCGAAGGCTTCGCCGGGATCGGGGGCCTGATCGAGGCCGAGGATTTCCACCGGCTGCGACGGACCCGCTTCGGGCAGTTGCGCATTGCGTTCGTCGATGAGCGCACGTACGCGGCCCCAAGCACCCCCGGCCACGATGATGTCACCGCGCTTCAGCGTACCGCGCTTGACCAGAACCGTGGCCACAGGACCGCGACCCTTGTCGAGCTTGGCCTCAATCACCACGCCTTCGGCGGTACGGTCCGGATTGGCCCGCAGGTCCAGCACTTCGGCCTGAAGCAGGATGGCTTCGACCAGATTATCGAGGCCCAGGCCGGTTTTGGCCGACACTTCGACGATCTGGGTTTCACCGCCCAGCGCTTCGACGACGACTTCGTGTTGCAGAAGTTCGTTGATGACGCGCTGCGGATTGGCTTCGTGCTTGTCCATCTTGTTGACGGCCACGATGATCGGCGTCTTGGCCGCGCGGGCGTGGTTGATGGCTTCGATGGTCTGCGGCATGACACCGTCATCCGCCGCCACGACCAGCACCACAATATCCGTCACATTGGCCCCGCGCGCACGCATGGCCGAGAAGGCGGCGTGGCCCGGCGTGTCGAGGAAGGTGATACGTTCACCCGACGGCACCTTAATCTGATAGGCACCGATGTGCTGGGTGATGCCACCGGCTTCACCGGCCGCCACATCTTCCTTACGAAGTGCATCGAGCAGCGAGGTCTTGCCGTGGTCAACGTGACCCATGACAGCCACGACCGGCGGACGCACAATGGTATCGTCGTCATGGTCGGCGGCGTCGATAAAGCCTTCGAGAACGTCAGCTTCGGAGACGCGCTTCACGTTGTGACCAAATTCCGTGGCCACCAGTTCAGCCGTATCGGAGTCAATCACGTCGTTGATCTTAAGCATCATCCCTTGCTTCATCAGCATCTTGATGATGTCCACGGCACGCACAGCCATACGGTTCGACAGTTCCTGAACCGTGATAACGTCAGGGATGACCACGTCACGCGACACACGCGCCTGTTCGGTGGTGACACCCTTGCGCTTTTCGCGTTCACGCTCACGGGCCCGGCGTACCGAAGCCAGCGAACGCATACGGTCGGCGGCACCTTCGTCGTCACCCACAACGGCTTGCAGGGTCAGGCGGCCTTCGCGACGCTTAGGCTCACCACGGGTCTGCGAGACGGCCTTGGTCGGTGCACCGGCCTTGCCGCCGCGACGGCCACGATCATCGTCGTCTCCGGTACGCGCACGCACATCACCTGGCTTGCCGACCGGCGAACCGCGCGACGAACGGATACGATCGACTTCCGACACAGCCGGAGCGTTCGGGGCCACACCGGCCGGACCACGCGGCGGACGCGGCGAATTGGCCGAATAGCGGACGGTTTCACCGGCCGGACGCGGACCTCGGTCGCCCTGCGGACGGTTCGGATCTCTGGGGCCACGATCGCCCTGCGGACGATTGCCATCGCGGTTAAACGGCGGGCGATCCCCTTGCGGACGGTCACCACGCGGCGTGCGTTCGCCATAGTTGGGACGATCGCCCTGCGGACGGTTGCCATCACGGTTAAACGGCGGACGATCCCCTTGCGGGCGGTCACCGCGCGGACGATCTCCGTACTGACCCTGAGGCCGGTCACCTTGCGGACGGTCACCGCGCGGGCGATCGCCATACTGCCCTTGCGGGCGGTCGCCCTGCGGACGGTTACCATCACGGTTGAACGGCGGGCGATCTCCCTGAGGACGGTCACCTTGCGGCCGGTCACCGCGGGGACGGTCACCATACTGACCCTGCGGACGATCGCCTTGCGGACGATCGGAGCGAGGCGCGCGATCATCGCGGAAGCCATCACGGCGGTCTTCACGCGGCGCACGCTGGGCCGGTCGCGACAGAGCCTCTTCGATGGGGCTGCGACGCGGAGCTTCGGCCTGAACCGGAGCAGGCGCTTGTGGCGCGGGTTCGGACGGCGCGGGTGCGGGGGCGGGTGCTTCGGACTTCGGTGCCGCTTCGGCAGCCGCCGCACGGCGGGCCGCCTCTTCGCGGGCGCGTTGCTCGGCCTGACGGCGCGCTTCGGCTTCGCGGCGTTCCTGATCAATGCGCGCCTGCTCAAGCACCCGAGCGCGACGCTCCAGCTCATCCTGACGCAGACCACCCGAATTTCCACCCGATGGTGCCGGACGGGGCGCAGACGGTGCCCCCTGCGGGGCAGCCGGACGCGGACGCGCCAGATTTTCACCACCGGAGCGAGGCGCGCCACCGGCGCCCTGAGCCCCACCCGAAGGCGCGCCTTGCGGAGGCGTGCCGATGCGGCGCTTGGTTTCGACCACCACCGTCTTGGAACGCCCATGGCTGAAGCTCTGCTTCACGGTGCCGGTGGACACATTGCCACCGACGCGCGGCTTCAGGCTCAAAGGAGCGCGGGTATTATCGCCTTTGGGGGCTTCGGGTTTATCGTCTTTCGGATCGCTCATTCAGCTCGCAACATACACATGATGAAACCGGCATTCCGGCTTCGTTTCGGACAATCGTTATTCGGTTTAAGCGATGGGGCCGTCAAAAACGCCACATACAGTCTCGGCACATCGCTCTGGCCACGATCAGACCGTGAAAAGATCACGCCCTGATAGTCGCTTTTCAGTTTGAGTTAAAGGGCCTTTCGCGCCATTGGGCAGGAAACAACGCCTCAAACCCGCAAAGGCGTTCCGCTTCACGCGAAAACGCCGCCGCCCGCCGACCTTCGATCAGGGCGGCATGGATCACATTTTCGAGCCCCAGGGCGAGGCTCAGCTCATCATTGGAAAACAGGCCGCACAGTCCAACGGACGGCGTCTGGCCATTACTAAGGTTCAGTAGCTTGCTGCGACCATCTTCGGCCCCGTCTGAGGCTTCGATCAGCCACGCGGCACGTCCGGCCGCATGAGGCGCCGTTTTGCCTAATTTAAGCGCTGTGGCGACTTTTTCAAACCCCGTCACCAGATTTCCTTCGCGTCGCGCCAGCCCCAGTTGCTCCAGCAGACGTCTGCGGATCAGGGCCGGCACAAGGGTATCAAGGCCTTCCGGGGTTTTGACCGCACGTTTGGCCGCACGCGAGAACAGATTCTTTTTGATGGCCAGAGCCAGACTGTCGGCATCGGCCTTCAGCCACAGCCCACGTCCAGGCAGAGTTTCCTTCAGATCGGGCACCACAAAGCCGTCGGGCCCGACCACAAAGCGGATCAGGCCGTCACGGGAAACCGACTGGTGTGAAGCGACGTCCCTGCGGTTTGCCACGCGCACGGAAACGGTCTGAGACGAGATTTCCCCCGCCTCAGCCAGATCGTCATTCAGATCGATAAGAGTCTCATTGTTCAGGGATGGCGTCATTCGCGCCCTCCTCTTCATAAGACTCTTCGGATTCTTCATAAGCCTCTTCCGGCTCCGGCGCTTCGATCCAGCCCGCAGCAATACGGGCATTGAGGATCAGGGCCTCGGCATCGGCCACGGACAGGGAGAAGCTTTCCAGAGCGCCCGGCACACGAACCTTTTCAGCGCCACGCTGCTCAAAGCCGCCGCGCACTTCGTCGGTGGCCAGATCAGCCAGATCTTCGACTGTCTTCACACCGGCTTCGCCGAGAGCGACGGCCATGGCCAGGGTGATACCTGGCACGTTCAGCACCTCGTCCTCGACGCCCAGCTCAACGCGCTTGGCGTTCTGCTCGGCCTCGAAACGCTCCAGATAGTCACGGGCGCGGGCCTGAAGCTCGGCCGCCGTGTCTTCATCGAAGCCTTCGATGGCGGCGATTTCCATTTGATCGACATAGGCGAGGTCTTCGACCGTCGAGAAGCCTTCGGTAACCAGAAGCTGCGCGATAACCTCATCGGCATCCAGCGCTTCCTGGAACAGGGCGGTACGCTCGGCAAATTCCTTTTGGCGACGCTCAGAATCCTGCGACTCAGTGATGATATCGACCTGCCAGCCCGTCAGTTGCGAGGCCAGACGCACATTCTGCCCGCGACGACCGATGGCGAGCGACAGTTGCTCATCCGGCACCACGACCTCGACGCGATCTTCTTCTTCGTCCAGAACGACCTTCGACACTTCGGCGGGCGCCAGCGCGTTAACGATGAAGGTGGCTTCGTCCGGCGACCACTGGATGATGTCGATCTTTTCGCCTTGCAGTTCACCGACCACGGCCTGCACGCGTGACCCACGCATACCAACGCAGGCCCCGACCGGATCGATCGAGTTGTCGTTGGACAAAACGGCCATCTTGGCGCGCGAACCCGGGTCACGGGCGACCGACTTGATTTCGATCACGCCGTCATAGACTTCCGGCACTTCCTGCGCGAACAGCTTAGCCATAAAGCCGCCGTGGGCGCGCGACAGCATGATCTGCGGGCCCTTGGTTTCGCGGCGCACGTCATAGATATAGGCGCGGATCCGGTCATTGACCTGAAACGCCTCGCGCGGGATCGACTGATCGCGGCGCATGATGCCTTCGCCACGGCCCAGATCGACAATGACATTGCCGTATTCGACGCGCTTGACCGTCCCGTTGACGATTTCGCCGACACGGTCCTTGAACTCATCATACTGGCGCTCACGCTCGGCTTCGCGCACCTTGTGCGTCACGACCTGACGCGCCATCTGCGATTGCACGCGGCCGAGTTCGAACGGCGGCAGGACTTCGTCGTAGGTCTTGCCGACAAAGGCGTCCTTGTCCTCGCGCAAAGCCTCGGTCAGGCCGCGCTGCGCGTATTCGTTCTCAAGCTCTTCGTCCGGCACCACCGTCACGTAACGGGTGATGGTCATTTCGCCGGTGCGCGGATCGACGCGCACGCGGATGTCGTGGTCGGCCCCATAGCGCGAACGGGCGGCCTTTTGTACCGCTTCTTCGATGGAGGCGAGCACGACCGACTTGTCGATCTGCTTTTCGCGCGCCACAGCGTCGGCGATTTGCAGCAGTTCCTGACGGTTGGCGCTGATTCCGGTAAAGCTCATGTCACTGTTCCCAGTTTAATTTTTTGTCAGTTTATCGTCGTCGTCATCGCCGAAATCGTCATCGGCGTCGTCGAAATCTTCGTCGTCAAATTCGGCGTCCGCATCATCGCCGAAATCGAGGTCCTCGTCCTCTTCCTCATCATCCTCGCCCTGTTCGCGGCGAAGGGCAGCCTTTTCGGCCCCGATCTTGAGCAACTCATCATTGAGCACCAACTTGGCGTCGATGATCCAGTCAAACGGGATCATGGCGGTGTCTTCCTCGCCTTCGAGGTCGATAGCGACGTATTCGCCGTCTTCGGTGCCCGTCAGGATACCGCGAAAGCGCTTGCGCCCTTCGGCCAGACGATCCAGTTCCAGACGCGCCTCCAGCCCCGAATAGGTGTCGAAATCCTTTAGTCGGGTCAGCGGACGGTCGATACCGGGCGAAGAGACTTCGAGAATGTATTCGCCGACGATCGGATCAGACTCTTCCAGCCACGCCGACAAGGCACGCGACAGGCGGGCGCACTGATTGACGGTGATGTCACCGTCGGTCTTGCGCTCAGCCATGATTTGCAAACGGCGCGGTCCGCCCGGCTTATTCGAGCCCATCAGGCGCACGCGCACAATGTCTAGCCCCAACGCTTCAGCAATTGGGTCAAAGGCTTCGATCAGCTTGCGGTCTTCGGTGGTCTTGGCGCGCAAAAATAAATCCTCAGATGTGTCGTCAGCAACGTTTCGGGCAACAAAAAAGCGGCCGGCCTTCTTAAGGGCCGCCGCCGGGGCCGCAAGGCCGTTCGGACGATGTTGAGGTGCTTATAGACCCTTGCCGCCGGTTTGCCAAGCCCAATAAACGGGCGGCCGCCGTCCTCACTTCATACGGATTAATGGATAGAGGTCAAAATAATCCTGCGGCACGTGAAGGGCCGCCGTATGGCCAGTATAGAACATCATCAGCAACCACGTGGCGTATCCGCCAATGCCGACCGTTGTGACCAGAAGCCCCCATGACACCGGCCGCAAGCTCTTCTTGAAAATGTCGAACAATATGCAGCCCATATGCACAAACAGGGCAAAGATTGCCAACCCGTAGTAGGGGATAAGTGCGTACATCCAGCCACTCTGCATCAGGCCTGCGACGATGACATAGATATTGCTGTCCACAGCCACCAACTGACGCACATAGAAGATAAAGGCGACGTGGGTGATGGCGAAAACGGCTATGTAGGCGCCCGAAGCCGCCTGAAGCTGATGCACGAAATCCTTCTTCTTCATCCAGATTTCCCGCGCCAGCGCCCAGCCCGTCAGCATCTGCAACAGAAAGGCCAGCAGCACGACCATCTCGACCACCGGGTGGCGATAAACCATGCGCGCCACGGCCATAAAGGCGATGTGGGTATCGAGCCCCTGCAATCCGACGAAATGGTTGGCCATGTGCAGGCACAGAAAGGCAAATACAAAACCCGCCGAAACCTTATGCAGGCTTTCCATGAACAACCCCGTCACCCAAATATTAACCATAGTTAATACAGAGCAAAACGGAACGCATGGCTACAGTTTTGCGTCAAACCGGGGTGAAATGCGGCCTTTTGGCGTCAATTTCGCGCGTGACGATAAAAGTCGAGGAAGACCGGCGCGCAATCACCCAGTTTCTTCTCTTCATAGCGTGTCGTGACGTGATCTGCGGGCGGCGTGTTCCATTCGGTTTGCGACTGTGCAGGCCAGTCAAATGCCGCGTGCGCCACAGCGCGCTCCAGCGTCCAATCGGCATAGTCGGCCCAGTCGGTGGCAAAGCGCAGTCGCGCCCCGTCTTTCATAACGCGTGCCAGAGCGTCAAGCGTCTCGCTCTGGATGAGGCGGCGCTTGTGGTGGCGGGCTTTCGGCCACGGATCAGGAAAGAGGATGAACACCTTATCGATCGAGGCCGCGTTCAGGCGGTCGATCACCGGGCGCGCATCGCCGGGCATGATGCGCACATTCTTCAGACCGCGCTCATCGACATGGCGCAACAGCGAGCCAACGCCGTTTAGGAAGGGCTCGAAGCCCAGAATGAGCGCCTGAGGATTACGCTCGGCCTGCGCCGCCAGATGCTCACCGCCGCCGAAGCCGATCTCAAGCCACAGTTCGCTGTAACCGCCAATGTCGCCGGAAGTGAGTTGTGCGATCAGGGCGTCATTGACTTCGATGGTCGGCAACAGCGTGTCGAACAGATCCGCCTGACGCGGCTTCAACGTGCGCGACTTGATGCGCCCGAATGAGCGCATGGGTCCCCACGACGGCGAAATAGCGGGCGGTGTTTCGTCTGACATAGAGCGCCTTTTGCAAAAGCACCTCCCCTGATATCAGAGGAGGTGCCGGGAAAGCCGCTCTCTTAAAACTCGCGCTTGAGCGCGTCAACCAGATCGGTGCGCTCCCACGAGAAGCCTCCGTCGTCTTCCGGCGTGCGGCCGAAGTGACCATAGGCCGCCGTGCGCTCATAGATCGGCTTGTTCAGACCCAGATGCAGGCGGATGCCACGCGGCGTCAAACCGCCGATCAGTTCCGGCAGCAAGGCTTCGAGCTTCGCCTCGTCCACCTGACCCGTACCATGGGTGTTGACGTAGAAGCTTAAAGGACGTGACACGCCGATGGCATAGGAGACCTGGAGCGTGCAGCGCTTGGCCAGACCCGCCGCTACCACGTTTTTGGCCAGGTAACGCAGGGCGTAGGCGGCCGAGCGGTCCACTTTGGTCGGGTCTTTACCCGAGAAGGCCCCGCCACCGTGCGGTGCGGCACCGCCATAGGTATCGACGATGATCTTACGGCCAGTTAGACCCGCGTCGCCATCCGGGCCGCCAATGACGAAGTTACCGGTCGGATTGACCAGCCATTCGGTATCCGCGGTCACCATGCCCTGCGGCAGGACTTCGAGTGCATAGGGCTTGACGATGGCTTCAACGTCTTTCGGCGTCAGGCCTTCCTTATGCTGGTGCGAGATCAGCACCTTGAGGATGCGCGAGGGTACGCCGTCTTCGTACTGAACCGTGACCTGCGACTTAGCGTCCGGCTCAAGGCGGTGATCACCACCGTGACGCGCTTCGGCGAGACGACGCAGAATGTTGTGCGACCATTGCAGCGGGGCCGAGGTCAGTTCGGCCGTTTCGTCCGAGGCATACCCAAACATGATGCCCTGATCGCCGGCACCTTCGTCCTTGTTCTCACTGGAATCGACACCCATGGCGATGTCGGCCGACTGGGCGTGCAGGTGACAGGCATAGTGTGCCGTGGCCCAATGGAAGCCCTTTTGCGCGTAGCCGATATCCTTGATGGCGGCGCGCACCTTGTCTTCCAGGCCCGCGACGATTTCGCGCATCTTGTCGTCCGCGGCACGTACTTCACCGGCCAGAATGACACGTTCGGTCGTCACCAGAGTCTCGCACGCCACCCGGGCTTCGGGGTCTTCGCGCAAGAAGGCATCGACTACGACATCGGAAATCCGGTCGGCGACCTTGTCCGGATGGCCTTCGGAGACGCTTTCGGAAGTGAAGATGTAGGACGGGCGCATGGCGGAACTCCGCTGTTCAACTAAGTGGTTGCACACTCATATAAACATATCTTTATATGATCAAGTCGTTTGTGGGAGGGCCGCTGTTATGAGTGCCCAAACGATAAAAACCCCGCCGGTTAGGCGGGGTTTGCGGGGAGGTCGGTCTACCTTTAATTTTTAATCTTCGCTGTCTTCAGCCAGTGCGCGCACCAGCTCCAGAATACGGCGACGGTGTTTGGCATTTTTAATGCGCGGGAACGCTTCAGCCAATTCGATGCCTTCGGTCGTCATGAGGAAGCCGTGCACGAACTGCTCGGACTGTGACTCCGAAAAGCCCTCGACGGCTTCTGACTCACCATAGCCTTCAAAGAAATAGGCTACCGGGGCCTTAAGCGCCCGCGATATTTCGTGCAGCTTCGACGCGCTGATGCGGTTGGAACCGCGCTCATACTTCTGCACCTGCTGGAAGGTCAGGGAGATGGTTTCTGCCAACGCCTCCTGCGACATTCCCAAAAACTTGCGACGCATACGCACGCGCGCACCGACATGCAAATCAACCGGATTCGGACTGCGGTCCGTCTTAGAATTTTCGTCCAACTTTGCCTCTTTACTTTATATAGCCGGCGTTTTCGCCGAGCCGCTTTTTGTCGTAACACCCCCTCCCATCCGGATTTGGGAGGCGGTCAACTTTCTTGGTTGTTTTTGCTAACGTTTACAAAAGTCACAAATACCAATGGAATCAAGCAAAAAAGCGCCACAAGCATGAGGTGCAGGTGCCGCCACCGCGTGTAGGGGGCAAATGATACCGCAGAAGGTAACATCACATCACGAAAGCCTGATTGACCGATGCCGATTTCCGAGCCCGGCACGATGCGCCCCAGAGGGTCGATCACCGCAGACACACCCGTAGGGGTTGACCGGACCATGGGCATACCTTCCTCGATAGCGCGATAGCTCGAAAGATTGAGGTGCTGGACAGGTCCGGTTGTCGGGCCAAACCAAGCATCGTTGGAAATATTAACAATCCATGATGGCCCTGATCGGGCGGGCGGCGATTTGGCTTCACCCGTGGCCAAGGCGGGGAACAAGCCTTCATAACAGATCAGCGGCAGAAACGATGGCAATCCCGCGACCTCGACGGGATGCGTGCGCGGACCGGGACTGAAACCGTCACCGACATGCGCCAGCTCCTTTACACCAAGGCTTTCCAGCACGCTTTCGAAGGGCAGAAACTCACCAAACGGCACCAGTTTGAACTTGGAATAGACCACCTGATAGTTCGTACCGCTCTCATCGCGGTATAGCGCCAGCATGGAGTTACGCCAGACAAGAGCGTTATCGGCATCTACCGCACGGTGATAGGCGCCCCACAGTAAAACCTGATCGGGCTTGAGGAGCGCCGCAAACAGGTTTGCAGTCTCCGATTGTGGATCGAGCAGGTTCTCAGCGGCGTCTGGAAGCGCCCCTTCCGGCCACAGGATAACGTCGGGATAACCTTTATTATCACGTTTTGTAACAGGCTGTAAAAATTCTCGCTTCGCGTGTGCCTGACTGTAGGTAACATAGCCGCGCATGACCTTAAGCAGCGCCCCTTCTGTCCACTTTGCGCGCTGACCGATGTTCGGCTGTACAAGGCGTATCCATGTGCCCGTGGTCGCAACCTCGGTCGTAGACAGACGCACAGCCCCGAAAGTGAAGGCTGCGACCAGCGTGGCCGCCGACACGGCCACCGGCCACAGCCCTTTAAGGCCTGGTCGGCGACGACAGATCGCCGGGCTTGAGAACAGGGTTACGGTAAATAGACTGAGGCCATAGACACCAAACAACGCCGCCAGTTGCGACATCGCCGAGCCCGCCTTCCACGTCGCGCCAGCGGGATTCCACGGAAATCCGGTTAAGATCGTGCCGCGGAGCCACTCAAACAGACAGAACAGACCGGCAAAAACCAGCCATCGTGACCAGTGTCCCGCAAGTCGCCCACTCGCCAGTTTGCAATAGACTGCAAACGCTGCTCCCCAGAACAGGGCAATGCCCCCCGGCAGCAGGCAGACGGCGAACGGAGCCATCCAGCCCTGATTGCTGGCGTCGACCAGAAAGGCCTCCGCCACCCAGAAACAGCTGATGAGGAAATAGAGAAACCCGGCCCACCAGCCAATGGCAAAGGCCTTGCGTAACGGTTTGGGGCCGAGGTTTTGATCAAGGCTCCACAGAAGGACCGCGTAGGCCAAAAGCCCCGGCAGAAACCCGAACGGCGGCTGCGCCAGCCCCAGCAGCACCCCCATCAGCGCTGCCTGCCGCTTTGGCCCCA
This sequence comes from Asticcacaulis excentricus CB 48, assembly GCF_000175215.2. Lineage (NCBI taxonomy): Bacteria > Pseudomonadati > Pseudomonadota > Alphaproteobacteria > Caulobacterales > Caulobacteraceae > Asticcacaulis > Asticcacaulis excentricus. Next base: position 180,141 of record NC_014816.1, on the reverse strand, counting down.
CATAGCGACGGTACAGGGCGAAGGCGGGCGCGAGATGGGCACCGAGATCGGTCAGGGTCATACGTCTTCCGGAATGAGGTCGGGTTTGCGTTCGTGACGATGCAGACGCAGGCGTTTGATGCGGCGCTGATCGGCGTCCAGCACTTCTATATCTATCCCCGCCGCCGCGTAAGGGATGATTTCGCCCGGCTGCGGCACGCGCCCGGCCAGAACAGCGACCAGCCCACCAAGTGTATCGACCTCTTCCTCACTGTTTTCAGGGAACAGGCGCAGACCCAGCCGCTCCTCTAGTGTTTCCAGCTCAACGCGGCCGCTGACCTCGATCTGCCCCTCGGCGGTTTCGACCAGTTCGTCCACTTCGTCATCGTCATATTCGTCAGCAATGTCACCCACCACAGCTTCGAGCAGGTCTTCGAGCGTCACCAGTCCGTCCGTGCCGCCGTGTTCGTCGATGACCAGCGCCATGTGCGAGCGCTCGGTCTGCATCTTAAGCAGCAGGTCCGTCGCCGACATCGCCCCCGGTACATAGATCAGCTCACGCTTCAGCCGATCAGTCACGAGGGCGTCCCAGTCAGGAATGCGTCGGTCGTCGGAGGGGGCCAAAAGCTTGAACACGTCTTTTACATGGATGACGCCCACTGGATGATCGAGATTGTCGCTATAGACCGGCAGACGCGAATGTTCGCTTTCAACGCAGACCCGCACCAGTTCGGACAGGGTAGCGGTGTCTTCGATGCCGATAATATCGACCCGCGGCGTCATCACGTCGGATACGCGCAGGTTCTGAAAGGCGCGGGCGTGTTCGATCAGGTCGTTGGTAGCCTCGGGACGGTCGCTCAGCCTGAGCGGCTTTTCCGCCTCATCCGGCCCCAGAAGGCCAAAGAGGTTCAACAGGGTCTTTCTGGGTCCGGTCGGGCGCTGGGCGCTACGACTGTCAGGCTCCGGCATGGTGAGTGGCCTATTTCTCTAAGTAAGGATCGGCAATGCCGAGCCCGTGCAGGATCTTGCGCTCAAGGTCTTCCATCTCCTCGGCTTCGGGATCATTGATGTGATCATACCCCAAAAGATGCAAAGCGCCATGGACGCTGAGGTGGGCCACATGGGCCTTTAGCGTTTTTTTCTGCTCTTTGGCCTCGCGCACGCAGGTTTCGAACCCGAAAGCGATATCGCCGAGATGCGGGTGCATCATATCGGGCGCGGGAAAGGACAGCACATTGGTAGGGGCGTTCTTCTGACGGAATTCTTTGTTGAGCGCCTTCATTTCGGCGTCGTCGGTCAACAGCACCACCAGGTCAAGCTGTTCCTTCGCACCCAGATAGGCAAAGGTCGCCTCGATAGCGCCCGTCACCACCGCCGACACCTCCGGCAGGGCTTCAGTCCAGTTGTCGTGTTCGACCTCAATGTCGATCAGAGGGGCAAATTCAGTCATGCTTTTCGCTGTCATAGGCACGCACGATGCGCGCGACGAGTTCGTGGCGCACGACGTCTTCGGCGGTGAGGCGCGATACCCCTACCCCCTTCACGTCGTTCAGAAGGCCCACCGCGTGCACCAGTCCAGAATCCGAAGTGCGCGGCAGATCAACCTGCGACGGATCGCCGGTGACGACCATTTTCGAGCCTTCGCCCAGACGCGTCAGCACCATCTTCATCTGCTGTTTGGTGGTGTTCTGCGCCTCATCGACGATCACATAGGCATTGGACAGGGTGCGTCCGCGCATATAGGCCAGTGGTGCAACCTCGATCTCGTTACGCTCGCGGCGGCGACGCAGGCCTTCCGCGCCCAGGATGTCGTCGAGCGCCTGCCAGATCGGCATCAGGTAGGGATCGACCTTCTCATTAAGATCACCTGGCAGGAAACCCAGCTTTTCGCCAGCTTCAACCGCCGGACGGGTGATGACCAGACGATCCACCGCCCCCTTAAGCAGCAGTGACGTGCCGTGCGCCACGGCCATAAAGGTCTTGCCAGACCCTGCCGGCCCCAACCCGAAAGTCAGGTCGTTGCGCAGCAGTTGCTGATAGTATTTCGCCTGTCCCTCCGTCTTGGGCGCAATGGCGCCTTTGCGGCCCATCACGATCACATGCGACTGACCATGGTGGTCGGCCCAGACCGGTGACTTACCCGTCGGATTCTGAATCAGGGTGCGGACATCGACTTCGCTGATCTCTACCCCTTCGTCATAAAGCTCGGACAGGGCGTTGAGGATGACGTGGGCGCGTTGACGATCGCGCACCTTCCCCGTCACCTGAAACCCGCCGCCAGGCGTTTCGATCAGCACATGATAGGCGCCTTCGATCAAAGCCAGATAGCGCTGCGCCGGTCCAGACAGGGCCAGGACCTTGTCTTCGCTCAGTTCGATGAAATCTTCGGTGGCAAGGGTCAAGCGTGTACCTTTTCCAATTCCCCGATCAGAGAATTATTCCCCACGCCCACTATCTTCACCGGCACGATCTGACCGATCAGGTGCGCCGCGTCTTCGGCAAACACCGCGTGCAGCCAGGGCGAACGCCCGACGGCCTGTTGACCATAGCGACCCGGCTTTTCAAACAGCACGTCGATGGTTTGCCCAACAAGCGAAGCCTTAAAGGCCTGCGCCTGCTCATTGATCAGGGCCTGAAGCGCCTGAAGACGGCCATCGGCCACCGCCTCATCGACCTGCCCTGGCATGGCGGCGGCTGGGGTGCCTGGACGCTTCGAGTATTTGAACGAGAAGGCCGAGGCGTAACCGACGGTGCGGATCAGGTCCATCGTGTCTTCGAAATCTTTTTCCGTCTCGCCGGGGAAGCCGACGATGAAGTCGCCGGACAGGGCGATGTTTGGCACAGCGGCTTTCAGGCGCGCAATCAGGTCGATATAGGCCTGACGCCCGTGCTTGCGGTTCATGGCTCGCAGAATTTTGTCCGATCCCGACTGCACAGGCAGGTGCAGATAAGGCATGACCGCGGGGTTTTCCGCATGGGCGCGGATCAGCTCATCGGTCATATCGTTGGGGTGCGAGGTGGTGTAGCGGATACGGTCCAGCCCCTCAATCTCCGACAGAGCCTGCATCAGGCGCGGCAGGGTGGATTCCTCACCATCCGCCTCACGGCCGTTGTAGGCATTGACGTTTTGCCCCAGAAGCGTGATTTCGCGTACGCCTTTCGAGGCCAGCGAACGCGCTTCTTCAAGGATCGAGGCGACCGGGCGCGACCATTCGGCCCCGCGGGTATAGGGCACCACGCAGAAGGTGCAGAACTTGTCGCAACCCTCCTGAACGGTCAGAAAGGCCGTCGGGCCGCTCGCCTGACGCTCAGTCGAAAGGGCATCAAACTTGTCTTCCGGTGCGAAGTCGGCTTTCAGGCGCTCACCCTTGGCGCGGGTGGTGCGGGCAATCAGCTCAGGCAACTGGTGATAGGCCTGCGGACCCACGACCAGATCGACGGCCGGCGCGCGGTTCATGATCTCTTCGCCCTCAGCCTGCGCCACGCAGCCTGCGACCGCAATCGTCATGCGTCCTTCGCCGCGCGCTTCCTTTTCCTGACGCATCACCTTCAGACGACCGATCTCGGAATAGACCTTCTCGGCCGCCTTTTCGCGGATGTGGCAGGTGTTCAGCAGCACGAGATCAGCGCCTTCGGCCTGATCGGACACGGCATAGCCCAGTGGACGCAAAAGATCAGCCATGCGCTCACTGTCATAGACGTTCATCTGACAGCCGTAGGTTTTGATGTGCAGCTTTTTGGATGCGGCGGATGCGGTTTCACTCATGCGGTGCTTATGAGGTTTCAGGCGTCCTTTTTCAAGGCCAAACACCGGATTTTATCCACATGGTGTCGCACGATCCAAACTCTGACAATGACGCTTTTTGATTGTTATTGATCGATTTATATGATAATTTGATCGAATAAAAAGCAGAAGATCGCCACGTGCGGAGCTTTGCAAGTCGCGCGCTCCAACCGTCAGCGGACCCCTACGGGAGAGAGAGATGAGCCTTTCACGCCGGTCGGTTCTATACGCAGGTTTCGCTGTGCCCCTAGTCACCGGCGCCGCCCAGGCCGCATCGGGCCTGAGCCACAAACATCTGTCGGTCAGCGCACCTTTTGATATGCCGTCTCTTCGCGTACCCGATTTTTCGCGAGCCCAACGTTTCCCCATCACCGATTTTGGTGCCTCTACTGACGATCAGGCGGCCACAACAGCCGCCATCGCAAAGGCCATTGATGCCGCCCATAGGGCCGGTTCAGGGAATGTCATCGTTCCGCAAGGTATATGGCCCACCGGCAAGATAAACCTGAAGAGCCATGTCAACCTGCATCTATCTAAGGGCGCAACGCTGCTCTTTTCCGAAAAGCCGGAAGATTACCTACCGCCGGTCCAGACCTCATGGGAAGGGATTGAGTGTTTCAACTACTCACCACTGGTCTATGCGTTTGACTGCGAAAATGTAGGGCTTAGTGGCGAAGGTAAGCTGAAGGCAAAGCTCGATGTCTGGCAGGTTTGGTACAAGCGCCCGAAGCCACATATGGATGCGCTCGTGAGGCTTTACGATCTGGCCTATAAGGGTGTGCCTGTCGAAGCGCGTCAGATGGTTGAAGGTGAAAACCATTTGCGGCCGCATTTTGTGCAGTTTAACCGCTGCCGCCATGTGCTTATCGAAGACATTTCGATCGAAGACAGTCCCTTCTGGACGATTCACCCCCTGCTATGCCGTGACGTGGTAATCCGCCGCGTTAAGGTTCGCGCGCACGGCCATAATAATGATGGCGTTGATCCGGAAATGAGCCAGAACGTGCTTATTGAGGACTGCGTGTTCGACCAGGGTGACGACGCCGTATCCGTCAAGTCTGGCCGCGACATGGACGCTTGGCGACTGAACACACCGACAAAGAATGTCGTGATGCGCAATTGCCGCATCAAGAACGGCCATCAGCTAATGGCCGTCGGCAGCGAACTATCCGGCGGCATTGAAAACATCTTTGTCGATAACTGCCACTTTGTGGGTGATGGCAAAGGCGACGACGGCTGGGCAGTACCCATCAACAACCTGCTCTATGTCAAAACCAACGAACGTCGTGGGGGTTACGTCAAAAACATCCACATGCGCAATGTAAGTGCAACGAAGATTCAGGGCAGTCTTTTAGCCGTGGAAACCGATGTGCTTTATCAATGGCGCACCTTGCTGCCGACCTATGTGCGTAAACTCACGCCTATCGAGGGACTTTATCTGTCTGACGTGCGCGTGGAAGAGGCGAAACACCTTTGCCTGATTAAGGCCGAAACCGACATGCCGGTAAAAACCGTGTCCCTGCGTCGGCTACGCGCTAACACCCTGACAGACACGGCGATCAAGACGCAGAATGTTCAGGGGCTGGTCAACCGCGCCTGATCACTTGTCGTCGAGCGGCACGCCGTACAGTTCCAGCTTATGACCAACCAGCTTGTAGCCTAACTTTTCGGCGAGCGCGGTTTTCAGCTTCTCGATCTCTTCGTCGAAAAATTCGATCACTTCGCCCGATTTGATATTGATCAGGTGGTCATGATGGTCTTCACCCGCCTGTTCATAGCGCGAACGGCCATCACCAAAATCGTGGCGTTCGACGACGCCCGCCTCTTCGAACAAGCGCACAGTGCGGTAGACGGTGGCGAGCGAAATATGCGGATCAACCGCAGCCGCGCGGCGGTATAGTTCTTCAACATCCGGATGGTCGGTGGCCTGAGATAGCACACGGGCAACCACCCGGCGCTGATCGGTCATGCGCATACCTTTTTCGACGCATTGCTGTTCGATACGGTCCATGCGGCCCTCCCGGATTTATTGTTTACACATTGCGGCGTTGCGCCGCACCCCTATGGAATTAAGGGCAATCGTCTCAAACCGCAAGACTGAGAATAAGGGCGTCCACCAGCGCACCGCCGCGGCGGCTGTAATAGAGAGGGCGACGGCCGACCTGGCGAAAGCCCAGACCCTCATAAAGGGCGATGGCAGCGGGGTTGTCGACGGCCACTTCTAGAAACAGACTTCGGATCTGTTTATGCGCCAGATGCGCTATCAGGTGCTGCAATAGGGCACGCGCATGGCCGCGTCTTTGGACCCGCGGATCGGTGGCTATGGTCAGGATCTCTGCCTCATCCACGACGGCCGAAATCAGCACAAAAGCCTGAAGTGCGTCGCCGTCATAGAGGCCAAAGCAGGTATGATCTGCACGCTTTAAATATTCTGAAAAATCGGAATCTTTCCAGCCGAAATCGAAGGTCTGCGCGTGGATTTGTACCAGTCGCGGGTCGAATTCTTCGATATGGAGAATTTTGTTCATGCTTTCCGGAAGTTTCTTTTCTCAGCCGAAATTGACCACCGACTTGTCCGAAACCTTGGCATCCGCGTCGCGCATATAGAGCGGTGTCAGATCGTCATAGGCGGTCGTTGGCGCAAAGCACAGTCTCGCCATAGCCTTTAAGTCCGGCAAGACATCCGCGGCGATCTGTGCCTGCGGGTAGCGTTCTGCTAAGAGAGGCGCCGCCGAACCAATCAGCCAGTTCCAGTCGCCACCCGCGTCGATTTCATCTAATTTTACAATATCATACGATTTAATCGATGAAACCGAGTTATCGGCCTCAAGGCACTGGCAATAGACCTGCCCGCGCCCGGCATCGTGTGCGATCAGTCTGCGTTGATGGTCAAAATCCGCCGCCCGTCCCATCAACTCCAGGGTCGAAAACCCGCGTAGACCGATGCCTAGTCCGGACGCCATCCCTTTGGCAAAAGACAGCCCGACACGCAAGCCGGTAAACGACCCGGGCCCTAATGTAACACCCAGAATATCGACATCACGCGGATTTATTCCAGCTTTTTCGAAACATTTTAGAGCAGCGGAACCGATAAATTCCTGATGTCCACGCGTCATGCGCTCCGAGAGCGTTGCCACGTCAGAGACGGACCCGTCTTTATACGCGAAAAGACCCACCTGACAGGCGTTAATAGCCGTATCAATGACAAAGGCGAGTGCCAACTTACAGGACCTGTTCGATGGTTTTAACTTCCGGTACGTAGTGCTTCATCAGAGATTCCACACCCTGGCGCAGCGTGGCCGATGAGGACGGGCAGCCCGAGCAGGCCCCGCGCATGTGCAGATAAAGCGTTCCGGACTCGATGTCGAAATGTTCAAATTCGATATCGCCGCCATCCTGCGCCACGGCGGGACGCACGCGCGTATCGAGTAAGTCTTTGATCTCCAGAACGATTTGCGCAACCTCCCCCTCATAGGTGCGCTCATTGACGGCGCCCTCCTCATTAAGGATAGCGCGACCGGATGCATAGAAGTCCATAATGGCGGCTAAAATGGGTGCCTTGATCTGCGCCCAGATCAGACCCGCTTCTGCGTCGCGCTTCACCGTGAGAAAGTCAGAGCCGAAATAGACGCCCGAAACGCCGTCAATCTGAAACAGCGACAGGGCCAGCGGAGATTTCTCTGCATCGGTCTCGGTACGAAATTCCATAGACCCTTTGCCCAGAACCTCGCGGCCGGGGATGAATTTCAGGACATCGGGATTAGGCGTGGCTTCGGTCTGGATAAACATGAGCGACTTTCCGGGTAAATCTCACGCTCAAATGGGGGTAAACGCAGACGATGGCAAGAGGGCTTTGAATGAGCCCCTCCCCTGATTTGAATGGAAGGGCTTGCGCCTACATCAACTCTTCGATCGCTTCGTCGCTGATGTCACCCGGCACCACGGTTACCGGCACAGGCCGCGTGCCACCCAGCGTCCCTACCCCTTCGCGGACCAGCAGATTAACCAGCGGACCAGGATTGCCGCCCGACGCACCGATGACGATGATCTTGATATCACGGTCGGCGATCAGGACTTCGCGGATGGCATCCTTCATCTGCCCCGTCTTGATGATGATTTCCGCCGGACGCCCGGACTTGACCGCCGCTTCGTCGGAAAGGGTGGACAAAAGCGTCTCCGCCTCTTCGCGCTGTTCGCGCTCGATTTCATCACGCACCCCCGCCCACTGGCTATAGTCGGTGGGCGGTAGCACGCGCAGCAGGGTGACCATGCCCTGCGTCACGCGTGCGCGCACCGAAGCATAGCTGAGCGCTGCCCGGAATTCGGCGCTGTCATCGGCGATGACCAGAAACTTTCTCATAGTTTCTGTACCCACTGACGCAAGGCGGCATTGACAATGCTCAACTTGGCGAAGCTCCAGCCGGCACCCGTACTTTCGATTTCACTCAGAAGAGACTGCAACGGTGCCACCTGTGCGGCCTGTGCCTCAGCCCAGGCCTTAAGACCCTGAGCGTCACGACGCACAGCGGCCACGACCGACTTCTGTTCGGCGTAGATGTCTTCAATAAGCCGGCGGATGGCCATGCGGTCCCACGGATCAGCCGAATAAAGCTCTCCCGCTCCGGCGCGCAGACGGTCAAAGCCAAAGCGTTCCCCCGTCGCTAAATAGAGGCGCGCCGCGTCGACGACATCCCCCCCGTCGGCCAGGTCCACCATATCGATGGCGCTTGTCCACGACAACAGAGCCGACACCCGGCGCGACAGGTCTTCAGGCGCACCGGCGCTAATCAGTTTTTGCGCCCGTGCCTCAACGCGCGCCGCTTCGTTTGGACTGAGCACGCCTTGTGCGGACATCAAAGTGGCAATGCCCGTCTGATAGGCGTTGATCACTTCAGTCAGGGTCTCCGGGCGACCGGCGAAACGACGGGCAATGAAATAGACCTGACGGCGAAGGAACGTGGCGATGGCGTTATAAAGCGCCGTCTGAGCCGCTGCGGGAATCTGTGCATCCAGCGCCGACACCTCAGCCCACAGAGCATCGGTCTCGAACAGACGCCGCGCGCCTTCAAACGACAGGGCCAGCGCCCCGGCGTCCACCGCCGCCGCCTTTTGCAAACGCAGCGGGAAGCTGGGGCCCAGAATATTGATCATCTCATTGCACAGAACCGTGGCCACGATTTCGCGGTGCAGACGGTGGGCGCGGATGTCGTCAATAAAGCCGTGCAGTGGCTTGGGGAAATAGTCGATCAGGGCCTCTTCGAAGACCGGATCGTCGATAGCGGTCGTCTCAATGAGATCGTCGAACAGCACGATCTTGCCATAGGCCAGTACGACCGCCAGTTCCGGACGATAGAGCCCGGCATTTTGCGCCTTACGCGCCTCCAGTTGCGCATTGGTGGGCAGCCCTTCGACCTTGCGGTCGAGCTTGCCGCGCTTTTCGAGCGCCGTCATGAAAGCCTGCATCGAGGCATTGTCGCTGAGGGCCGTCGATTCCAGAAGGGTCAGGGCCAGTGTCTGGGCATAGTTATCCTTCAAGACCAGATGCCCGACCTCATCGGTCATTTCGGCCAGCAGAACATCGCGCGCTTCAAGTGTCATGCGACCGGACTGCACGAGGCGCCCCAGCAGGATCTTGATATTGACCTCGTGGTCCGAACAATCGACGCCCGCCGAATTGTCGATGGCGTCGGTATTGAGCTTCACGCCCTGCGCCGCCAGCGCGATCCGACCGGCCTGAGTGATACCGAGATTGGCCCCCTCCCCGATTACGGCGGCACGGATATCGCCGGCATCGACGCGGATGGCGTCATTGGCCTTGTCGCCGACCTCAAGGTGCGACTGCGACGCCGCCTTGATATAGGTGCCGATGCCCCCGAAATAGAGCAACTCCGCCGGGGCACGCAAAATGGCCTGCATCAGCTCAAACGGCGTCAGGCTCGTGGCCTGAATATCGAGCGCCGCGCGGATTTCCGGCGTCAGCTCAATCGACTTCAGGCCGCGCGAAAAGACGCCGCCGCCCGCCGAAATCTTCGCCTTGTCATAGTCCTGCCAGCTTGAGCGCGGCAGGGCGAACAGACGCTCACGCTCGGCAAAGGACACGGCCGGATCGGGGTTCGGGTCGATGAAGATGTCACGGTGATCAAAGGCCGCGATCAGCTTTGTCTGCTTTGACAGCAACATGCCGTTGCCGAAGACATCGCCCGACATGTCACCGACGCCGACCGTGGTGAAGGTCTCGCTCTGGATGTCCTTGCCGCGTTCGCGGAAGTGGCGCTTGACCGCTTCCCACGCGCCGCGCGCCGTTATTCCCATGACCTTGTGGTCGTAGCCAACGCTGCCGCCCGACGCGAAGGCGTCGTCCAGCCAGAAGCCGTAATCGCGCGCGACGCCATTGGCGATGTCGGAGAAGGTTGCCGTGCCCTTGTCCGCCGCGACGACCAGATAAGGGTCTGGCGCGTCCCAGCACACCACGTTCTTTGGCGCGATAATGCCGCCCTGGGCATCGAGATTGTCAGTGATATCAAGCAGACCCGACAAATACATTTTGTACGCCCGCACCGCCTCGGCGCGGATCGCGTCCGGCGCGCCCCCGGCCGGGAGCTGCTTGGGATAGAAGCCGCCCTTGGATCCGACGGGCACGATGACGGCGTTCTTCACCTGCTGCGCCTTGACGAGGCCCAGCACCTCGGTGCGGAAATCCTCCTTACGGTCGGACCAGCGCAGACCCCCGCGCGCCACGGGCCCAAAGCGCAGGTGCACGCCTTCGACCACCGGCGACCAGACGAAAATTTCGCGATAGGGCTTGGGATCAGGCAGGTCGGCCAGTTCGCGCGAGGCGATCTTGAACGAGATGTAGCCCCTGTTCTGGTAATAGTTGGTGCGCTGGATGGCCCCGATCAGGGCCGCAAGACGCCGCAGGACGCGGTCGTGCTCCAGAGACGTCACACCCTGAAGCAGGGTGTTGATGCGGTTAAGCGCCGCCTCGACCTCGACCTTGCGCGTATCGATGGGCGTGTCATTGACGGCGAATTTCAGATCAAACAGATAGACCAGCGCCGCCGCCACATCCGGATACGCGCGAAGAGCCTGCTGTTGCACAATGGCGCTGGGGTCTAAGCCGGACTGACCGCGATATTTACACAGAGCGCGCAAAAGGGCGGCCTCGCGCCAGCTCAGGCCCAGAAGCGTCAGGGCATTGAAGCCGTCAATCTCTGTTTCGCCACGCCACAGCGCCATCAATGCCCCTTCGAAATCCTCGCGGAAATCGGCAAAGGCTGTCGGGTGCGCGGCAGGTAACTGCACGATAAATTCGTGGATAAAGTGGCGCGGTACGTCGGTGGATTCGATGCGGTGACCGAACTCTTCCAGCGTTTTCAAACCCATGCGCTCCAGCACCGGCAAGATGTCGGACAGCGGAATAGCGGTTTCGGCGCGGTCATACAGTTTCAGGGAGAAGCGGTCGCTCGCCCCCTGCGGCTGCCAGGCGCGCACGGTGAGCGGGTGCGCCTCATCCAGGCCTGCCAGAATGGCGATATCGGTGACGGCCTCAGCAATGCCATAGCGTTCCTGATAGGCAACGGGGATGGCGCGCGCCCATTTCACATAATCGGTCTGCGTCTGGCCGGCCTCCAGAGCGGCGTCCTCAACACGCTGCGCCCAGTCGAGCGTCAGATCGGTCACTCGGTCTTCGATATCGGCGAGATTGGGGTCGGGATGGCCGCCCGGCGTCACACCGATAATGTAGTGGATGCTCGAGAGCGCACCGCCCGTAACAAACGGATAAAGGGCGCTGACGCGGCCACCGAAGCCTTCGGCAAGCAGTTGCCCTGCGCGTTCCTGCACCGAAACGCTATAGGTATCGCGCGGCAGATAGAGGAGCACCGAAATGAAGCGGTCAAACGGATCACGCCGCGCAAACAGACGCACGCGCGGTCGGTCGGAAATGTGCAGTACGCCGCGCGTGATGCGTAAGAGGTCGCTTTCCTGAATCTGGAACAGCTCATCGCGCGGATAGGTTTCAAGGATATTCTTCAGGCGCTTTTCGGCATAGCCACCGTTGTTGAAGCCCAACCGGCGCGATTCGTTTAAGACGTGATCGCACTTCTTGCGGATCAGGGGGACTTCGAAGGCGGGACGGTCATAGGCGTCCGAGGTGAACAGACCGACAAAGCGCGTTTCGCCCGACGGTTTGCCATCGGCGCCATAATGCTTGATAGATATATAGTCCATATAGACGCGGCGATGCACGCGCGACTTCAGATTGCCCTTGGCCACGGTGACGGGCTCGGAGCTGGCCAGATGGCTGAGAAGCTCACGGCTGAGGATGGCCGGTTCCGACCCGCGACGCAGGATGGCACGTTTGTCGCGCAGGACGCCGTATTCTTCCTGTAACAGGTTCAGCGGCTCTTCGGCGACGTAATTGCCGTCGGGGCTGCGCGGATAGACATAGGTGCGCGCCCCCAGAAGGACGAAGTGGTTTTCTGACACCCAGCGCAGGAAGGCCAGTTCTTCCTGCAGCACGGCCGGATCGATCTGCACCACCGGGTGCAGGCTCAGGGCTTCCAGCGCCGTCATCTCCTCAGCCAGCAAGGCCTGCATGCGGGGGAAGTCGTGCACGGCGGCGCGCAGGTCATTCAGCGTCCTCTCCACGCCCGACAAGATAGCGGCGTGTTTTTCAGCGGGCTGGCGACCGACAAAGACCAGCATCAGGGATTCGGTGACCGCCTTGCCACTGCCGCGCTGGCCCTTGTCGTCGCGGTTAACGGTGACGACCGGGTGGAACATGGAGCGGATGATCAGGCCCTGGTCAATCAGTTCGCCCATGACGCTTTCAACGATGAACGGCGCGTCGGGCTGAACAATCTCAACGACGTCAAGGGCGCTGTTGACAGGGGTAATGGTCTTCAGGGCCCCGGCCCCGTCGCGCACCGCGGCGCGGCCCCAGGATTGGGCAAACAGGCGGCCCACCTCTTCGAGGCTCAGTTCGGGCATCTCTTCCGGATCATAGTCTTCCAGGCACTGGGCGAGAAAGCTGCGCGCCGCATCATCCGCCGGACCCGTGAGCGCTGCGGTGAAGGCCGCCTCTATGCCTGCCCGCGCATCCGCGACAAGGGCGTCAAGTTCGGTCGAAAGGCTGAGGTCGTCCATGAATTCCATCCACTGCACTTTAGGGCGTGGCTTGGCTCAGATTGAAGCCAAACACCGCTCTAACCCTTGTTCGTTGCGCATTTGGACCCGAATACCGTTTCACACTTTCGGAATGCGCTTTATGGCGCGAGGCTAAGCGTCACACCTATATAATAGGTGAATTATCCGCCAAAAGCACAGGCGAAGACAACGGCTTGGGGAAAATAAAGTTTCTGACGAAACGGAATGGGGTCATGCGTTCATCGTCCGCCTGAAAGGATAAGCCGCTCACCCGGTCTGGCGGGTGAGCGGCTTCTTCGGAGCCACCCTTTATGGGGGGAAGGGCCACCCCGGGAATGGCTGCGCGGCCTATGGGGGGAAGCGGCGCAAACCACGACTCATCGCTGAGCTGTCTCGATAGTAGCACGCAGGCCCGATGACACTAATCAGGCCTGATCGCGCGGTTATCACTTCTGTGTGAGAGAACTGTGTTCTTTGGTGTTGGTGCGGCGCAATTGAAATACCTTTTGCCAAAGGCGTTCGCGACGCTTTATTCATGGGTTTACGACACAGGATAACGACATGACCCAGGGAATCGATATCGGCTTTTCCGCCGACAGCCATCAGACGCTTCTGCTCAACCGCGCCAACCGTCACGGCATAGTGGCTGGCGCGACGGGTACGGGTAAAACGGTGACGCTTCAGGTGCTGGCGCAGGCTTTTTCTGACGCTGGCGTGCCCGTCTTTGCCGCCGATGTGAAGGGTGACTTGTCGGGGATCAGCTTGCCGGGCAATCCAAATGAAAAGCTTCTGGCGCGCGCACAGGAAATGGGGATCGAGCTTAAGCCCGCCGCAGCCCCCGTCGTCTTCTGGGACCTGTTCGGCCAAAAGGGCCACCCGATACGCACCACGATTTCGGATATGGGTCCGCTGCTTTTGGCGCGCCTGTTCCAGCTCAATGAGGTGCAAGAGGGCGTGCTGAACATCGTCTTCCATGTCGCCGACAAGGAAGGGCTGCTGCTGCTTGACCTTAAGGACCTGCGCGCCATGCTCAACCACGTGGCCGATAATGCCAAGGCGATCAGCGCCCAGTACGGTCAGGTGTCCCCCGCCTCTATCGGTGCCATTCAGCGTCAGGTACTGGCGCTCGAAAGTCAGGGCGGCGAGCAGTTTTTTGGTGAACCGGCCCTGCGTCTGGAAGACCTTATGCGTACCGATATTTCCGGCAAGGGCTATGTCAATGTGCTGGCCGCCGACAAGCTGATCGGCAGCCCCCGCCTCTATTCGACCTTTCTTTTATGGCTGCTGTCCGAACTGTTCGAGGTGATGCCCGAAGTCGGCGACCCCGAAAAGCCGCGCATGGTCTTCTTCTTTGACGAGGCGCATCTTCTGTTTGATGAAGCGCCCAAGCCGTTGCTGGAAAAGATCGAGCAGGTGGTGCGCCTGATCCGGTCCAAGGGTGTCGGCATCTATTTCGTCACGCAAAACCCGGCGGACGTGCCGGATTCGGTATTGGCGCAACTCGGTAACCGCATCCAGCACGCCCTGCGTGCCTATACGCCTGCCGAACAAAAAGGGCTGAAAGCCGCGGCACAGTCCTTCCGTCCCAACCCGGCCTTTGACACCATCGAGGCCATTCAGGGTCTGGGTGTCGGAGAGGCGCTGATCTCGGTGCTCGACGAAAAGGCCTCGCCCACGGTCACGGCCAGATCAAAAATCCGCCCGCCGGCGTCGCGTCTGGGGCCCGCTACCGAAGCTGAGCGTGCCTCTATCATCGCCAAATCACCGGTATCGGGCATGTACGACACTTTGCGCGATCGTGAATCCGCGTTTGAGCTGTTGACGGCACGTGCCAAGACCGAAGAGAGCGAAGCGGTTGAGGTCGAAACTACCCGCGCCGAAAAGACCGAAAAGCCGGAAGTGCATAAACCTTCAGCCACGGAAAAAGCCGTCACCTCGGTCGCCGTCTCCGTTATCCGCACCATCGGCGTGACGCTGGGTCGTGAACTGGTTCGCGGGCTTCTGGGGTCGATGAAAAAGCCCACGCGCACCACGCGACGCAGATAGATCTCTGGCAGAAGATGTAAGCAAACACCCCTTACGTCTGCTCTGAGTGCCGGCCGCCGCCTCCCGCCGCATCGCTTGTCTTTCAGGGAAGAGGATATGGTTAACGCTTTTTTACCGGTTGCCGCGTCAAGAGTGGGGTCATGGTTGCCCCGCTCCTTGCCCTTATTGCCTGGTCACTGATTGTCCTCGTCTGGCTCTATGTCCGGCGCATACCCGCCATGCTGCAACTGGGGCAGGACTTTCAGTTGTTTGCCGATAAGCGCCACCTGTTCCGCCTGCCCGCCGATGTACGCGCCGTGGCGGACAACTATACCCACCTTACCGAACAGCCGACGCTGTTTTACGCCCTCAGTCTGGGGATTCAGGTGTCCGGTTTAGCCGATCAGTTGTTCGTGGTTCTGGCGTGGATCTACGTGCTTTTGCGCATTGTCCACAGTCTGGTGCAGGGCATCGGCAACCACGTCATCCTGCGCTTTTGCGTGTTTGCCGCCAGCACCGGCATACTGGCCTATATGACGCTGCGCGCCATCCGGCTGGTGTTTGACTTTTAAAGGGGTCCAATGAAACGCGGCCGCATATTTTACATGTATCTCGCGTTCTTTGGGTTAAGCATTGCGGGCGCGTTGATCCAAAGCATCTATGTGTTTTTTGCTGCACCAATTGTAGCGATTGTCATATTCATCAGCTTCGATAACTGGCGCGACATGTACCGAAGGCATAAGCAGAAGCGTTCAGAAAAATAGCAGATCATTCCGCCGGAACGATACGCCACAGGCGCAGCTTGTGCTTGACGCGCCCGGCTTCGCGGCCCGCGCGGTCGCCGTGACCCATATAGAGGTCGGCGCGAATCTTTCCGCGAATGGCCCCACCCGTGTCGAGGGCCGCCACCAGGCGGCGGTAGGCGGGGAAGGCGCCGCTGAGCGAACCCGCATCCGCATCGACCCAGTACAGATCACCATAAGGGTGGAAAGACGGATCAATGGCAATGGCCGCGCCAGCGGGCAGCGGGATCGCCGCGGCGCCCAACGGCTCCATCTTAGTCATATCCATTGAAAAGAAGGCATAGCGCGGGTTCTGGTTCATGACCTCCTGCGCCACCGGGCCGCGATTATCGGCCAGCCATTGGCGAATAGCCTCGCCGGAAGTTTGTTCCTTCTTCATCAGACCGCGTTCGGTCAGGGTCTTGGCAATCCCTACAAACGGCAGGCCATTATCAGCGGCATAGGCCGCCATGAAGCGCGTCCCGTCTTCGAGCGTCAGATAGCCAGAGCCCTGAATCTGCATAAAGAAATAGTCTTCGGGCCGCATATAATAGGCCTGGCCCGTGACCGGTTGGGCCTCGATTTCAGCGCGCGTGTAATAAGGCACATAAAGCTCGCCGGCCCGGCGCGCCGCAAAGCGTTTGCCTGCCGGCTGTGGAGGGGTCATTTGCGCCCCATCGACCAATACCAGGTCGGCGGGTTTGGTACGGACGGGTTGCGAAAACTCGCGCGAAGGGGTGGTGGTCGCCGGGTATTCCGGCACGAAATAGGCCGTTAAAAGCCCCTCGCCTTCGATGCGTTCGACACGAAAGCGGGCCTCAAGCCATTGCTTGATTTCTTCCGGCTGTTCAAACGCCTGTGTCTTAAGCGCATCGCAGGCCCGGGCGTATTGGCGCCCCTGACGATAGGCACAGGCCCCGCGCACGGCTTCAAGGGCAATAAAGGGGTCCGTCTCCCCCCAGCCTGGCAAAGCCGAAAGACTTTGTGACGGCCGCGACGCGAGAGGCTCAGACGGAGGAGGCGTCGGCACCGGCTGTGGGTCTGTCTCGGGGACGGGCGGTGACGGTAGGGGTGACGGGCCCACCGGAGGCTTGGGTGTTTCGACGCACGCCACCAGACTCAGCGCCGCCATGGACACGCATCCATAGGCGAGCAGACGCCGTGCGACGGTCAGCACCCCTGCCCTCCCCCTCAGGCTCATGCCTTGGCGGCCTCGACACGGGACAGAATCCACGGATTGGTCGGCGATTTCAGGTTTTTCTGGAAGGTCCAGAATTCAGCCGTGCGGCGATGCGCCTTTTTCGGTTCGCCACCGTCCGGGTCGGCCATCTCATAAAGGAGTTCCGACAGGAAGCGCACACGCACCGAGGCCCGGTCATCTTTCAGGTCGATCTGATCGAGATCTGTCTTCGGCGATTCGACAAATGACACAGTCATAGCCTTCTGTTCACCGCGCGCCTCGATGGCCTTGGCGAAGACGCCATAAACGCTTTCCGACAAACGATCCTTGAGACCCTCGATTTCCCCGCGATTGAAAGCCAACACGATCTGTTCATAGGCTTCACGCGCCTTTTCAACGAAATTGATCTCGTTGAAATGGGCATCGCGCGACTTTAAGGCGTCCAGATTGGGCATACGCAGGCGTTCGGGCTGCGCCTTTGGCTCCTGACCCGGCCTGTTGAATGGGCCCTCCGAGTCCTCGGTCTTGGGGACAACGGGTTTGTCTTCGGCCTTGAATCCGACGCGGCGGCCCAACACGTTGTAGAGCTGAAACAGCACGACCACGGCGATCAAGGCCAGAATCAGCAGGTCCCAGGGCATCAAGACGTCTCCGAACAGGGGTACAGCAAGGTCTAATCTTCCCTATATAGGCAAAGTTGAGGTAAACGGAACCATTCGTTTGATTGCCAATCGATTTTGTGCGTGCTAGGGCCGTTTTCAACCGGATATTAGATCGGATTTCGTTCAAACCTGGACAAAACCCGGCTCTAATTTTTTGTTTGGTCGCGCATTTGATTCCGAAAACCGCTAAGCCCTTTCGGAATGCGCTTTATACGCCCAACGGAGTTTTTGAGTTTAATGGCTGACGATTCGATCCCCGCCGAAAACGGCACCGCCCCGGCCACCGACGCCCAGGGCGGCCCTCTGCCTGCCAATATGCAGGTTCTGGCCCAGTTTATTCGCGATTTCTCGTTTGAAAACCCGCGCGCGCCCAACTCGCTGCGCATGGATCAGCGTCCGGAAATCGATATGGGCGTAGAAATGAACGCCAAGGGCCGTCCGGACGGCCTGTTCGAAGTCGATCTGAAGCTGTCGGTCAAGGCATCAAACCCCGAAGGTCCGATGTTTGCGATCGAACTGGTCTATGGCGGCCTGTTCCAGCTGGCCAACGTGCCGCAAGCGGCGATCGAGCCGACCCTTTTGGTCGAATGCCCGCGTTACCTCTTCCCATTCGCCCGCCGCATCATCGCCGATGCGACCTCCGACGGCGGCTTCTTCCCGCCCTTCTTCGTCGAACCCATCGACTTTGCCGCGCTCTATATGCAGCAAAAGGGTCAGATCGGCGAAACCGCTGGCCAGGCATAAGCCAAAATCTGTTTTGCGAAAAAAGACCCGCAGTCTGTGGCTGCGGGTCTTTTCATTTCTATGAGGCCGTGTAGCCCCACATATTCTGGTCTTTAAGATATTTGAGGCAGAAGGCCTTATGCGCTTCGGCTTCTTCCGGATGGATGTGCGAGGGCAGAGGGCGGGGACGCTGGCCGTGGTTCATCACGCGGATCTCCGTGCCGTCTTCGGACACCATTCCGTGCATCTTGAGGTCAAGGCCGCGTTCCTTACCGCCAGACAGCTCCAGATAAACGCCGGCCAGCAGACGCGCATCGAGCAAGGCCCCGTGTTTGTCGCGTTCGGCCAGTGAGATATTATAGCGCTTACACAGGGCATCAAGCGAATTGGCCATGCCCGGAAACTTGTAGCGTGCCAGTTCCAGTGTATCGACCCAACGGTCCGGGTCGGTGGGATCCAGACCCAGTCGCTCTAGCTCCATATTGATAAAGCCCCGGTCAAACGAGGCATTGTGCGCGATAATCGGCGCATCGCCGACGAAGTCGATAAAGGCCTGAGCCAGATCCGCAAATTTCGGCTTGTCCGCCACCATCTCATCGGTGATGCCATGAACGCGGATGGCGTCCGGCTCTATCAGCCGTTCGGGGTTGAAATAATGGTGAAAGGTCTTGCCCGTCGGCAGCAGATCTTCGATTTCGATGCAGCCGACTTCGATCAGGCGGTGGCCTTTTTTCGGGTCAATGCCGGTGGTTTCGGTATCGAGGACGATCTGACGCATGAAGGTGATTTGACTTCCGTTTGTCGGGCTTGTCCAGAGTCAGGCTTCGTGCAGATCGCGGATAATCTCACGCACCTGTTGACGATTGGCCTGAAGCGTTTGCGACGTGTCGATAACGAAATCCGCACGGCGGCGCTTTTCCGCGTCTGGCATCTGACGCGCCAATATGTCCGCAAACTTTTCCGCTGTCATGCCGGGGCGGGCTAGGACGCGGGCGGCCTGAACCTCCGGTGGGGCGGATACGACGACCACCTTGTCGAAGCTTGTTTGCGCGCCGGTTTCAAACAATAGCGGAATATCGCATAAGGTGAGGCGCGTGCCTGCGGCGGCATGGTGGACCAGAAACGCCTCACGATCGGCGACCGTCGCCGGATGGACCAGAGCATTCAGCCGTGCAAAACCGTCCGGTTTTGCCTTCAGGTTGAGAGATAGCTTCGCGCGATCAACTGAGCCGTCTGTCAAAACCTCACCAAAGGCTTCGACCAGGGCAGCTTTCAGCGGTTCGGAGGTCGCGTATAGCCGATGAACCGTCTCGTCGGCATCCCAGACCGGCAAGCCTTCGTCGGCGAACATGCGCGCTATGGTCGATTTGCCCATACCTATGGAGCCGGTGAGACCCAGACGGATCACTTCGTCTCACCCAGAAATTCCAGCGCCAGACCGCGCACGTCGAAATCCGCATCCGGGGCCTGACCATAGAAGGCGGCAAAGGACGGGCGCGCCTGTTCAATCAGCATCATCAGGCCATCGACCGTTGTGAGACCGCGCGCT
Organism: Asticcacaulis excentricus CB 48; assembly: GCF_000175215.2. Lineage (NCBI taxonomy): Bacteria > Pseudomonadati > Pseudomonadota > Alphaproteobacteria > Caulobacterales > Caulobacteraceae > Asticcacaulis > Asticcacaulis excentricus. The sequence continues at coordinate 160,310 of NC_014816.1, read as the reverse complement.
TCAGCCGCCTGCAACCAGTTGGTTTTCAACGGCCTGTAGGTCATGTCCATAGCCGTTGCTGACGCATCGAGCGCGTCAAACAAGGGCAGGGGACCGCCCGACGCGGCATTGATCACCGCCACCGAACCGGCAAAGGCGCGGTCGATATCGCTCAGCGCATAGGCACTGACGCCCTCTTTGAAGGCAAAGACGATCTCTTCGGCGCGGGCCACTGTGCGGTTGACGATGCGCACATCGCGGCAGCCCTTATCCAGAAGGGCGGCCACCACGGCGCGCGACGCCCCACCGGCACCAAGAAGCGTCACGGCGCCTGCCGTTAGGTCACACTCGGGCGCCTGTAGATGAAAGGCCTGAATAAGCCCGTGACCGTCGGTGGAGTGGGCGTGTACGCTGCCGTCTTCGTCAAAGGTCAGAAGATTGGCCGAGCCGCAGCGACGGGCCAGATCGGTCGATGTGTCAGCGAGCTTCAACGCCAGTTCCTTGAACGGAGCGGTGATGTTCAAGCCTTTGATGCCATTGGTGCGGCACGACAAAATAAGACGTTCAAACGCATGATCATCGGCAGGCGCGAAGGGCGCATAGACGCCGTTGAGGCCCATATGCCTTAGCCAGGCCGTGTGCAGAAAGGGAGAAAGGGACTGGCGGATCGGCTGACCGACAACGCCGGCGACCAGGGCCGCGCCTGTGGGGAGGTGTTTCATGCCGGTATAATCTCGTAATGTCTGAGTTGCGCCAGTAGGGGCAGCAAGGGCAGGCCCAGAACGGTGAAGTAGTCGCCCTTGATCGAGTCAAACAAATGGACGCCATGCGCTTCGAGCATGTAGCAGCCGACGCTGGACAGGATTTCCTCACCCGCCGTCTTTATATAGTGGGCGATAAAATCCTCGCTAAGGCGGCGCACGGTCAAGTCGGCCGTATCGGCGTGCGACCACAGAAGCTGACCGTTTTGCGCCACCGCGACGGCAGAGTGCAGGTAATGGGTTTTACCCGAAAACCGACGCAATAGGTCGGCTGCGTCGGCCAATGTTTTCTGCTTGGAAATGAGGTCTTTGTCGAGTTGCAGCACCGAGTCTGCCCCAATAACCAGACCGGCCTGCGCGCGCGACACATGCAGGGCTTTTTCCTGCGCCAATTTCAGAGCGACCGCTTTCGGTGTAAAGCCGCGAAACAGGCAATCGTCCTTGATAACGTCTTCATCGATATCGGCGGGAATTTTCGTGAAACTCAAACCGCAATTGGTGAGCAGGGTGGCGCGAATCTTGGAGCCGGAGGCCAGGATCAGGGGAGGGGTTGTCATGTGCTTTTCTTTTGCTTTTGACCCGATAATGTCAAGTCCGGCATTGGAGAGGGCTATAGATGGAGCCAAAGGAACTTACGGCTTGAGCTGAAACCCGCCTCATCCCTGCATCTGAGGCAAGCCGCTTAAATCCAGTTCCACCTGGTAGCCGTTAGAAACCCCTACATAATTTCTGGCCAGATGAGATGCACCAAGAAATGGCTGCAGGGATTATAAACCTCAAGCCGAAGACGAGCCTTCGTTTGGGCCAGTCTCCTGAGACTGAAATGATTTTCTTCTTATGGCCAAGACTATTGCCTGAGCCTTTTCCCGGTCGAGAGTGGCGTATCCAAGAGGGTTGTAAGATTGTGGGTTACGGGAAAATTCTCAAAATTCTGTCTTGAGTATATGCAGTTGAATGAGCGACTTGCCGCAACGCACCTCCCAGGCGCTGCGGCATCGGGTTGATGTTTTTCCGAAATGCAAGGGTCTGCGACGCTTGCGTCTTAAACCTTAAATCCCACCGAGGCGGCCGGTGCGTTTTTCATTGAGCAGGCTGATGATCGAAGCCGAGGTTTCTTCGACAGAACGGCGCGTGACGTCGATCACGGGCCAGCCCTTGCGCTCAAACAGACGACGGGCGGCAATGATTTCCTCGCGCACGGCTTCGGCGTCGGTATAGGCGCTAGGGCGCTCATCGCCGGCGGTGGTATAGGCCAGAACACGGGCCTTGCGGATCTGAATCAGGCGATCGGGTGAGGCGATCAGGCCGACGATCAGCGGCTCGTTCAGTTCGTCCAGTTCCGGTGGCAGGTCTCGACCGGGGACGAGTGGGATATTGGCGGCCTTATAGCCACGGTGAGCCAGATAAATGCAGGTGGGCGTCTTCGAGGTGCGCGAGACACCGATCAGGATGATTTCCGCCTGACGCAGCTTGTCGGCCAGAGCGCCGTCATCGTGGGCAATGGCGTAGTTGAGCGCTTCAATGCGGTCGAAGTAGTCGCTGTCGAGATTGTGCTGCGCGCCAGACTTTTTGGAGAACTCGGCGGCCCCCAGATAGCGCGAATAGGCCAAAACAGCCGAATCGAGTACGCCGATGGTGGGGATGTCGCGCTCGCGGCAGAAGGTTTCGAGCTTTTGGCGCAGTTCGGCATCGACGAGCGTGTGCAGAACAATGCCCGGATAGGATTCGATTTCGGTCAGGGCGCGATCCATCTGCTTGTCCGAGCGGATCAGCACGTAGATGTGTTCGATGGGGAAAATGCCTTCGAAGCGCGCCGCAGCCGCCTTTGCCAGAGCATTGAGGGTTTCACCGGTGGAGTCGGACACCAGATGAACGTGAAAGTGGATACCGATTTTCGCGCCGGATGTGGTCATGAAATTTATCTGTGTACGCTTTCTGGGGAAAAACGGGGGATGTTTTGTGTCTGTATCGGGATAAACCTTCACCTTCGTTGTGCCAAGCTGCCAAAGCGGGGAAAAGGTGAAAAACCGGGCGGATTCGGTCACCGGTTTTCCCCAATCGCGGGCATCGGTGACTCTTTTGCGACGGCTTTGTGTGTAAATCTTAACAAAAAATTAACCGTGTATGGACGCGGTAGGCAGACGTTAGGATTTTCTTAATCAGTGTTAGGATTTGGTTAATTATCCCGGATTCCCACAGGCTGTGAAAAATTAAAAATTCATTAACGATGATCTGTGCAAAGGCCGGGAAAACGACCTTCACTTTCCCCAAATGCGACATTTTTGCGCAGGATCCACGGCCTAACTACCCCTTCTATCTTTCTAAAAATCTTTTAGAGGGATTGAGGGAATACCGTCTCAAGCCTATGGATTGACTCATGACCTCGCACACGCCATCCATAGTCTCGGTCCTTCAGGGACAAACGCTGAAAACCCCACCTGTCTGGTTCATGCGTCAGGCTGGTCGCCATCTCCCGGAGTACCGTGAGCTTCGCGCAACGACGCCAGATTTTCTGAGCTTTTGCCTAAACCCCGAAAAAGCCGCCGAAGCGACGCTGCAACCGGTACGCCGTTATGGCATGGACGGGGCCATCCTGTTTTCCGATATTCTGGTCATTCCCATGGCCTTGGGCCAGGATGTTCGCTTTGAGGCGGGCGAGGGGCCAGTTCTCGGGGAATTACCGCTTGTCGCGCAGATGGCTGATCTGGCTGGCTCTGCGGGGGAAGCCTTGAAGGCGGTCGGTGAGACCCTGAAAATCCTGCGTTCGGAACTGCCCCGGGAGGTAACGCTTCTGGGGTTTTGCGGCGGGCCCTGGACAGTGATGACCTACATGCTCAATGGACGCAAAGCCCATGACCGTTCACTGATCCGTGCCTTTGTTTATGAGAAGCCGCAACTGGTGGCGCAGGTGATGGACGTCGTCATCGAGGCTTCGGCGCAGTACCTCAAGATGCAAGCCGATTGCGGTGCGCAGGTCCTCAAAATCTTCGAAAGCTGGGCCGAAGGCTTCCCCGATCCTCTATTTGATCAACTGGTTATAGAGCCACATCAACGGCTGGTGCAGCGTGTGCGCGAGCTCGGTGTCACGCTTCCAATTATAGGCTTTCCGCGGGGGGCCGAGGCGCGCTGTCTGGACTATGTGGAACAGGTCGACGTACAGGGCATGGCGTTGGGGACCGCTACACCTTTGAAACTGGGGCAGGCGATCCAGAAAAAACGGCCGATACAGGGCGCGCTCGATCCGGTCGTCCTGCGCTCAGGTGGTGCGGCGCTCGACGATATGGTGCTGAAAATGAAATCCGCCTGGGGGCAGGGGCCGTATATTTTTAATCTCGGGCATGGCATCTTCCCCGACACCCCTATCGCTCATGTCGAGCGTACCTTGCATCTCATAAGAAGCTGATGAAAAAAGTCGCTGTTGTTTTGTTCAATCTCGGCGGGCCCCTGACCCAGGCCGACGTCAAACCGTTTCTCTATAACCTGTTCAGCGACAAATACATCATTGGCCTGCCGTCCCCTTTACGGCAGATGGTGGCGCGCCTGATTTCGTCACGGCGCGAAACTTCCGCTCAGGCCAATTACCGCCTTATGGGTGGCGGGTCCCCCATCGTCAAAGAAACCGAGGCCCAGGCGGCCGCCTTAAGCGGCCATCTGTCCAAAACCGTAAAGGATCTGGAATTCAAGGTCTTTATCGGCATGCGCTATTGGCACCCGTTTATCGAAGATACGGTAAAAGCCGTTGAGGCGTGGGCGCCGGATCAGGTGGTGGCCCTGCCGCTCTATCCGCAGTTTTCGACCACGACCACCTTGTCGTCGTTTGTGACCTTCAAAAAAGCCTATAAGGGGACGGCCCCGGTCAAGTATCTGTGCTGCTATCCGCAAAATCCGGCCTTCGCCAAATCCTATGCTGATCTGATCCGCCAGAAGTTATCGGGCCTGGCAAACCTCAAGGATTATCGTCTGCTCTTTTCGGCGCATGGTCTGCCTGAAAAGATCATCAAAAAAGGTGACCCGTATCAGGCGCAGGTCGAAGCCAGTGTCGCCGCCATTATGGAACAGGTGGGGATGCAAATTGACCATGTCGTCTGTTATCAGAGTCGGGTGGGGCCGCTGAAATGGATCGGACCGTCTACCGATCAGACGATTATCGACACGGTCAAAAGCGGTAAATCGCCCGTGGTTGTGCCGGTGGCCTTTGTTTCCGAACATATCGAAACGCTTGTCGAGCTCGATTTGGAGTATAAACATCTGGCCGACGAGCACGGGGCGAAGGACTATGTCCGTGTGCCGGTGGTCGGTATCGAACCGTTGTTTATCCGAGCGCTGGGCGATGAAGTGCTGCGGGCCATCGGGTCAGAGGCCACCATTATGGCGGATTACGCCTGTGAAGCCTGTCACGGGCAATGCCCCAAACGAAAGGGCTTTTGAGCATGAACCATTACGACCTGCTGCGTGGCCTGCACATACTGGCCATAATTGCGTGGATGGCGGGGCTGCTCTATCTGCCGCGTCTGTTCATCAATCATATCGCTAATCGCGACAAGCCGCAGGTCGTGGAGGTTTTAAGTGGTATGGAGCGGCGGCTGCTGCGCTTTATCATGAACCCGGCCATGATCGCCGCCTGGCTGTTCGGGGTGGGGCTCATCTACAGCAATGTGCACGATCGCTTTGGCTGGAAGTTCTTTTACGAACCTTGGTTTGTGGTGAAGATGATCGGTATTGTGCTGATTACCGGGTATCACCATTTTCTGGCCGTGCGTTTCAAGAAACTGCAGCGCGGCGAAGACATTGGTTCGGAAAAGTTCTGGCGCATCGCCAATGAGATTCCGGCTGTGATTGCCATTGTCATGGTCATTGCCGTGACGAGCGAAATGTTCACGATCTGAAATCACCTCTCTTGGCCGGGAAGGTCGGGAGAGGTCCGCCCTTGACCTTTCGGCGTTTGGGTGTATTGCTCAAACTATTGCGCGCGCCGGACGGTTTCTAAGTCGCGCATTTCACGGCCCCACGGTTCTCGTGGTCTAAAGGCCTTCCCCAGTTTCCATACAGCGTTCACGCGCTGGCTTATCAGACAGGCACAGCCTAAGACGTTGACTTTGTTTATAAAGTCCACGTGACCGCGTGCCGTATCAGAGACCCCTCCCATGTCCGAAGACAACGAAATCGAATACGACACCACGCTGGAAGACGCCGCCGAAGACGAAAACGGCAGCGACAATGGCGATGACGAGTCGGAAAACCCCAATCAGGAAAAACTGTCGCTTCAGGAACTGAAGGATAAGTCGCCGGCGGATCTTCTGGCGTTTGCCGAACAGATCGGCGTGGAGAACGCCGCCTCCATGCGGATGCAGGACCTGATGTTTGCGGTTCTGAAAACGCTGGCCGAAGAAGGCGTCGAAATCACCGGCTCCGGCGTTATCGAAGTGCTCCAGGACGGGTTTGGCTTCCTGCGTTCACCTGAAGCCAACTATCTGCCCGGTCCTGACGACATCTATGTATCGCCCCAGCAGATCCGTCGCCACGCGCTGCGCACCGGCGACACGGTCGAAGGACCGATCCGCAGCCCGCGTGAAGGCGAGCGTTACTTCGCCCTGTCAAAGATCAAGACGATCAATTTTGAAGACCCTGAGGCTATCCGCCACAAGGTGCATTTCGATAACCTGACGCCGCTCTATCCCGAAGAGCGCCTGAAAATGGAAATCGAAGACCCGACGATCAAGGACCGTTCGGGCCGCATCATCGACATCGTCGCCCCTCTGGGTAAGGGTCAGCGTTGCCTGATTGTTGCTCCGCCGCGTGTCGGTAAGACGGTGATGCTGCAAAACATCGCCAAGTCGATCGCGGCCAACCATCCGGAATGCTACCTGATGGTGCTGCTGATCGATGAGCGCCCGGAAGAAGTGACGGACATGCAGCGCACCGTGCGCGGCGAAGTTATTTCCTCTACCTTTGATGAGCCGGCGACGCGCCACGTGCAGGTGGCCGAAATGGTCATCGAAAAGGCCAAGCGTCTGGTGGAACACAAGCGCGATGTGGTCATCCTGCTTGACTCGATCACGCGTCTTGGTCGCGCCTACAACACGGTTGTGCCGTCATCGGGTAAGGTATTGACCGGCGGCGTCGATGCCAACGCCCTGCAACGCCCCAAGCGCTTCTTCGGTGCGGCACGTAATATCGAAGAGGGTGGCTCTCTGACCATTATTGCCACCGCGCTGATCGACACCGGTTCGCGTATGGACGAAGTGATTTTCGAAGAGTTCAAGGGCACGGGCAACTCAGAAATCGTCCTCGACCGTAAGGTCGCTGACAAGCGCGTCTTCCCGGCCATGGACATTCTTAAGTCCGGCACGCGTAAGGAAGACCTGCTGGTCGACAAGTCGGATCTGCAAAAGACCTATGTGCTGCGCCGTATCCTCAACCCGATGGGTGCACAAGATGCGATCGAGTTCCTAATCGACAAGCTGCGCCAGACCAAAAACAATGGCGAATTCTTCCAAAGCATGAATACCTGATCCTTGCCAAATCAGGCGACACGGGATCATTGTTAATCTATCCGGGCCGGAGCAATCCGGCCCTTTCTTTATCCGCTCTCATTTGTTGATGCGAGCTTGCGGAGACCCGCTATGAAAGTCACCTTCGATATCGAATGCACACCGCAGGAAGCTCGCGCGTTTTTGGGCCTGCCCAATGTCGAGACGTTGAACGACTATATGGTCGAGCAGATGAAGGCCCGTGTTGAGCAGAACATCCAGTCGATGCAACCCGAGGAGATCATCAAGACCTGGTCGAGCTTCGGCGTGCAGGCGCAGGATCATTTCCTCAAAATGATGCAGTCAGCTGCCACAGCGAGCATGGGCGGCTTTAAGGGCGGTAAGTAGGCTCTCGTGTTTCACGTGAAACAGACGATTTTTGCTTTGGCCTCGGCGCAAGGCCGGGCAGGGGTCTCGGTTATCCGCATCAGTGGGCCTCAGGCTGCGCAGGTGGTTGAGGCTTTACTGGGGCGTTTGCCGCGTCCGCGCTACGCGACACTCGGTCATCTGCGCTATGACGGCGAGCTGATAGATCAGGCTCTGGTCTTGTGGTTCAAGGGGCCGAGCAGTTTTACCGGCGAAGACTGCGCTGAGTTCCATATCCATGGCTCACGCGCCGTGCTGGAGCGGCTCTACGGCGTGTTTCGCGCTCTAGGACTTCGTCACGCGGAGCCGGGGGAGTTTTCACGCAGAGCCTTTGAAAATGGCAAGCTTGACCTGACCCAGGCTGAGGCCATTTCCGACCTGGTAGAGGCCGAGTCCGAGGCGCAGCGGCGCCAAGCGCTTATGCAGCTTGAAGGCGGGTTTCGCGATCGCTATGCCCAATGGCGTGACGCACTGATCCGTATTCTGGCGCACATCGAAGCCATCGTCGATTTCCCGGATGAGGATATTCCGGAGCACCTCAGTGAACGCATTGTTGCGGATATCATTACGCTGAAAACGGAAGTCGGCGCGGCGATATCGGACGCGCGGCGTGGCCAGCAAATCCGCGAGGGCTATCGCATCGCCATTATGGGCAAACCCAATGCGGGTAAGTCGAGCCTGTTTAACGCGCTTCTGCAAACCGATGCGGCCATCGTCACTCCTATTGCTGGAACAACGCGGGATGTGATCGAATCTCCCATTCGCATCGGACCTTATGCGGCATTGATCTATGACACGGCGGGTCTGCGCGAAACTGAGGATGTGGTGGAATCCGAAGGTATCCGCCGAGCGAAAGCGCGGGGGCAATCGGCGGATTTACGCTTGTGGGTCCTGGATGCGTCGGATGCTCCGGAAGACCTATCCGCGATGCAGTCTGGCGACTATCTAATTCTCAATAAGTCAGATCAGGTATCTTCCCAAGCCCTGGCAGCGCTTCGTTCTCAGTATGAGGACAAAAAGGTCCGTCTTTTTGAGACGAGCCTGACCAAGGGTGAGGGCATTGACGCCGTTCGACGCGCCCTTGAGGTTGATCTTGAAGCGGCCTTGTCTCTTAGCACCTTCCCAGCAGCCACGCGGGAACGGCATAGCGAGCGTTTGCGCGAGGTGGATGCGGCTCTGGATCGAGCCCTGGGTATCGGGTTCGCGACACCTGAATTGATGGCTGAAGATATCCGCCAGGCGCTGTCAGCCTTTGACGCTTTATTTGGCCGCACAGATGTCGAGCAAGTGCTGGATCATATCTTCTCCAGCTTTTGCATTGGAAAGTAATCTTCTCATTTACTGATCGCCTTGCTGGGTATCAGGGGAGCTGATGGAGGGCAAAGGCAGTGTTTCACGTGAAACACGCAAAACGCCGAAATTAACACTTCTCGATTCGACCCCTCCCGCCTGATCTGCTATAGCGAGCCCTCTTTCGTTTTCCTGACAGGTTGGAGCTTTATGACCCAGTTTTGGGACGTCATTGTCGTCGGTGGAGGACATGCGGGCGCTGAAGCCGCGACGGCTGCGGCACGCATGGGTGCTAAGACCCTCCTTTTGACACACAAGATCGAAACCCTGGGCGAGATGTCGTGCAACCCTGCTATTGGCGGCCTGGGTAAGGGTCATCTGGTGCGCGAAATCGACGCCCTGGATGGCGTAATGGGTCGCATGGCTGATATTGGCGGCATCCAGTTCAAGATGCTAAATCGCTCTAAGGGCCCGGCCGTGCGCGGCCCACGCGCTCAGATCGACCGTAAACTCTATCGGGAAGCGATGCAGGCCGAACTGCAAAGCACGGAAAATCTGACGATTATCGCTGCCGCTGTCGAAGACCTCATCCTTGAGGGCGATACGGTCGTTGGAACGGTGGATGCGCAAGGCGTCGAATACCGCTCGAAAGCCGTGGTCCTGACAACCGGCACTTTTTTGCGTGGCATCATCCATATCGGCGAGAAGCGCATGGCCGCCGGGCGGTTTGGCGATGAGCCGGCCAATGGTCTGGGGCAGCGTCTTTACGATCTCAAGCTCGATATGGGCCGCCTTAAGACCGGGACGCCGGCGCGGCTGGATGGCAAGACGATCAACTGGGATGTTCTGGAAAAGCAGGAAGGCGACGCGATCCCGACGCCGTTTTCGACCCTGAACGCTGCCATCAACCGGCCGCAGATCACCTGCGGCATCACCTATACCAATGCCGACACCCACCGCATCATTCAGGAGCGGATCACGGAATCGGCGGTCTATGGTGGCCATCTGTCCGGGCGTGGTCCGCGCTATTGTCCCTCCATCGAGGACAAGGTGGTGCGCTTTTCGGACAAGGACAGCCATCAGGTGTTTCTGGAACCCGAAGGCTATGACGATGACACCGTCTATCCGAACGGCATCTCGACCAGCGTTTCCGAGGCGACGCAGGAGGCCTTTCTACGCACCATTCGCGGCCTCGAGAATGTGGTCATCAAGCGCTACGCCTACGCCATTGAATACGACTATGTCGATCCGCGCGAGCTTTATCCGACGCTGGAACTGAAGCGCCTGCCGGGCCTGTTCCTAGCGGGGCAGATCAATGGCACGACGGGTTATGAAGAGGCGGGGGCGCAGGGCCTGATGGCGGGACTGAACGCTGCGGCGCGTGCCGGCGGTCTGAGCCCGCTGGTGCTGGGGCGTGACGAAGCCTATATCGGCGTGATGATAGACGATCTGGTGACCAAGGGGGTTACCGAACCTTATCGCATGTTCACCAGCCGCGCCGAATTCCGTCTGAAGCTGCGCGCCGACAATGCCGATCAGCGCCTGTCGGATATCGCGCTGAAAACGGGCCTGATGGGCGAACGGCGCAAAACCCACTGGCTGGAGAAGAAGCAGGCTCTGGCCGAGGCACGCCAACGCGCCGAAGACCTCAAGCTGACCCCGAACGAGGCCAATGCGCTGGGTATCCGCGTCAATGCCGATGGTCAAAAGCGCAACCTGCTGCAACTCCTGTCCTACGACACCTGCTCGCGGGATAAGCTGGAAACGGTATGGCCAGAGCTTAAAGACTGGTCCGACAGCGTGTTTGAGCAGGTCGAAATTGACGCCCTCTATTCGGGCTATCTCGGGCGTCAGGCGGCGGAGATCGACGCCTTCCGCAAGGACGAGAACCTGGCCCTGCCCGAAGACCTTGACTATGCGCGAGTGGGTGGCCTGTCTAACGAAGCCAGGGAAAAGCTGGGCCGCGTCAGACCGCTGACGCTTGGTCAGGCGCGTCGCATCGAAGGCATGACTCCAGGCGCATTGACGGCCCTGTTGTTCCATGTGCGCAACCTGAAAAAGGGCGCGGCATAATCGCATGACAGAGTTGTTTATGACGCCAGAGGAAATGGCAGCGCATCTGGTGTTTCACGTGAAACAGGCGGCCCTTGATGACCTCACGCGTTTCGCAAAGGTGTTGGCTGAGCGCAATGAGGTGATGAACCTCGTCGGGCCTGCGACCCTTCCGCATTACTGGTCGCGGCACGTGCTCGATTCCGCGCAACTGCTGAACCATGCGCCGGACGCCAGAACCTGGGCAGACCTGGGCGCGGGGGCGGGTTTCCCCGGGGTCGTACTGGCCATACTCCTTAAGCACCTGTCCACAGATTCAGGCGAAACACCCACAGACCGGCGCGTGTTTCTCATCGACTCCCTGGCCAAGCGCTGTCGCTTTTTAGGCGAAGTTGTGCGAGACTTGGATCTGCCGGCGACGGTGATTAACGACCGGGCGGAGAATGTCTCGCTGAAGGTTGATGTGGTCACCGCCCGCGCCATGGCGCCTTTGCCGAAGCTTATTGGGTTTGCCGAAAGCTTCTTCCGCAAAGGGGCCGAGGGCTGGTTGCTGAAAGGCGAAAACGTCGAGGCGGAAATCGTCGAGGCGCGCAAAAACTGGGCTTTTCAGTCTGAACTGTTTACGTCCTTGAGCGACCCTCGCGGTCGCGTCCTGCATATTCGGAGCGTTCGCCGTGCCAGATAGTTTCCCCCCGCACCCCATGCCCCGCGTTCTGGCGGTGTCTAACCAGAAGGGTGGGGTGGGTAAGACGACGACGGCGATCAATCTCGGAACCGCTCTTGCCGCCGTCGGGGAGACGGTGCTGATTATTGACATGGATCCGCAGGGCAATGCCTCTACCGGTCTGGGCGTGCCGCGCTCGGCGCGTACCACCACCATCTATGATGTGATTGTCGATCAGCAGCCGATTGGCGAATGCGCGGTCAGAACCTCAGTGCCTGGCCTTTATATCATCCCGTCGGACCCTGATCTGTCGGGCGTTGAGATCGAGCTGGGTCAGGCCGACCGGCGTTCCTATCGCCTGCGCGACGCTTTGGAGCATCAAGCACAGGTCGGTGAACTGGCCTATTCGTATGTACTGATCGACTGCCCGCCGTCGCTGAATCTGCTGACCATCAACGCCATGAGTGCTGCCGATGCGGTGCTAGTGCCGCTGCAATGTGAGTTTTTTGCTCTGGAAGGTCTATCGCAACTGATGCGGACCATCGACCTGGTCAAGGGCTCGCTGAACCCGAAGCTGGAGCTTCAGGGGATTGTACTGACCATGTTCGACCGCCGCAACGCCTTGTCCGGCCATGTCGCCAAGGACGTGCGCTCGCACTTTGGCGAGAAGGTCTATGACACGGTCATTCCGCGCAATGTGCGGGTGTCGGAGGCCCCGTCTTTTGGCAAGCCGGCTTTGATCTACGATCTGAAATGCACCGGCTCACAGGCCTATCTGAAACTGGCCCGTGAAGTCGTTCAACGTGAAAAAGTGCGCCGCGCGGCTGCCTGACTAAGACTGAAGGATACACATGTCTGAGAAACAAAGAGGTCTGGGTCGCGGTCTGTCGGCGCTGCTGAGTGACAACCAGGGGTCCGTGCCTATCGCCACCAATGATGGTAAGCCTGCCGCGACGCTGGAAAAGCCGATTGAGCTTTTGCAACCCAACCCGGATCAGCCGCGGCGGTTCTTCTCAGAAGCGGAGATCGACGACCTCAGCGCCTCTATCAAAGAGAAGGGCGTCCTGTCGCCCATTCTGGTGCGGCCGTTACCTGGTCAAGCCGGGCAGTTTCAGATCATCGCCGGTGAACGCCGCTGGCGCGCCGCGCAAAAGGCGGGTCTGAAGACCGTTCCGGTGATCGTGCGCGAACTGGACGATCTTGAGGTCCTGGAAATCGGCATCATCGAAAACGTGCAGCGCGAAGACCTCAACCCCATCGAGGAGGCGCGCGCCTATAAGGTGCTGATGGAGCGCTTTGGCCGCACACAGGATGCTGTGGCGCAGGTCGTCTCGAAGTCACGCAGCCATATCGCCAATATGATGCGCCTGCTGGGCCTGCCGGAGGGTATTCAGGATCACGTCATTCACGGCCGCCTGAGCGCCGGCCATGCCCGAGCCATTGCGACGGCGAGCAACCCCGAAGCGCTGGCTGAGGTGATTATTCAGAAAGGTCTGTCTGTTCGTCAGGCGGAAATGCTGGCGCGCACCGCGCTCAGCGGCGAGACCAAACCGGCGCGTCCCAAGGCGCAAACCAATGCCGATGTACTGTCGCTGGAACAAGACCTTCAGGAACTGCTGGGCCTCAACGTTAAGCTGGACGACAAGGGCGGCAAGGGTGAGGTGCGTATCGCCTATGCCAGTCTTGAACAGTTGGATGATGTGTGCCGGCGCCTGATGGCGGGTTCTCCTCGCTGAGGTAATTCGCTAAGCCTTAGGCGCGCGAGCGGCTTATAATCCCAGCCGTCTGGCCCGTCCGGCAATGCTCATATAGAGGCGTTCGGCCAGCAGCAGGTCCGGCATACCGGTGGATTTGCACTGCTTGTCCGTCTCGATCAGTTCTTTGGACAGCGGGTCGAGATAAAAGTCTGACCAGGCGCGCGCCTGACGCAGAAACTCCGCTTCCTGCTTCCAGAAGACACCTGCTGCACGGGCGGCCTGTTTGGCGTCGATGCCTTTGGCAATCTGTGCCTGAATGAGCCGCAGCTTGACCAGATGGCCATTTAGGGCGCGCAAGGCCGCAGAGCCGTCTTCGCCCTCGGCAAAGGCCCGGCGCAAACCCGCCTGGGCCAGGGCCATCTTGGCGCCAAAGGCCTGTAGCGCGGCATCGAACAGTGAGGCATCGGGCTCGACGCCCAAGAACTCCTGTAGTTCCTTGTCGTCGATGGTTCGGCGCGATCCCGGCCCGATAAACAGGCATAGCCGCTCGATCTCCTGACGCGCCACGCCGCGTTCCTTGGGCAGGCGGGCAGCGAAGATGTCCATGGCGTCGGGCGTCAGGGCGACCTCGTTCTGCGCCAGGGTCTCACGTGCCATGCGCACAACGTCGCCGGTTTCGTCTTCATAGCAGGCGATGGAAGCGATGGCCTTGTCGGCATCGGCCAGCTTGCGCACGGCGGAGTCGCCCCCTAGACCACCGGCTTCGATCAGGAAGAAGGCGTCGCGGTTCAGATCACCAGCGACATGGGCCTTGAGCGCAGCGGCCACCTGTTTGTCGAGAGCCGCCTTTTCTGAAAAGAATTTGAGCCGCACCAAGCGTCGGCCGCCCATCAGAGACTGCGCCTGAAGCTCATCCTCAAGACGCGCAGGATCGGCGTCGATATCGGTATCGGTAAGCAGCGAGACGTTGAACGGGTCCTTGATGTCCGGAACGATTTTCTGGGCCAGCGCTTGCCCACGCTCCAGCACCTGCCCGCGGTCCTTGCCATAGATTAGACAGGCGATGACGTCGCGCGGCGGCGCTTTGAGGAAGCCCTCGATTTCGGGGCGTTTAACCAGCTTCATGGGCTTTAGCTGGCCGGAGCCGCTTTCTTGTCGTGGAAGAACAACACCAGCTCACTGCGGATGCGTTCGCCGATGGCGGTGGCGGCGCGTTGCTGACCGTCTTTCTGGGCGGCGACGCCTGCGTACGGTGACTGGGCATTTGCATCGTAAGTAGTTGAATCTACGAAAGTTCCCGTGATGAGAACCTTGCGCGTCGCCGCTTCGATCAGGCTATATTGCACCTTCGTCGAAATTTCCGTGCGCACGGCGATATCATTGATGCCGACACCCACATCGTAACGCTTTTCTTCAAGTTTGACGCTCAGACGGTAACGCTTCTGGCCTTCAAGGGTATTGAAGCCCGACACCAGGTTTTGCCGCAGGAAGTAGCCGGTGCGCGAATCCGTAGTGATGACGTCAATATTGGCCAGTTCACCGGGCAAGCCCTTCTGCGCATAGACTGGTGTGAACCCGCAACCACTCAAGGTCAGAGGCGCACTCAGCAAGGCGAAGGCCAGAAGGGCTCTGCGGATCATGATCAGCCTACGACAAAGTTGAGAATGCGGTTGGGAACGACGATCACCTTGCGCACCGTTACGCCTTCAAGATGACGCTTCACGCCCTCGTCGGCAAGCGCCATTTCGCGGATTTCCGCCTCTGAGGCGTTCAGGGGCACCTGAAGCTCACCGCGCTTCTTGCCATTGACCTGAACGGGCAGGGTATAGACGTCATCGGTTGCCAGAGCCGGGTCGTATTGCGGCCAGGCGGCATCGGCGATCAGGCCTTTATGCCCCAGACGTGCCCAGCCTTCTTCGGCCAGATGCGGCGTCACCGGGGCGATCAGCCCGGCGAGGATGGTCAGGGCCTCACGGCGTGCCGCTGTACCGGTTTTTTGCACATCGGAGGCGCGAAGCGCGTTGACGAATTCATAAAGCTTGGCAATCGCGCCGTTAAAGCGGAAGCCTTCGAAGCCTTCGGTAACGGCCTTGGCGGCCTTGTGCGCCACCTTGCGCAGCTCCAGCGCTGAAGCGTCATCGGTAGCTGCAACATCATCGTCGGGCAGGCTGTCGAATTCGGCCCACACGCGCGACGTAAAGCGCCAGGAGCCTTCAACGCCCGATGCCGTCCACTGCACGTCGCGCTCCGGCGGGGAGTCAGACAGCACGAACAGGCGCGCCGCATCGACGCCGTAGGTGTCGAAAATGTCTTCGGGGGCCACGACGTTCTTTTTCGACTTCGACATCTTTTCGACGTCGCCGATTTTCAGCGCTTCGCCAGTGGACAGCTTGATAGCGCTGCGCTTACTGCCTTCGCTCGTGACTTCGACGTCGGAGGGATCGACCCATTCTCCGGCTGCGGTCTTATAGGTTTCATGCGTCAGCATGCCTTGCGTGAACAGGCCAGCGAACGGCTCCTTCACATCCAGATAGCCGCAGGTGTTGAGCGCACGGGTGATGAAGCGCGAATAGAGCAGGTGTAAGATGGCGTGCTCGATGCCGCCGATATACTGATCGACCGGCAGCCAGTAGTCGGCATCGGCTTTGCGAATGGCCTCAGACGCATCGGGGGCCGTAAAGCGTGCAAAATACCACGACGAATCCACGAAGGTGTCGAGCGTATCGGTTTCGCGGCGTGCCGCCTTGCCACAGTGTGGACAGTTGACGTGCTTCCAGGTCGGGTGGCGGTCCAGCGGGTTGCCCGGCACGTCGAAGGTGACGTCCTCGGGCAGGGTAACCGGCAGTTGGTCCTCGGGCACTGGCACCACGCCGCAGTCGTTGCAATGGATGACCGGGATGGGGCAACCCCAGTAGCGCTGACGCGACACGCCCCAGTCACGCAGCCGATAGATGATGGCGCCTTCGCCAAGACCTAAGGACTCGATCTTTTCAATCGCCGTTGCCTTGGCGGTTTCGATATCCAAACCGTCGAGGAATTCGGAATTGAAGATCGTGCCGGGCCCCGTATAGGCCTCGGTATCGACCTTAAAGCTGGCCGCATCGGCATCGGTTGGCAGAACCACCTCGCGTACCGGCAAATCGTATTTGCGGGCAAAGTCGAGGTCGCGCTGGTCATGGGCGGGGCAGCCGAAAATGGCCCCGGTGCCGTAGCCCATAAGTACGAAGTTGGCGATCCAAACGTCCAGTGTCTCACCGGGCTTGAACGGATGCAGAACCTTCAAGCCGGTGTTGAAACCGAGCTTTTCACCGGTGTCGATCTCTTCCTGCGTCGTGCCGCCCTTCTTTACCTGATCAAGGAAAGCCTCCAGTTCCGGGGTCACGGGCAAAGCCTTGACCAGCGGGTGATCAGCGGCCACCGCGACGAAGCCCGCACCGAACAGGGTGTCCGGACGGGTGGTGTAGACTTCCAGAGGTTCGTGCGCGACTTCGCCAGCGAAGTTGAATTTGAACTTCAGACCCTTGGAGCGGCCGATCCAGTTAGCCTGCATCAGGCGCACCTTGTCGGGCCAGCGGTCAAGCGTCGAGAGACCTTCGACCAGTTCATCGGCATACTGGGTGATCTTGAGGAACCACTGGGTCAGGTTGCGCTTTTCGACCACGGCGCCTGATCGCCAGCCTTTGCCGTCGATGACCTGTTCATTGGCCAGAACCGTATTGTCCACCGGATCCCAGTTAACCTGAGACTCCTTGCGATAGACGAGGCCGTGCTTCAAGAGATCGAGGAACCACTTCTGCTGCTTGCCGTAATAGCTGGGATCGCAGGTGGCGAATTCGCGCGTCCAGTCGATCGACAGACCCAGACGCTGAAGCTGCGCCTTCATGCTGGCGATATTGTCGTACGTCCAGCCTTTGGGGTGGATGCCGCGTTCCATGGCGGCGTTTTCCGCCGGCATACCGAAGGCGTCCCAGCCCATCGGGTGCAGCACGTTGAAGCCGCGCGCTCGCTTGAACCGCGCCACCAGATCACCCATGGCGTAGTTGCGCACATGGCCCATATGGATGCGACCGGACGGGTAGGGGAACATCTCAAGGACATAGTATTTCGGCTTGTCGCCGGCCTGATCCTTCGACTTTGTCAGGAAGGTCTGGGAGGCGTCCCAGCGGGCGCGTTGTTTCGGTTCGGATTCTTTGGGATTGTAGCGGGACATCAACGGACCTTTAGCGCAAACGACGCGAAAAACAGGCGTTCGGCATAAACAAAAAGAGCGTCCGGGTCAAAGCCCGAACGCCCTTAATTTTGCAGCCGAAGAAGCAGCTTATTTCACGTTCGACAGACGCAGCTGACGCGCGCGCGTCAGGATGGCGTTTTCTATGTCGATCTGGGTTTGCGCCGAGACACTGGCGTCCACCCACTGACCGCCCGTATTGACCTGCTTGTAGAGCGAGACGTTCAGGGCATCGGCGCGCAGACGGGTATCAAGAATATAGACCGTAGCCTTGAAACGCTCGTCGGGCTTCTCCGGGTTGGCGTACCAGTCGGTGACGATGATGCCGCCCCACGGATCGGCCGAAGCCAAAGGCATGAAGGAGATGGTGTCGAGCGACGCGCGCCAAAGATAGGCATTGACGCCAATCGTTGCATTGGCCTGCTCGCTGGTCGGCTTAGCACCTCCCAGACCCAGGAAGCCACGCTTCTCGGCCTTGGCGTCAATGGTGGTCTCTTCTTTTTTGCCTAAGCTCAGGCAGCCCGTCAGGCTCAGAGACAGGGCTGCGGCCAGCGTAATCAGAGCCGCCTTCTTGATCGTCTTCATAGTGTGTCGTCCACTCCGCATTCTGTCCCGAAGCGCCATCCCCAAATGAGGAGAGGGGCATCTGTCCTGTTAACCGCTCTATAGCATGAGCAAACGGGGGTATGACAAGCCTTTCCTTGTCCCCCGGCCCCGGCCGTTTCTGGGCCGTCAGACCCGTTGAGGGGCATTTACGGCCAAAATCCAAGCCAAGCTGGCACCCAATCGCGGCAGTTGTGCGGCAAAGGCGCGTAACGCTGGAAATCTGCGGGCGGTAAGGGCGTGTCTATTTGATCACATCTTCTGAGCGAATTTGACGACTTAGCCAAATAACGACGATCACTATTGATTTCACTCGTGGGGGCTTTTAAGCGATTTGTAACGTATCCACGCCTTAATCAGGGTGAGGGATAGGGCAGGGCAAGCGATTGCGGGTATGTCAGACGGTTACATAAATCCGTCACACTTCCCATATATGGCGATGCCCAAGTGAGATTTGAACGTGACCGGTCCACGGGCTGGTTATCGGAAGTGGTAGAGTTATGAAGCGGGTTATGGCAGCAGGGGTATCGGTTATGGCCGTGGCGCTTATCGCGTCTGCGCCGGCCTATGCGCTCAATAACCAGACCGCCAAGGCCAAAACCAGCGAAGCCACTGCACCGCTAAGCCTCAGCACCGTTTCTACCGAAAGCAATGCCGCTACGCGCCAGCAGTCGAAAATCTATCAGTGGTCGGTCAAGGGCCGCTGGGGTTTGAAGCTGGACCTCAATCAGGACGAGGCTCGCCCGTCTGGTTGGAACGACGTCGATGCCGGTGCGTTTTACAAGATCTCGCCCTCGGTACGTGTGGGCGGTACGGTCGGTTTCGGTGAAAAGACCAAGTCGCTGCAGCCGCGTGATCCGGCGGCCGAAAAGGACCAGCCGCGCGTGCGTCTGGAAACCACCTTTAAGTTTTAATCAGTTAAGCTGAAACGCCTCGACCGCGCCAAATCCGGCCAGGCCGGAGTGTGTCAGCTGTTCGGCATTGTCAGCCCCAATACCGCCCAACCCCAGAACCGGCACGGGGCTCAGATCGCAAAACATCTGAATACCTTTGAGGCCCAGAGGTGCGACACCCTTTGCTGAGGGACTGTGGCTGGCGAAAACCGGTGAGATGAAGAGACCATCAAGCGCCGTCACCTCCGCCAGATCGAGCGTCTCGCAACCGTGACAGGCCCCGGTAATCAGCCATTCGCGATGCCTTTCGCGCACATCTGGTGCATTTGACAGCGCGCGTTCGGGCAGATGCACGCCATCGGCGGCCACGTCTTCAGCCAATGCCACATCCTGCCCGATCAATAGCTTCAACCCATTATCATCGCACAGGGTGCGCAAGACGCGGGCATGTGCCGTGGCATGGGGATCGCCGAAGTGGCGGTAGATGACACCTGCCCCCGCCGGCAGGTGCGCGACAATCTCTTCCGGATGCGGTGTGCGTTTGGGATCGGTGACGTAAAACAGGGCGGGCAGTTCACGTCCGTTTGCGCTGGACATATGCGCGTGGCGGGCTATGTCTCTGGCCCGGTTCATCAGAAAGGCGTAGCGAGTTCGGTATGTCATCTTCACCTTCGGCGGAAAATTATGCGCGTATTGTCAAAGGCCTGCACAAAACGCTGAAACTGACCGGGCGAGCGGACGGTTCCGCCTGTTTGACCGCTGTATCCAAAAATCAGCCCTGGGAGGTTATACGCCCGGTGCTGGAGGCTGGCCACCGACGATTTGGTGAGAACCGCGTGCAGGAGGCCATGGAACGCTGGGGGCCGGTAAAAGATCAATATCCCGACCTGACTCTGTGCCTGATCGGCCCGCTTCAGAGCAATAAGGCCGCTGATGCCGTGGCTTTTTTCGATGTTGTCGAAAGCGTTGATCGGGAAAAAATCGCCCGCGCCATTGCCGATGAGGCACAAAAGCAGGGCCGCGCTCCACGCGTCTATGTACAGGTTAATATTGGCGAAGAGCCGCAAAAGGCCGGGATTTTGCCCGCTGAGACAGATAGGTTTATCGCGACGGTGCGAGGCTATGGGCTGGAGCCGTGCGGTCTGATGTGTATTCCACCGGTCGAAGGCCCGCGCGGTCCCTATTTCGCCCTGTTGCGCAAGATGGCCGAGCGCAATGGCATCGGACATCTCAGCATGGGCATGAGCGACGATTTCGAAACGGCGCTGCGTTTCGGATCGAACGAAATCCGTGTCGGCACGGCCATTTTCGGCTCGCGCTAATGGCTTATCTCCACATAGGTTTCGGCGTCGGCGGTTTTCAGTAACTCACGCAAGTGCTCCAGACTGAGCGCTACGCAGCCTTCGGTGCCGGAATAGTCCTCACGCGCAAGATGGAGGAAGATGGCCGATCCCAGCCCCTTGACCGGCGGGTCGTCATTGTGCCCCAGCACCACGATCAGGTCATAGACATGGTCGTCGCGCCACAGTTTTTCATGCGACTTCCCAAAGGGCAGTTTGACGGGCAGGTTATAAAGATCACTGTCTATATCATCGCACCACCCGTCATCGGGTGACAAGGCCTTCACGGGCAGGACGGTCTGCGGCACCGGCAAACGATCGGGGCGATACCAGACATAACGCACCGGCCACAGGCCCAGCGGCGAGCGCAGATCGCCTTCCCTTTTATCGGCGGCGGATATAACGCCCCCTTTACCCAGAGCGCAACGCACCCTATCTGAGTTTAAGACTAGAAAACCTTCGGCGTATGCGGTAAAAATCTTGACCATAGGCCGGTTTACACCCTGAACTGATAAAAACACCCACAACGCTACAGGATTAAGGTGCAACAAAAAACCCTGCTGATCGTTGATGACGATGACGAACTGCGCGAGGCGCTGGCCGAACAACTTGAACTGCACGAAGAGTTCAAGGTCACTCAGGCATCGAATGGCACCGAAGGCATCCGCCTTGGGAAGACCATTAATGCCGATCTGATCCTGCTGGATGTCGATTTGCCGGATATGGACGGGCGCGAAGCCTGCCGCCTGTTGCGCAAATCCGGCCTGACCACGCCGGTGATCATGCTGACCGGGGCCGCCTCTGACTCTGATCAGATTCTGGGGCTGGATGCGGGTGCCAATGACTATGTCACCAAGCCGTTTCGCTTTGCCGTCCTGCTGGCGCGTATCCGTGCTCAGGTCCGCAGCCACGAAACCTCCGAAGACGCGACCTTCCGCATCGGGCCTTATGAATTCAAACCAGCGCTCAAGCTGCTGATTGATCAGGTTCAAAAGAAGATTCGCCTGACCGAAAAAGAAACCAACATCCTCAAATACCTATATCGCGCTGGCGGTAAGCCGATTTCACGCGAAGAACTTTTGACCGAGGTATGGGGATACAATGCCGGGGTGACCACACACACGCTGGAAACCCACGTCTATCGCCTGCGCCAGAAGATAGAGCCCGATCCGGCCAATGCCCGTCTGCTGATGACCGATGCCGGTGGGTACAGGTTGCAATTTTAGCAGGCTCTCGACCCTGCACCCGTTAGTTGGAGTGAGCCGGAGTTCTTGGAACTTCGGCTTTTTCTTTGGATGTAGTGATGAGCGATGTTTTTGACAAATTATATGAAGCTGGACTGACGGCGATTGGAACCCCGCTCATGTCTATAGAACTAGCTCAACAAGTCATTAATTACGCTAAGAGCAAGAATTGCGCTCCCGTAATTTTGGAGACGTATGAAATTATAGGAGATATTGAGCAACCCCACATAGATTTTGGTATTACATATCCAACTTATGAAAATGAAACCTTAGAACTTAAACCAACTCAAAAAATTCTCAAAATGTTTGAAATTTTTAATGAGACATTGAATATATTGAACACATGCGAAGGGACTTTTAAGGTCGTTCTATATTTAGAAGAGATTTATTAATGACGTCCGGCTATTCCGGCACACCATTGGCCAAGAAGCTCGGTTACAAACCGGCGATGCGGGCGGCTGTGCTCGGCGCACCCAACGACTATAAAAATTGGCTTGAACCCTTGCCCGACGGCGTGGAATTCGGCGTCGATGATCCGGAGCTGGTGCACATTTTTGCCACCGAGCGTGCGGTGCTGGAAACGGCGATGACGCACTGGCGCGGGGCCTTGAGATCGGACGGCATGGTCTGGGTATCGTGGCCCAAGAAGGCCTCAAAAGTGCCGACCGATATTACCGAAGACGTTATCCGCGAGGTCTGCCTGCCGCTGGGCTTTGTCGATGTGAAGGTCTGCGCCGTCAGCAACGTTTGGTCGGGTTTGAAGCTGGTGGTGCGTAAAGAGCTGCGCTAACCCTCCGCCCCCTCCGCTTCGCGGTGCTGGCGCTCGCTGTCCTCGTCGATGACGTACCAGGTGAACCACAGGGCATCGTCCAGCTTGCCGCCCTTGGCCAGATAGGGTTCCAGCACGGCCGGAAAGGCGAGCTTGACCTGCTCGGCGAAGTCGAAGTGCTTTTTGAGGTCTTCCCAGTCTTCGAGGGCCACCTGTTCGATCATGCGGATGCGCACGTCCCACGGCAGGTCAGTGGGGGCGAGGCCCGCCGGGTCGGTTTCGACCCAGTGACATTCGCCGATGGCATCAGGGATACGGATCTGAAGCTGGCCGCCGAGGCTCATAAATCCGGCCTTCGTGGCGGCGCGGATTACCTCGGGGATATCCCTGATCCTCCACGCATATTCATTGAAGCGAAAATCGGCCTTGGCCAGAATGTCGGCGGGTAGCCCAGCTTCTGCGGGCAAGGTGTCTTCGGTCATAGGTCGAACTCGATCTGAATAGGGGCGTGATCCGACGGCCGGTCCCATTCGCGAACGGAGTCGTGGATGACGGCGGCTATAGGCGAGGTGATGCGCGCCTTCAAGGCGGGATTGATCAGCAGGTGATCGAGCCTCAGCCCGCGGTTGGACTTGCGAAAATCGGCGGCGCGATAGCTCCACCACGTAAACAGCTTCTGCGGTTCGGGCCATAGTTCGCGGAAGGCGTCATGAAAGCCGCCGGCCGCCATCAGGTCAGCAAACGCCTCCAGCTCCGGCGGGGTATGGCTTACGACTTTCAGCATCTGACGATGGCTCCACACGTCGTTTTCGCCGGGCGCGATATTGAGGTCACCGGCAATCAGAAGGGGGGCATCGGGATTGCGCGTTTTCAGGTGCGCGGTCAGGCGCTCATAGAATTCCAGCTTGTGATCAAACTTGTCATTGGCTTGGCGGTCGGGAACGTCACCGCCTGCCGGTATATAGAAGTTCCAAAGGTCGATGCCCGCGACCTGTATGCCCTGAACGCGCGCTTCGCCGCGGCGACAAAAGGGCAAAATCTCGTTGATTTCAAATGGCAGCTTCGACACCAGCGCCACGCCGTGCCAACCCTTTTGCCCGGTGACGAGGATATGCGGATAGCCGGCGTCTTCGAAGGCCTTGCGTGGGAACTCACCGTTCTGGCACTTGATTTCCTGAAGGCACAGGATGTCCGGGCGCGCCATATCGAGAAAACGTATGACCTGATCAATCCTCAGCCGCACCGAGTTGATGTTCCATGAGGCAATCGACAAACGCATAACGGCTTCCTGACGCATAAAAAACCCGGTCAGTGAGACTGACCGGGTCAGATGTTTGGCACATAACACGAAGAGACAAAGGGAAAAACGCACTCACGGGACGTCAAAGCCGCCACATACACTCCGTCGGGAGCTGTGGGAATAATGACACGGTTGTGGAAAAACTCAATGCACATTTCCGTGTTTTTTCGTTTTTCAGGCGAATTAATCCCGCCGTTACACGCCGGGCTGATCCTCCATAGTGTGCAGGTCACGGCCGCGCGTTTCCTTCATGAAGATGAGGGCGACTGCGATGGCGGTAGCCCCGACAATTACCGGATACCACAGACCGAAGAATAGGTTACCTGAGCCGGCGACCATGGCGAAGGAGATGGCGGGCAAAAGGCCGCCGAACCAGCCGGTGCCGATGTTATAGGGCAGAGATAGGGCCGTATAGCGAATGCGCGTCGGGAACATTTCAACAAGGGCTGACGCCATCGGGCCATAGAGCGCTGTGGCCCCTACCGTGAAGACAAACAGCACGCCAAAGATGCCCAGTACGTTGACGCGCTTCGGATCGGCGGCTTCGGGATAGCCAGCGGCCTTCAGCGCCGCCTTGAGATCGGTTACAGCATTGGTCTTTAGCGTCGCCAGTTCGGCCTTCGACAGTTTGTCGCCCGACTGCACGGCAATGGTGCGATCTCCGATTTGTACGGTAGCAAACGTCGCGCCAGGCTCAGTCGGCTTGTTGATATAGGGCACACCGAGCCCCGTTACCAGCGACTTGGCGAGGTCGCAGGACGAGGTGAACTGCGCTTTTCCCACCGGGTCGAACTGTACCGAACACTTGCGCGGGTCTGCAAAGATGACGACCGGCGTGCGGTTGACGGCATCATCCAGCGCCGGATTGGCAAAGCGCGCCATCAGGTGGAAGCCCGGCACGAAGCTCAGCACCGCAATGGCGATGCCAAGGATCATCACCGGCTTGCGTCCCACGCGGTCCGACAACTGACCCCAGACGACGTAAAGTACCGCGCTGACGATCGAAATGCTCATTACAAGCAGGTTGACGGTGGTGGGCGCCAGCTTGACGCTCCTTTCGAGAAACACTTGCGTGTAGAAGAAGGTGGTGTACCACACCACGCCCTGCGCGGTCATGAAACCGAACAGGGCGATCAGCACCTGACGCAAGTTCGACCACTGGCCAAAGGCTTCCTTGAACGGGGCCTTGGAGATATTGCCGCTGTCGTGCAGAGCGCGGAAGGCGGGGCTTTCAGCGGTTTTGGCGCGGATATAAACTGAAATCGCCAGAA
This sequence comes from Asticcacaulis excentricus CB 48, assembly GCF_000175215.2. Classification (NCBI taxonomy): domain Bacteria; kingdom Pseudomonadati; phylum Pseudomonadota; class Alphaproteobacteria; order Caulobacterales; family Caulobacteraceae; genus Asticcacaulis; species Asticcacaulis excentricus. Next base: position 135,323 of record NC_014816.1, on the reverse strand, counting down.
GTACGGCGGAGACGATGAATGGAATGCGCCAGCCCCAGTCACCAAAGGCCTCTTCCTTAACGATGGTGCGGGTCAGAAAGACGACCAGCAAGGCGATCACCAGTCCCAGCGATGCCGAGGCCTGAATCCACGCCGTATAGGCCCCGCGCTTATCCGCTGGGGCATGTTCCGCAACGTAAATCACAGCCCCGCCATATTCACCGCCCATCGCGATGCCCTGAAGGATGCGCAAACCCACAAGCAGCAAGGGCGACCATATCCCTGCCTGTTCATAGGTGGGCAGAAAGCCGATCAGCACTGTGGCCACCCCCATTAAGAGTATGGTGTAGAGAAAGGTGCCCTTGCGACCTTTTCGATCACCGATATGACCAAACAACAACGCGCCGAAGGGCCGTGAGAGGAAGCCCAGCGCGAAGGTCAGCAACGCCAGGATCATGCCGGTGGTGTCATCAAGACCGGTAAAGAAGTTCTTCGTGATGATCGAGGTCAGGGCCCCGAATATGAAGAAGTCGTACCACTCAAAGGTCGTACCGGCGGCGGAGGCTGCCACAATGGTACGCAGACCGCCTTCCTTCTGCACGCTGTCTGCCTGCGGGTGTGATGACATGGATTGACCCTGTTATGATTAACTCTGTTATGCGATCGACTGCGCATTTGATCGAAGCCGCGCGGCCTGACAAGGGGGGTGTTACGCAAAGAACAGCAAACAATCGGTTTCGCCACGCCTTTGCCGACAGGAATTGACGGCGCAACACCTATGGCTTAGGCCAGAACCAAATACAAAGTCAGAGGTTTTCTAAGCGTGACCATCCATTATCATGAAGGCGATCTGCCCAACGGCCTTAATCTGGGCGCCGTCGTCGCTATCGACTCCGAAACCATGGGCCTGCGCTTTGGGCGTGACGACCTGTGCGTTGTGCAGTTGTCGGCGGGCGATGGTGACGCTCACGTGGTGCGGCTCAACCGCCCGGCCTACGACTGCCCCAATCTGAAGGCCCTCCTCACCGATGAGAAGGTGTTAAAGCTGTTCCATTTCGGGCGTTTTGATATCGGCATGTTCCTTCTGCATCTGGGCGTGGTGACGGCACCCGTCTACTGCACCAAAATCGCTTCAAAGCTGGCGCGCACCTATACCGATCGCCATGGTCTAAAAGACCTAGTGCGTGAGCTTTTGTCCGTCGATATCTCCAAGGCGCAGCAGAGCTCGGACTGGGGGGCTCAGACCCTGACGCCGGAACAACTGGCCTATGCCGCGTCGGATGTGCTGCATCTACATACCTTGCGTGAAAAACTCGATACCATGCTGGCCCGCGAAGGCCGCACCGAACTGGCGCAGGGGTGTTTCGATTTTTTACCGCACCGCGTCAAACTGGATTTGGCAGGTTGGGAAGATACGGATATATTCGCCCACTCATGGAGCTGAAAACGCTTCGCAGACGAGGATTTCTGCCGTCATGCCGGCCATTGAAACCGCGACGCACGACCTTGCTGATGCCCGCCAGCGCCTGACTACTCAAGCGCTGGCTTGGAAAAAGCGTTCGCGCAAGATCTCTCGTCTGCGCATTATCTTCCCAGGCCTGATCATCGGACTGATCGTCGTTATGATCGTGTGGATCATTGTGCAGAGCGTCATCAATTCGATGAACGTTTACTCGGCAACGGGTGAAGACATCCGCATGACCAATCCGTTTTACACCGATCGCAGCCGCAATGGTGAGCGCTATGAGATGCGGGGCCTGGAGGCTGTGCGTAAGGGTCGTAACGCGTCGGTGGTTAGCCTGACGGCACCGCGTCTGGAAATCCGATCGGAGAACAGTCGCCCGTCGGCTCTGGAAGGCGCAGCCGGGATTTATGACGACACCAAACGTCGGTTCACGGTGAACAAGGATGTGACGCTGAGTTCCGGAAATGGATTATCGCTGCGCACACACGCCGCTGAAGTTGATCTCCAGAATGCCGTAATCACAGGTGATAAGCCGGTTGAGGGTCGTTGGCAGACCGGTACGGTAAATGCGCAGGCGTTTCGTGTGGAGCAGAACGGGCGCAAGGTTGCGTTCTACGGTAAGCCGGGCAAGCAGGTCACCGGCACGCTTTCCGGCGGCGAAGACTGAATTTTTGAAGGATTTATCCGGCTATGACGATCAGAACAAAAGTATGGGTGATGGGGGTCGCTTTGTGCCTCACGGCACCGGTAGCTTGGGCGCAGTTTGTGCCGACCAAGGAAAGCCCCATCGGCTACGCCGCGGATACATTCGAAGCCGACGAAGGCAACCACACAGCCACCTTTACCGGCAGCGTTGAATTCCTCCAGGAGACGTCGCGTCTGCGGGCGGATAAGGTGACCGTCACCTATGGGCAGAACCAGGCAACCGGTAAGTGGGACGTCTTGTCCACGGCCGAAGCCACGGGTAATGTCTATTACGTCGTTGACGACCAGGTGATGACCGGTAGCCGCGCGGTCTATACCAAGAGTACAGACACTTTAGTCATGACGGGCAACGTGGTCCTTAAGCAGGGACAGAACGTCATGGAAGGCAGCCGTCTTGTCTATAATGTCGGCGCCAAAAAATCGAGCATGGACGGGGTGCCTACGTCAGGCAGCAAGAGCCGCGTGCGCGGTGTCTTCTACCCGGATCAGGGTTCGACCCAAAAGAAGCCCCAGTGACATGACCACAGCCCCTTTACTCGATGTGCGCAACGCCGCGGATGTGCGAAGCGCCGAGATACCCGATGCAACCAACGGGCTACGCGTCGAAGGCATAGGCAAGTCATACAAGGAGCGCGCGGTGGTTAAAACCGTGTCGCTGTCCCTGCGGCGCGGAGAGGCCGTGGGTCTGCTTGGCCCCAACGGTGCTGGTAAGACGACGTGTTTCTATATGATCACGGGCCTCGTGCAGCCTGACTATGGCACTATCAGTCTTGATGGACACGATATCACCTCCCAACCCATGTACCAGCGCGCACGCATGGGCCTTGGTTATCTGCCGCAGGAATCTTCTATCTTCCGTGGGCTGTCTGTTGAACAGAACCTTGAGTCCGTGCTGGAACTGCGCCTGACCAATCGTTCGCAGATTGACGCCGAAGTCACGCGTCTGCTCGAAGAACTGCACATCGCCCATATTCGCAAATCGCCGGCGACCGCTCTGTCAGGGGGCGAACGTCGACGTGTCGAGATCGCCCGCGCCCTGGCCGGAAATCCGTCCTTTATCCTGCTGGATGAGCCCTTTGCGGGTATCGACCCGCTCGCGATTTCGGATATCCGGGATGTGGTGGGTTATCTCAAACACCGTGGTATCGGCATCCTGATCACCGACCACAATGTGCGCGAAACGCTCGACATTATCGACCGCGCGTCGATCATCCACTCCGGTGAAGTGCTATTCGAAGGGACGCCGGACGAGATTCGTCATAACCCGGAAGTACGCCGCGTCTATCTGGGCGAAAATTTCGACGGCTAACCCACTCTTAGAGGCTGTCCACGGGTTATTTCGGCCTGAGAAGAGGGGTTAACCTTATTTAAGGTCTTCACGTCTAAGCTCCGGCTTATGTCATTAGGGCAAAGGCTGGAAATTAGACAAGGGCAGGGGCTGGTCATCACGCCCCAGTTGCAGCAAGCGATCAAGCTTCTGCAATTGTCCAACCTTGAACTCGAGGCTGTGGTCGAGGCCGAGCTGGAGCGTAACCCGCTACTGCTGCGCGAAGATAACGAACCCGATAGCCCTGACACCGAGTCAGACCTGCCTCGCGACGAACGGGGTGAGCTGGAACTTTCTGACCGCGATACGCAGCAGGCCAATTCTGATCTCGACGCCTCTGAAGGCGATGTGTATGGCGACGATGAGCCGACGGTGCGCGAACCTGTGGCGTCTTCCGACATAGGCGACGGGCCTATGATTGACTGGACCCGTGCCGGTAAGGGCGGCGGGTTCGATGGTGACGGCGATACGCTCGACCGAGCCATGAGCCGCGAGAAGACGCTGGCTGAACACCTGATGGATCAGGCCCTGATCGCGGGCTTTAGCGCACCTGAAATGGCAGTGGCGCAAATCCTGATCGATGCTGTAGACGAGGGCGGTTACCTTCGCGCGGATCTGACGGAAATCGCTGAACGCCTCGGCTGCGCTATGGATCTGATCGAAAAGGTTCTGACTGTCTGTCAGGGCTTTGAACCGACGGGCGTCATGGCGCGCTCGGTGCCGGAATGCCTGAAACTGCAACTGATCGAACGCAATCGCTTCGACCCGGCCATGGCGGCGCTGATCGACAATCTGGAGCTTCTCGCGCGCCGTGACTTGAGTGCGCTTCGCGGAGCCTGTGGCGTCGACGACGAAGACCTGGCTGAGATGATCCGTGAACTGAAGGCTCTGACACCGCGTCCGGGCGCCGCCTTCGGGGCGGAACCCCAGGCGGGTGTGGTACCGGATGTGTTCGTGCGTCAAGATCCTTCGGGCGGCTGGCGCGTCGATCTTAACAGCGACACTCTGCCGCGTGTCCTGGTCGATCAAACCTACCACGCCAAGGTCGTGACCTCCGCGCGCTCGGATCAGGAAAAGACCTATCTCAGCGAATGCCTGTCCCAGGCCAACTGGCTGATCAAGAGCCTTGACCAGCGTGCTCGCACTATCCTCAAGGTGTCGGCGGAAATCGTGCGTCAGCAGGACGGCTTCTTCGTCTATGGTATCGAACATCTGCGTCCGTTGAACCTGAAGACGGTGGCGGAGGCTGTGGGGATGCACGAATCCACCATTTCTCGCGTCACAACCAATAAGTATATCTCGACGCCGCGCGGCGTTTTCGAACTGAAATTCTTTTTCACCTCGGCCATTGCCGCGGCCGATGGCTCTGAGGCCCATTCGGCGGAGTCGGTGCGTCACAAGATCAAGCACCTGATTGAGGGTGAAAAGTCCTCTGGCGAAGTGCTGTCTGACGACCGCATTGTCGAAATTCTCAAAGAGGCCGGCGTCGATATTGCCCGCCGCACCGTGGCCAAGTACCGCGAAGCCCTGCGCATACCGTCTTCGGTCGAGCGCAAGCGGATGATCCGTTAAGTCCGGTTCTACTGCGCAATCGTTGGCGCAGGTTGTGGGTAATTAACCGTTAAAATTCAAGGCGAAGGCTGCGATTTACGGTCGCAGTCCCTACACAATTTCTTGATTTTTCATCTGAACCCAGAAGCGTACAGTCGAAGACGGACCCACGGTCCGTAAACACGGCTGGGGCTCAAGGTCGCCCGCCCTCCAGTGTGGCGACGTCTTTGCAGATTAAAGGAGCGAGTTATCGCCATGCAAATACAGGTTACCGGGAAAAAAGTTGAATTGGGTGCTGCGCTTCAGGAGCGCATTGAAACCGAACTCAATGCGGGGATTACCAAATACTTCGATCGCGGCGGCGCGTCTGCCGAAGTGACGATTTCAAAGCAGGGCCATCAGTTCAAGGCCGACTGCTGGGTGCGCCTTGCCTCCGGTCAAACTCTTGTCGCCCATGCCTTTGGCGGCGACGCCCACGCGGCCTTTGATGGTACACTTGACCACATGGAAAAGCGTATCCGCCGCTATAAGCGCCGTCTGAAGGATCATTATCCGACCAATACGCCGACCAAGCACGAAATGGCCCCGCTGACTGTCATTCAGGGCAGCGACCTGATCGACGATGAGCCTGAGCTGGACGACGGTATGGACCACGACAGCCCGCCCCAACCGATGATCATTGCCGAAACCGAAGCCGCCATTCGCACGCTGAGTGTCTCGCAGGCGGTGGCCGAACTGGAGCTTTCGAACTACCCGGTCATCATGTTCCGCAATGCGGGCCATGGGGGTCTGTCGGTGCTTTACCGTCGCCCCGATGGTAATATCGGCTGGATCGACCCGGAACGTACTAAGCCGAAACTCAACGGAAAGGCGCATTAAGGCGCATTCCGAAACGGCGCACGCCCTTTTAGGATAAAGGTCGCGTCAAAGCGGAAGGGTTAGAGTAGGCTCTCGCTCGATTAGATCGAGAGCCTGTCCTAAAGCGGTGTGTCGCCACTAAAATTTCATAAACAGGTCAAAGAGCCGAAGTTGACTTGAGTGGGCGCTGTCTGTAAGGGCTGGCGCGGTCGCGTACCGCTGTTTGAGCGGCGGATGGCCGCGCATGACCCTATCGGTCCTGTGCCCGCAAACCTGATGGATATGGTATGTTCCTCACTGAAGTGCTTGACCGGAACAGCGTCGCCGGACCGGTAAGCGCCAATTCCAAGCGCAATGCCTTGCAGATTGTCGCCGACGTGGCGGAGCGGACGCTTGGGACCTATGGCCTCGAGGCCGATTCCATCCTTCAGGGCCTGCTGGAGCGCGAAAAACTCAGCTCGACCGGCGTGGGTCAGGGCGTGGCCGTGCCCCATGCGGCCTTGCCAGGTCTGACCCGTATGCACGGCGTCTTTATCCGTCTGGAAACACCGGTCAGCTATGAGGCCATCGACGATGTGCCCGTCGATCTGATTTTCGCCCTGTTTGCGCCCCAGGAGGCAGGTTCTGAACACCTGCGGGCTTTGGCCAAGGTGTCGCGCATCCTGCGTCAGAAGGAACTGCGCGAGCAACTGCGTCAGGTCGATACGGCGGATGCGCTTTATGCTCTGCTCAACCGCACCGAAGCCAGCCACGCGGCCTGATCTAAATCAACGGCGAGATAGAATTGCCGAAGTTGTGAAACAACGCCGGCAAGAGAAGGTTGCGTGCCCTCAAACGAATCCACGCAGCAAGAAACGAAGGGATCTTCGTTAAAGCCATCATGATGGCATCAAAAGAGTAATGGCCGTGCGAAGGGTCAAAGGTGTGCGTGAATCCGAACAGGACGCAGGACAAAAACGCGCCCCAGCCCCTGCCCGGATCGCGACGTCGTGTTGGCCGAGATACATTTAGCCAGGATAGGGCCGAAATAGAGGGGCGCAACAAGCACTTAGGGTTTCATCTGACCGGTGCGGGTGTAGCGTTCGTGCCAGCTAAAGGCCTCAGACAACAGGTGCGGGGTCTGCCCGCCGCGCTCGCGGCAGGCTCGCTCGAAATAGTCGCTCAAGAGGTCGCGGTAATCGGCATGGGCGCAGTGGGCGATGACCTGACGCGCCCGTTCGCGCGGGGCCAGACCGCGCAGGTCGGCAAGTCCATTATCTGTTATCAGTATATCGACATCGTGTTCCGTATGGTCGACATGGCTGGCCATCGGCACGACGGCGGAGATGGCGCCACTCTTGGCCTGCGACTTAGCGACAAAGATCGACAGATAGGCATTGCGGGCAAAGTCGCCGGAACCGCCGATGCCGTTCATCATGTGTGTACCGCCCACATGTGTCGAGTTAACATTGCCGTAGAGGTCGAATTCCAAAGCCGTGTTGATGGCGATTATACCAAGTCTACGGATGACTTCCGGGTGGTTGGAAATTTCTTGGGGTCGCAGGATGATGCGGTCGCGATAGGCCTCGATGTTATTGAACACGCGCTCCGCCCAAGGCGCGCTGAGCGTCACCGAGCAGCCGGAAGCATAGAGCAGCTTGCCGGAATCGATCAGCTCAAAGGTTGAGTCCTGCAAGACTTCGGAATACATACGCAAATTCTGAAAGTCCGACCGGTTCAGCTCGCTTAAGACCGCATTGGCGATAACGCCGATGCCGGCCTGAATGGGGTTAAGCGACGGCGGCAAACGGCCCTTCTTGACTTCGTTTTGCAGAAAATCGACCAGATGCGCACTGATGGCGGTGGTCGCCGGATCGGGCGTCGCAACGCGCGCCGGGCTGTCGGCCTCACGGGTGATGACAATTGCGGCGATCTTTGCCGGGTCGATGGGGATATATGGCGTGCCGACGCGGCTGTCACAGGTTACGACCGGTACGGGCGTGCGCGACGGGCGTTTGGCCGGTATGTAGATGTCGTGCATGCCTTCCATGGCTGCCGAATAGGTGAGGTTCAGTTCGATGATCACCTTGGGGGCCAATATGGCGAAGGAGGCACTGTTGCCAACCGAGGTGGACGGCACTATGCCGCCATCTTCTGTAATGGCCACAGCCTCGATCACTGCCATATCGACAGGGCCGACCTGTCGCGAACGAAGGGCCTCGACGGTCTCGGACAGGTGCTGATCAATGAACATCACTTCGCCGCGATTGATGGCGGCGCGCAGGGTGTCATCCACTTGAAACGGCATTCGCCGCGCGAGCAGCCCGGCCTCATAGAGGAGTTTATCGGTATTGTGCCCCAGAGAGGCCCCGGTAATGACCGTCAGCTTCATAGGGTGTCTTTTGGCGCGCTCGGCTAAGGCCAAAGGCACGGCCTTGGCATCACCGGCACGGGTGAAACCGCTCAGACCAATGGTCATGCCGTCGTGGATCAAGCTGGCGGCCTGATCCGGTGTGGCGATGCGTGTCAGCAGGTCTGGGCAACGAATACGCGCAAGGATTTCGCTATCCAGCGCGAGGGCTGGGCTGGCAGTCGGGCTGGTCATCAACGCACACTCCGGGTTGTGCGGGAGTAATGACTCCGTGGCTCTAACCCGTGCAAGGCGTTTTTCGCTGGTGCGACTATATGCGCATAGGTGAAATTATCTTGCTTTAATGGGAATGATGCGCACGTCCTCGGGCGCTTGGGGTCGTTTGAGGTCGATATGCAACAAGCCGTATTCCATTACCGCGCCTTCGACCTCGAATCCTTCGCCGACGACGAAGCTTCGCGTAAAGCCGCGCTGGGCGATGCCGCGATGGATAAATTCACGCGGATTGGTCTCTGTGGGCTCCTTGCCCGGTTCCTTAAACGCCTGAAGCGTCAGTTGCGGCCCCTGCAGGCTCAGACGCAGCGTGTCGGGGGTAAAGCCTGCCACGGCTACGGTCAGGCGCAGGTGATTGACCGAAAGCGCTTCGACATTATAGGGCGGATAGTTGTCAGAGGCGCGGCTCACGCGTTCAATCAGGCTGCGGGTCTCATCAAACCCCAGCAAGAACGGGCTGTCGAACACTATAAACCGGGACATCGCTTTCTCCGTGCCTCCGATATGCGTGCTTGTTCGCGCCCCTGCAAGTACCGACCGTAAAATGCGGGTGGAATGCGGCGTCACTTCGGGATATGGCATGTGCATGACTTCTGAAGACACGCCTGAAACCTCGGTGATAGAGGTGCGCTGGAGCGCTACCCTGCTCAACACCTATACCATCGCCCTGATGCTGATAGCGCCCTTCTGGGCGGCGCTGATGGTGACGCAGGGCAAGGAGATAGGTCTGGTCCTGCTGGGCCTTTTGTTGTTTGGGATGATCAGTCTGAGTGTGCTGAATAAGCCCTTGTTCAGTTACGACCCCGAACGCCGCGAGTTTTCCGCGCCTGACGGCAAGGTTTTACGGCTCGATCAGATCGAAAGCATCGAAATGGACGCCCACGACCTTTACTTCATCCCGAAGTCTCATAGCCAGGACGGCTGGCACCTGTCGCAACGCTGCTGGGTGCTGGCACCGCGTCGCACGCTGAAGGCGCTGGCGTCACAGCAGGGCTGGCCGCTTAAGGACATAGCGCATCCGATTTCGCGGTTTGGTTTCTGGCTGGTGCCCTGACGCTGGAGACGGTTTTCGGGCATAGCTCTCAAAGAGGTGTTCCATGGCTCGTTTCATCGGTTTGGACGCGACGAAGCGCAACCCCATCACCTTGCCCGATGGTCAGTCGGTAACCAACACCGTACATCTCAACGTGGCTGTGTCTCACCCGCAATTCAGCGCCGGGGATTACAGCTATTTCAGCCATTTTCAGATGCCTGACGATCCGCTGAGCGTGCTGGCGCCCTATCTGTTTCCATTTTCCAAAGAACGACTGACCATCGGGAAATTCTGTCAGTTCGCCCACGGCACCACCTTCATTACTTCGTCAGCCAATCATCCGATGAGCGGCTTTTCGACCTATCCCTTCCGCGTCTTCAATCCTGAACGCATGGCTGACTATGGTGAGCTGCCGGCAAGAGACACCACTGTCGGTAACGACGTCTGGATAGGTTATGGGGCGATCATTATGCCTGGCGTGACCATCGGCGACGGTGCCATCATCGCCACGGGTGCTGTGGTGAGCTCAGACGTACCGCCCTACACGATCGCCGCTGGGAATCCAGCAAAAACAGTGCGCAAGCGTTTCAGCGAAGAGGTGATCGGCGACCTTCTGGCCATCCGGTGGTGGGACTGGCCTGTCGAGGTAATCGAAGCACATCTGCCAGCAATTGAGGGTGCAGACATAGATGCGCTTAGGGCCGTTCGGGTTTAAATTCGCGAAATCAGGCGGTGCGTGCGGCCTGCTGGACGCGCGGTCGGCACGCGGTTGAGCTTGATCAGCCCCTCCGGCTCACCCCACAGGTCGTAGGCATCGGCGCGCGTCACCTTAGCTTTCGCATAGTCCCCGGCGCTCAAGCCGGTAAAGCCTTTCAGGTAAATATGGCCGTCGATTTCCGGGGCGTCGCCCTTTGTGCGGGCCACAGCGACGCCGTCTGAGCGGATTTCGTCCACCAGAACATCGACCACCTGACCGACCTTATTTTGGAGCTTTTGCGCCGAGATGCGCGAGGCAACCGCCATGAAACGCGCCAGACGGTCCTGCTTGACCTCTTCCGGCACGTGGTCGGGCAAGTCGCGCGCGGCGGCCCCCTCGACGTTTTCGTAGGCAAAGGCCCCGACGCGGTCAATCTGCGCCGCTTCCAGCCAGTCGAGCAACAGATTGAAATCGGCTTCGGTCTCACCGGGGAAGCCGACCACGAAGGTCGAACGCAGGGTCAGGTCGGGGCAGATTTCGCGCCAGCTCAGGATGCGGTCCAGCGTCTTATCCTGATTACCTGGGCGGCGCATGGCCTTCAGCACTTTTGGGCTGGCGTGCTGGAAGGGAATGTCCAGATAGGGCAGGATCTTGCCTTCGGCCATCAGCGGGATGACGCTGTTCACGTGCGGGTAGGGATAGACATAGTGCATCCGCACCCAAATGCCCAGCTCACCCAGACCCCGCGACAGGTCTTCAAACGAAGCCTTGTAATAGTCGTTGCGCCAGCGGCCCTCGGCATAGCGGATATCGAGCCCATAGGCGGAGGTGTCCTGCGACACGACCAACAGTTCCTTAACGCCGTTGGCCGCCAGAACCTCCGCTTCGCGTAAGACCTCGTCGACCGGGCGCGAAGCCAGATCACCACGCAGAGACGGAATGATACAGAAAGAACAGCGGTGGTCGCAGCCCTCGGAAATCTTCAGATAGGCATAATGTTTTGGTGTCAGTCGCACGCCCGGATCATTCTCCGGCACCAGCGGGCGGAAGGGGTCGGGTTTGGCCGGGACGATGCGGCGCACCGCCTCCATCACCTCTTCGTACTGATGCGCCCCGGTGACGGCGGCGACATTGGGAAAGCGTTCGCGGATCAGGTCAGCCTCGGCCCCCAGACAGCCGGTCACCACGACCTTGCCGTTTTCGGCCAGAGCTTCACCGATGGCGTTCAGACTTTCGTCGCGTGCCGAATCCAGAAAGCCGCAGGTATTCACCACCACCACATCGGCTCCGGCATATTCGGCGGCCGTGGCATAGCCTTCGCCTTTTAGGCGCGTCAGTATGCGTTCGGAATCGACCAGCGCCTTGGGGCAGCCAAGCGAGACAAAACCAACCTTGGGGGCGTCAGAAGCGGCGGGGGCGTTACTCATGCAAAAAAACTTGAACTTGCTCTGTTATACGGATTAATGCGGCCTCATACACGCAAATGCCTCCAAACACAAAGACGCCCAAGGAAAAACCATGCTGATCTTTGCCGACACCGCCGACACCGCGCTTCTGGCCGAACTCAATGATACGGGCCTGATCGACGGCGTGACCACCAATCCGACCCTCATCGCCAAATCGGGCCGCAATATCCTTGAGGTCACCAAGGAAATCTGCGCCATGATCGATGGCCCGGTCTCGGCCGAGGTCGCGGCCACAGAATTCGATCAGATGGTCGCTGAAGGCGAAAAGCTCGCCAAGATCGCCGACAATGTGGTGATCAAGGTGCCGCTGACCGTCGATGGCCTGAAAGCCACGCGCGTCTTTTCTGATCAGGGTCTCATGACCAATGTCACCTTGTGTTTCTCGGTGACGCAGGCGCTTTTGGCGGCAAAAGCCGGGGCCACCTTCGTGTCGCCCTTCGTCGGACGCCTCGATGATCGTGGCGAAGACGGCATGCAGCTCATCCGCGACATTCGCACCGTGTTCGACAATTATGAGTTCGAAACGGCCATTTTGGCAGCGTCTTTGCGCAACACCACTCACGTCGCTCAGGCCGCCATTGCCGGAGCCGATTGCGCCACCCTGCCGCCGGCGGTCATCAAGGCCATGTTCCAGCATGACCTGACCGATAAGGGTCTGGAAACCTTCCTCGCCGACTGGGCCAGCACGGGTCAAAGCATTCTCTGATGACGGAACTGGTGTTCGTGGCCCAGGTCGCCGCCAGCTTTGGCGTGCGTGGCGAATTCAAGCTGATCAGTCATATGGATGATCCGCTAAGCGTTCTGGAGTATAATCCCCTGTATAACCCGCGCGGCGAACCCGCGCTGGTTATTACGGCGGCGCGTGTCCATAAGGGCGCTCTGGTCGTTAAAGCCGAAGGCATCAGCGATAAGGATAAGGCCGACGCGCTCAAGGGGCTGAAACTCTATGTGCGCCGTGAAGACCTGCCCGAAGTCGAGGACGAAGACGATTTCTATATCACCGACCTGATCGGCCTTGAGGTGCGTAGCACTGACGGGTCGGTGATCGGACGGCTTAAAGGCGTTGAGGATTTCGGCGCCGGCGATCTGCTCGACATCCAGCCCAAAGGCGGCGCCAGCTACTACCTGATGTTCACCCGCGAAAACGTGCCGGAGGTGAATATCGGCGCGGGCTATGTGGTGATTTCCCCGCCGCAAGAGGTGGTGGTAAATGAGCCGCTGGAGACAGATCAAGACGCATTGGATTAAGCCAAGCGCGCGCGAAACCGCTTCGCCGGTTCGGTTTCCGAAACTTTGCCGCCGGCTACATCTTTGACGGTGCGGATAGCGTCCCTTTTATCGAAGCTCAGCCGATAGCCATTGTCGGCCAGAATAGACGTGCCACCATCCATGCTGTGCGCCGGTTGCCATCGCTAAAGCCGCGATTTTTGGCGATGCCCAATTCATAGGCGGCAGCTAAGTCAGCGGCATCTGGCGCTCAAAATCCGGATCATAGGGCGTCAGTCTCAAGCCGCCATTTGGTGTTTGCGTCAGAGAGATGATGTCGCCGTTTTTGCCCCTCATGTGGGCCATGGTTTCCTTGGTCAGAATAAATACCGCGAAAGCCCCTTGCGGCGTGACCTTGAAACTCATCATCCAGAACGCTCTTCTATAACGAACAGCCTAAAGCCGCAGGCGGTGTAGGGAGGAAGAATATCAGCCTTATTTCAAACATAATTCAGATATATCTAAATTGTATCAGAGACACCCGAACTTCATCGTGATCCTGATAGGTATGCAAACTCAGAAAGGTATCTGAATCATGAGGGACTTTCCCTTTGGACGCGGGCGAGGCGGTGGTCATCATCGCGGCTGGCCCGAAGAGGGCCGCGGCGGCCCGTTTGGTGAGCGCGGACCCGGTCGGCATGGCCGGGGCGGGCGTGGTGGTCGCGGTTTCGGGCATGGCGGCTTGCGGCTGGTGTTGCTCAGCCTGATCAGCGAGAAGCCCAGTCACGGCTATGAATTGATCCGTGCCATCGACGACCGGTTCAACGGTCAGTATGCGCCGTCGCCAGGCATTGTCTATCCGGCTCTGAGCTGGCTGGAAGACGGCGGCTTTATCACCATCACCCCCGACACCGAAGGCCGCAAGGTCGCAACCATTACCGAAGCGGGTACGGCCTTTTTGGCTGAACGCGCCGAAGAGGTAGAGCGTCTGTTTACCGAGGCCCCGCAAAGCGCCCCGGAGGGTCCGGACTTCGCGCCCATCTTTCGCGCGATGGACAATCTCAAGGCGGCTCTGCGCAATCGAGCGGCCCGCCCGCTAACGCAGGATGAACTGCACGCTATTGTCGATGGTATCGACGATCTGGCCCGCCGTATCGAGAGGTCGTGAGATGGCCGAAGACAACCGCACACCTTTGCGCGTTCGCTTCGACCTGCGCCGCCGCGAACTGCGCGTGGCTGAGCGCATCCGGCTGACGCCGCATATGCTGCGTCTGGTTCTGAGTGGCGATCTGGAGGGGTTTCAGTCGCTAGGTTTTGATGACCATGTGAAGCTTTTGTTCCCTGACCCGCAAGGCGGGGACACGCCGGTTATGCGCGACTATACGCCGCGCGCCTTTGATGTGAGCAAGGGCCTTCTGACCCTCGATTTTGCTCTGCATGAACCGGCGGGTCCGGCCACCCAATGGGCGTTACAAGCGCAGATCGGCGAAATCCTCCACATTGGCGGCCCGCGCGGCTCGCAGGTGTGGCCGGATGCGTTCGCTCACTATCTCCTGATCGGCGATGAAACGGCCCTGCCCGCTATTGGGCGACGCCTGGAAACCGCCCCGGCGGGTCAGCCTATAACCGTTCTGGCCGTGGTCGAAAATGCGGCTGAGCGTCAGACCTGGATCACCCAGGCCAAGGCGGACATTCGCTGGCTTTATCGCGCGCAAGCCGATGATGTACTCATTGCAATTAACGCCCTGACCCTGCCCGAAGACGCTCTGGTTTGGGTCGCCGGAGAGGCGCATTGGGCCAAAATGGTGCGGTCCCATCTGCATGACAAAGGCCTCAATCCGAAGGGGATCAAGGCCTCTGGTTACTGGCTTAAGGGCGAACCGGGTGCGCATCAGGCTCTTGATTAAAGGAACATGCCGCCCGATGCCTCGATCCGCTGCGCATTGATCCAACGGCTGCCGGGCGACAGAATGGCCGCGACGACACCTCCAATATCGTCGGGCAGACCCACACGACCCAATGCCGTATTTGCCGCCACAAAGGCATTCAGTCCCGCATTGTCACGCACAGCCCCGCCGCCGAAATCCGTTTCTATCGCCCCCGGAGCGAGGATATTGACGGCAATGCCGCGGGCGCCCAATTCCTTAGCCTGGTAACGCGTCAGCACCTCCATCGCTCCCTTCATCGACGCGTAGGCGGCGTAACCCGGCAGGGCGAAGCGCGCCAGACCGGAAGAGACATTGAGGATGCGCCCACCGTCGCGTATCAGGGGCAGCAGAGCCTGCGTAAGGAAGAACGGGCCCTTGAAGTGCACATTCACCAATTCGTCGAATTGCGCTTCGGTGGTATCGGCAAAGCTGGCATGAACGCCAGTGCCGGCATTGTTGACCAGATAATCGAAACGGTCTTCGCCCCAGGCGGTCAGGGTTTCCTGAACCCGTGTCATGAAGGGGGCGAATCCTAACGTATCTCCGACATCCAGAGGCAAGCCCACGGCACGGCGGCCCAAGGCTTCGACTTCGGCCACGAGGCTCTGAGCCTCTGTGAGGTTCGAGCGAAAGGTGAAGATGACGTCCACCCCGTCGCGGGCCAGATGCAGGGCGGCGTTGCGGCCGAGGCCCCGGCTGCCGCCGGTGATGAGTGCGATGGTCATGACAATCTCTCCTATGTGAAAGCGAATGACTGACACTTAGGTGAACGTTGATGTTGAATAAATCAGAGAAATCTGACCACGCTGTTCAATTGAATGAACAATAGAGGGCTTATGCTGCGATTAGATGCCCTGCGGATCTTCACCCGCGTAGCGGAACTGTCGTCCTTCTCTCAGGCGTCGGAAACGCTTGGCTTGCCTAAGGCCACGGTATCAACCGCGGTGCAAACGTTAGAGGCGCATCTGGGGACACAGCTCCTCTATCGCACCACACGACGTGTGCAACTCACCCACGATGGTCAGCTTTTTTACGAACGGGCTAAAGACCTTCTGGCCGACGCAGATGACCTGTCCGGTCTCTTTCAGACGCGTAGCGTGAGCGGACGTATTCGGGTCGATATGCCGATACCGGTGGCGCAATCCCTAGTGATCCCCAATCTGCCGCTACTGCTTGAGCGTCATCCGGACCTGCGTGTTGAACTCTCTTCGACGGATCGCATCGTCGATATTGTGCGCGAAGGCTTTGACTGCGTGATAAGAGTGGGCACCCTCAGCGATACCGGCCTGACCGTCCGCGCTTTGGGCAAGCTGTCCATGGGCAACTTCGCCAGCCCGGAATATCTGGCGCGGTGGGGTACGCCGCGAACGCTTGAGGATCTGAAAGGTCACCGGCTGATCCATTATGTGACCCAGATGGGTGCGCGCCCTGACGGCTTTGATTATTCCGACGGCACCCAATGGCAAACCATGGCTATGGAGGGTGTGGTGACGGTCAACAATTCTGAGGCCTATCGTCACGCGGCACTGGCGGGTCTGGGTATCGTTCAGGCGCCACGTGTAGGCATGACCGAGCATGTGGCGCAGGGCCGACTGATCGAAATACTGCCCGCCTATGTGGCCGACGCCTTGCCTGTATCGCTGATCTACCCGCAGCGACGACACCTGGCACGACGCGTGCGGGTTTTTATCGACTGGGTCGCTACGCTGATGAAAACCTACACCAATTGAGTGTCATGCCGATCTGCAACGGTCTGTGTGGCGTATTAAAGCCACATTGACGTTTGATAGTGGAGGCTCAATACTCCCTTGCCAATCGGGGCTTTTTCACAGGGAGTTGAGTGTTAAGACCATGCGTAAGATGATGATTGGGGCCGCGCTTGGCGTCTCTCTGGTAACGCTGGCCGCGTGTGCGACCCCCACCCCTTATCAGCCCGTGACCGGTGACCCGTCTTCGTCTCTGGCGCGTGGCTATTCCGACCAGCGGATCGAAGCCAATCGCTACCGACTGAAATTTTCCGGCAATTCCTCGACCTCGCGTGAGACGGTCGAAGACTATATGCTCTATCGAGCGGCGGAGCTGGCGCTGGAGAACGGTTATGATTGGTTCAGCCTGGTCGGCCGCAACACCAAGGAAGATCGCACGACCAGCACCACCTATCGCGACCCGTTCCCGCGACTTTATGGTGGTTTCTACTACCGCTATTATCGCGGCGCGTGGGGCTCGTGGGGTGCCTGGGAAGAGGATCAGACGACCTTCTACCGCTATGAAACCTCGGCCGAGGTCATCTTCGGGAAGGGTGAAAAACCGAACGATCCCAATGCTTATGACGCGCGAGAGGTGAAACAGAATCTCGACCCGCGCATCGTTCGTCCGGGTACGGAACGTCGTTAAAAAAGGGAGCCGAAAGGCTCCCTTTTTCATTTCGGTTCTTCGATGCCCTCGTAGCGTACCGGGTTCACCCGGCGGCGGTTCATATGCTCCAGCGGGGCTTCGGACTGATCCGGCAACTCACCCTTGTGATAAAATTTCTGCCAGGCCTGTTTGATAGCCGCCGGGTCGCGGTTGACGAGGCTCTCATTAAACTTGGCGCGGCTTTCCGACCACGCCTTGAACTGTTCCAGGAGGTCCGGATCCGCCTCGATCGACTTGACCACCGGCTGGACCTCATCGGTCTTGCGATGCTCGATGACATTGATGAAGCAAAAAGGTTCGCCCTTCTGGAAATGCACGATGCCCGGCCGCGTAAATCGCCAGTTCATCGTGAATGGAAACGGCAGCCAGTCGGTTTCGATCAGGCCGGTAAGGGGCGCGATACCGTCCTTAACGTGGTTGGGTGCCCCTGTAGCCCACAGGGCAAAGCCCGGAGGCGTGCGGAAGAGATAACCCGTATGGAAGGTGACGATGCCCTGGCTGAAATGGCTCTGCACAAAGTGTTCGACGTGTACGCCGGGACGGTCGGCGGTGATGATAATGTCGCTGGCCAGCTTACCGCCGTTCCATTCGATGGTGATATCTTCGGGTACCAGCAGCTCCCACCCCGTCGAATTGGCCATGGTGAGCGGCAGGCAACGATAGGGGAAGCGGTTGGAAAACGCATCCATCCAGTCGCGGTCGGTGCGGCCGGGGATGATTTCACGCGGGCCGGCCTGAACGACAAAACATTCCAATTCCATTACGCTTCGGGCTCCTGTAAACGCGACGAATGACCGAAAACAGCTTTTATACGCAAAGCACCTTGCTTCAAGCCCTAAACGGCTGGGGCCTGTTGCCGCGGACCACTGAGCATGAGGCGGTGTTTCGCGTCGGTGAGGGCGAAGGGATTAAGGATAGTCTCCCTGGTGCCCACACCAAAAATCTGTTCCTGAAGGACGATAAGGGGCAATTGTGGCTCATCAGCGCCGAACAGCAGACACAGATCAATCTGAAAGCCCTGCCGAAAGTCATCGGCTCCGGGCGTCTGAGTTTTGGGTCTGAGGAGCGCTTGTATCAGGCGCTCGGCGTGCGACCGGGTTCGGTGACCGCGCTGGCCCTGATCAACGACCCTGAGCATAACGTCAAATTTATCCTTGATCAGCGGCTTTATGAAGCTGAGATTGTCAACTTCCACCCGCTGATCAATACGGCGACCACAGCGCTCGATCAGGGCGATTTCCGGCTCTTTCTGGACAAGCTGCGTCGCGACTACCGGGTTATAGACTTTTCGGACGTGTAGATGTTTCCCCACCTGACCCACGGCCATCGCAAGGTGCTTGAGGCGCTGGTCCGCCACGGGACGGCGGCGCGTGCCGAGCTGGCTGAGGCGTCGGGCTACACGCGCCCGGCGGTGACCAATCTGGTACGCGACCTGATGGACTGGGGGCTGGTCGAGGAAGATAACGGGGCCTATGTGCACACCGGGCGTCGAGGCCAGCCGCAAAAGCCGGTGTCGCTGCGTTCAGGGGCGGCCTATGCCTTTGGTATCGGCTTTACGGCGGGAGCACTCGATCTGGTGGCGATGGATTTAGGCGGCCGTGTGGCCGGCCGCACGCGCACGCCGCTGGTTGAACCGACGCCGAGCGCTGTGCTCAAGACCGTGCAGCAGCAACTGGAAAGCGCCTATGGCAAGAGCCATGTGGTGCGCTGGCGGCAACTGGGCTTCGGAATTGGGGTTCCTTCTGACCTGCCGCCCGAACAGGCTCAGGCATGGAATCTGGCCTATCGTCGTGAGGAACTGATCAGTTATTTCGCCAACAATCTGGAGGGCCCGGCCTTTATCGAAGCCGAACCTTTGGCCTGCGGCATTGGCGAGCGTGTCTTTGGCATTGGTGCACGCTATCAAACCTATCTGATCGTGCATATCGGACTTGAGATCGGAGGCGCGCTGTTTATCGAAGGGCGTCCGTTCCGGGGAGGGCAGGGTATCTCAGGGGCGGGTCAGATCGGGCAGTTCTTCAGCGATGCGCAGTCTCCGGATGGTTGTGACCTGATGAAAACTCTGACCACCGCGGGCTTCGGGGTAGGTGACCTTAGTGATCTCGATGTTCTGCCCGAAGCGGCGCAAAGTGTGATTGACGGTTGGACGGAAAGCGCGGCAGCGCGTCTGTCTGTGGGTTTGGCCAAACTCAGCCCCTTTCTCGGCCCCGACGCCATCATCCTGACTGGCCGTCTCAGTCCCTCAATCCTGAAAGCGCTGGCCGAGGCGATGCAACTGGGCGAGGGCGCGCCGGTGGTCGAAGCCTCGCGTCTGGGTGCGTTTCAAACCGCCATCGGGGCGGCGGCGTTGCCTGTGTTTTGCAATCTGCTTCCGCAGGGGTAAGTTCATAGACCCTATGGGGACTTTGGAACAGGATCGAGTCGTCCGCTCCAGAGTGAATGGACCTTGCCTGACGACAACAGAACCCAGTATTCAAACAAAAGAACATAGAAAAATAAAGGAAACGCGCCATGTTGACTCGGAGGGGGGCACTTTCAGGTGCCGTGAAGGGCGCGGGTCTGGCCACCGCTGCACTCGCTGTTCCGGCATCTGCGGCTGAAAAGCGAGATGGTTTACGCCTGAGGGGGTTGAAGGCCAATCTCTGTGACAACCCGTTGGGTGTGGAAAATCAGGATGTTCGCCTCTCGTGGCAGTGCGATTCTGCGCGGCGGGGAACGATGCAGACCGCTTGGCGGGTTGAGGTCGCGTCAAGTGACGCAAAACTGAGGGCCGGCCTTGCCGATCTCTGGGACAGCGGCCGTGTTGAAAGCGATCAGACCTTTGATGTCATCTATTCGGGAAAGCCACTCACCTCGCGCGAGAAGGCGGTCTGGCGGGTTACGGCGTGGGACTGTCACGGACGGGTCACAACAAGCAAACCCGCCTTCTGGGAGATGGCACTGCTTTCACCGGATGATTGGCAGGCAGAGTGGCTGGCCGCGGAAGATGCCGATATGCTGGGAGATCGCGAAGCCGGTCTGTTCTGGGTTACGGCTGATGCGCCTTCAAAAGACAAGTCCTGTCAGGTGAGGCTGGTCTTTGATCTTGAGGCGGATGCCGAAACCACCGTGTTGACGATATCCACTACCTCTTACGAGGTCAGAATTGACGGCAGCCTTATTGACCTACCGCCTCGGCCTGCCAATGCCTGGGGGCCGCGAGGTGTGGTCGAAACGGTATGCACGCTTAAAGCTGGAACTCATGCTTTGACCCTAAGTCTGAAAGGGGAAAAACCCCAGTGCGCCATGTTGGTGCGTGCCCGATTGCGCGACGGTCGGGTTGTCCGTTTTGACGATCTTAACGCCCGTGCATCCTCCGAAAAACCTGAAGGCTGGACCCGGCCGGATTTTGATGCGTCGGCATGGCCAATGGTGAAACGTTCGGAGCGAGAAGATCAACCCTTTCCCGGTAAAGGCGCTTTTTTGATGCGCCGCGATTTTACAGCCACGGAAACGGTAGCGAAGGCGCGTTTATATGTGACGGCCTTGGGCGCCTACGAGGCCTATATCAATGGCAAGCGGGTCGGCGATGCCCTGCTGGCCCCCGAATCCATGGATTTCTCCAAACGCATTCTTTACCGCGTATTTGACGTGACGAAGATGGTCGGACGCGGGGAAAATGTTATCGGGGCCATGGTCGCCGATGGCTGGTATGGCAGCTATACATCACCACAGGGTCGCTTTGCTTTTGGCAATCCGCCCCTGCGCTTTATGGCTCAGCTGGAACTAACCTACACAGGCGGTAGGGTTGAGCGCGTTGTCACAGATCAGAGCTGGATGATCAGCGCCTCTCCTGTCCTCAGTTCGGACATATATGACGGCGAAGACTATGACGCACGTCGTGAGCAGCCTGGCTGGGCCACGCCGCGGTTTCAGGCGGACGCGAGGTGGTCGCATGCGGCGATTGCCCCGCCGGTGACCGGAAAACTTCAGGCGACCTTAAGCCCGCCAATACGACGCTTGGGCCTATTGAAGGCTAAATCCCTTAAATTTATCAACGGGAGCTGGATTGTTGATTTTGGCCAAAACTTTGCGGGCTTCGCGAAAATCAGGGTCAAGGGCATCGCCGGGCAAAAGGTAACTTTGAAGTTTGCCGAAATACTGAAACCCGATGGGAGTATTGATCAGGCAAATCTGAGAGGCGCACTTGCCACAGATACCTATGTGCTGAAGGGCGATCCGGCGGGTGAAGTCTGGGAGCCGCGCTTCACTTATCATGGCTTTCGATATGTCGAAATCTCAGGCCTATCAAACGCGCCGGCACCTGATGACGTTATGGGCGTCGTCATCCACAGCGACACATCAAGAACCGGGCATTTGCGCATTGGCCATCCGATTATTCAGACCCTATGGCAAAATAGCCTTTGGAGTCAGAAATCTAATTTTATGGGCATTCCGACGGACTGTCCTCAACGCGACGAACGCTTGGGATGGATGGGGGATGCACACGTCTTTTGGGATGCGGCGGCTTTCAATATGGATGTCAGCGCCTTTACGCAGCGGTGGATGGCTGACGTACGTGATGCCCAGTGGCCGAACGGGGCTTTTGCATTTATCGCGCCTAACAGCATGCGCGATACGGCCCCTAACCAGGCCTCGCCTGGGTGGGCGGATGCCGGTGTCATCCTGCCTTGGACCACGTGGCAACGGTACGGGGACACAGACGTTATCAACCAGAACTGGGAGGCTATGTCCGCCTATATTGGCTATGTCGCTGCCCTTAGCGAGGATGGCATCTGGAGTAAGGGGCACGGCTGGGATTTCGGAGACTGGCTGGCGCTAGATTCTCGCTGGCCCGGCGATCATACGACGCCACCCGACTTGGTCGGGACGGCTATGTGGAAGCACTCGACACTTGCCATGTTGGATATGGCGAAGGCAACAAAACGTCAAAAGGCTGTCGAGGACTATACGCGTCTGGCGGAAAAGATCGACACTGCCTTCGCCAAAGCCTTTATTCATCCCGACGCGACCGTCGGCAATGGCTCTCAGACGGGTTACATCCTGGCGCTGCGCTACAATCTCGTGCCGCCTCAATTGCGTGCCGAGGTGGCCAGAAAACTGCATGATAGTATTGTAAACCGGGGCCGGTTACTCACTACAGGCTTCCTCGGCACACCCCATAGCCTCGATGTGCTGGCCGACAATGGCTATGCGGCACTGGTGTATGACCTCTTGCTACGCACAGAATATCCATCTTGGGGCTATATGGTTATGAAGGGGGCGACGACGACCTGGGAGCGCTGGAATGGAGACGCTGGCGACATCTCAATGAACTCTTTCAACCACTATGCACTTGGGGCCGTTATTGGCTTTGTGTATCGCCGCATAGCTGGAATTGATCCGATCGAACCGGGCTTTCGCCGGTTCCGGTTCAATCCGATCCTCGATCGCCGCATAGGTTCTGGTGGTGCGCAGTATGACGCCGTGTCCGGGCGTATTTCAACCGACTGGACCCTGAAGGCGGATGGTCAATTCAAACTTAAGCTCAGCGTCCCCTCAAACACTCGCGCCGAAGTTCATTTACCTGCGACGAACCGGACGGATATCCGCGAAAACGCAAAGCCTCTAACGTTACAGTCGTTGGGCATTGTTAACGGCCGAATGGTTATCGAGGCCGGACCGGGAGACTATGATTTCGCCGTTATGCCGTGACGCCTTCGGCCTTCAGATCCGCTAAACCTACGTTAGTCGCGACTGTTATTTTAGACGCTGAGCGTCGTGAATGGAGTCTTTAATCGACAAATTACCAGGCTTCAGCGACGAGCATGGCTGCGGCCATGGCTCCCAGAAGGCTCAGGAAGGTCACAAACCCCACACGCGTCCGGGCCACGAGGCGACGGCCCAGTTGCCACCCGGCTCGGACCTGTCCTGCGAGGTGAACTTCGCAGGCGCGCATGATCATTAGTCGCGGTTTGAGGAACGGGTCAAAACGCGCAGGAAGCTCGATGGACTTTTTGCTAACCACATAGCCGGCATAGCAGGGCGTTTTGTGCGTGGTCATGGACAGCTTGTAGGGTTCATCCGCACAGCCGAAATCCACGCGCTTGATACCCTCCGACGCGGCGGCCTTCAGTATATCAAGCGACAAGAGGATGCCGGGGCTGTGGCGCGCGGCGCTGCGGTCATAGGCCGGGAACCACAGGTGCAGGTCGTCGGGGGTGCAAAGGCCGATCTCGGCGGCGATAACCTCCGTGCCATTCCGATAAACGCCCGCCATCAGCCGCAGGGCGCTGTTCTTATTCTGAGCCAGGGCGTACAGCACCTCACGAGTCCAGCCGCAGGCAAACACATCGTGCAGGCCGGTACGGGCATACTGATCGCGTTTGCGGGCAATCACCCAATCGATAATGGCCTCGGACGCGGCTTCCCACGAAAACCCCAGTTCCGGATAGGCGGCGTCCAGATTACGGCGGCAGCGTTCCGCGTTACGAAAGAACTTTTTCTGCTGGTGGCGTTGTTCAGTATAATAGGTCTCAAACCCGCCCGTCAGATCGACATAAAGCCGCTCACGTACGTCGCCTGCGGTGAAGGCGCTGTCAGCACCTAACCAGCCGCTGACTTCGAACCGGTGTAAGTCCAGCGCTCGCAGGACAGCGCGCAGGTCAATGTCAACATTGGGCAATGTGATCAGGCTATGGAAATCGGTCAGAGGCGCGCCCAGCGGCTGCGCCACCCGCCCGCGCATCTGTAGCGCCAGGAAGCCCACGGTGCGGTCGTTTCGCCGGATGCGGATTAGGCGCGCCTGAGGCACAACCGGGAACAGGGCCTCGACATAGGCCAGCGTGCAATAGGGGCTGTCGAGGGCCGGATGGCTAGAGACGGCATCGGCCCACAGTTGACGTTCCAAGTCGGATAGCTGCGAGGGGCTCGTTATCTCTACGCTCAGCCCGTTCATGTCGTCTCCCGCACCACGCTTTGCATCCTTGTCCGTTAAGCCTGACACAAAAGGGTTAGCATTCCGATTACAGGGGGGGGACAATTGACTCCTTGGCCAGCTAGGTAAAACGGATCTAATCTTGATCGACTGAAGAGATGAGAAGTATATCGGCATAGCCATGAAATTGGTGGCGCCGCAGAGTCAGTGGGTAATGTTATGAGCGCCTACGGACAAGGCGGAAAAGACTCGGCAATAAACGCTGTGGCAAAAGAACTGAGTTTGGCTTACATGTCGAAACGTAACTGCACACGTGGTTGGCGGAATGGGGCTTGCGCGGTGACTCGAGTTCTGAATCCATGGGGGCATGA
Organism: Asticcacaulis excentricus CB 48; assembly: GCF_000175215.2. Taxonomy (NCBI): domain Bacteria; kingdom Pseudomonadati; phylum Pseudomonadota; class Alphaproteobacteria; order Caulobacterales; family Caulobacteraceae; genus Asticcacaulis; species Asticcacaulis excentricus. Next base: position 110,783 of record NC_014816.1, on the reverse strand, counting down.
TTCGACCTCCGCTTCGCCCTCTTTCAGATAAAGAAAAAGACGCGCTAATTGCGGAACAGGCCGAACTTCTGCGCCAGCAAGGGGCGATGATCGAGGATTTGGTCAGGCGCCTGAAAGACCTTGAACAACGTGGCGGCAAGCCGCGCAAGACGTCGAAAAATTCACATCAACCGCCATCGAGCGACGGCCCCGGCAAAGGGAACCGCTCTGGTGGAGGCGGGAAGAAGCCGCGGCCGTCGCGCCCGGGCGTTTCGCGCCGCTTGGCCGAGACACCGAACCGAACGGAGCGGGTTTTTGCGTCGGAGTGTCGGCACTGCCACGCCGATGTCTCCGGGCTTTCCCAACATGTCCGTTGTCGCTACGACCATATTGATCTGCCGCCCATCCAGCCCGTGGTGACGCGGGTCGAGTTGATGGGTGGTCGTTGCCGGTGCGGGAAACGCTTTCGAGCCCCTGCGCCGCAATCCATGCCAACAGGTTCGCCGTTCGGCCCGGGCATCCGTTCGCTGGTCATGTATCTGCATCATTCCCATCACGTCAGCTTCGAACGACTTTCGCGGATTATGAGTGAATTGTTCGGCCTGAAGATATCCGAAGGCGGTATCGGCAATATTTTCAAAAGCCTCAAAGGCAAGATGGCAACGGCCTGTGAAGCGATCACGGCCAGGCTGCGCACCGCCTCCATCGTCGCGTCCGACGAAACCACCACCCGCGTCAGCGGCGTCACCCAATGGCAATGGAGCTTCTCTTCGGAAAAGGCGGTTTTACATAAAATCGCCCCCAGCCGGGCGAAGTCGGTCCCGCAGGACGTCATGGCCGGTCATTATCCGGACGTTTGGGTGAGCGATCGGTATGGTGGCCAGCAAGAGTTGGCGAAAGACCACCAGGTCTGCCTCGCCCATGTTTTGCGCGATATCCAATATGCCATCGACAGTGGTGACAGTGTCTTCGCTCCAAAGATCCGGGATCACCTGCGATGGTGCATCCGGGTTGGCAAACGTCGTCCGGATCTGAAAGACAACACTCTGCGGGCTTACGCCGCCAGGGCCGATGACAAACTTGATCAGCTTTTGGCATTGCCGGCGGCCCATCCCGCGGGCGCGTATTTGAAAAAGCAGATCAAGGGTTGGCGGACAAAGTTCTTCGTCTTCATGACCAATAGAAATGTGCCGCCGACCAACAATATCTCGGAACGCGAGATCAGACCCTCCGTCGTCTTCCGCAAAGTGACCAACGGCTTCCGATCCCAATGGGGAGCCGACATCCATGCCGGCTACAGGTCCATCACAGGAACCGCGCGCCTGAGCGGCGAAACCCCCTATGCCGCCATCCGCAGACTCGTCGACGGAAACTTCAGCCTCGCGTAGCCATTCTGCCAGGGACGTGTGTAATTACGTCGAAACTCGTAGGTGGAGTTCTGCCTCATACTTCAGGCACCCGCGGTATATTAAAAATCGTATATTCGTATGCAATCGACTCTGCCTCCGGAGATGAAGGAGAATGCAAGTGAGCATTTCCGATTTTTTTACCAATAAATTCGTTGTTGTGTTCTTGTTTTTTTTTAACAATTTACAATACATATACGGCAGTATTTAAAAAAAAGATATACGTTACCCCCTTGGTTTTACGGTGAGCTTGAGGGAAGTAGTTTGATGTTTTTTATTTCGGTCGCGATAAATTTTGTTTGTTTTTTTTGTACAGGGTACATTTTGTTGTTCAGGTAGACATTTGGATGGTTTGATGGAACGTGTCAAATCGCATTCAAAACACACCTTTTTCGTGTCCAGTTTAATCTTCTAAGACACAGACTTTACAACGGAATTGCGTAGTCTACGGGGCCGAGTTGGATGCGAAAATCCACCTCTAGAGGGCCAGAATTGCGCGCGAATTTACAGGGTGGCACTCCCGAGACATTCTCAACGGAATGGCGGCGCGTTTTGAGCTGCTTCGTCAGCCTAAGGCCCCAAAAGCCTAAGGGTGGAGGTAATAATAGTGCATAAATATAGCTTTATTGGATTTAATCGTGTATTTAAGCATCATTATGAAAAAGACAAATCTCCCGTCGATCAGGGCTCAAAACGAACTCAAGAAGCTGGGCGCTGATATTGCCGCGGCCCGAAAGCGTCGCAGCATCACTCAGGCTCGGCTTGCCGAAGGCGCCGGGATCAATGTTTCCACGGTTCGCAGGCTTGAGTCCGGCGACCATGGCATTTCGCTCGGTGTACTTGCCATGGTTCTGGTTGTGCTTGGTGAGCCGTCCCGCCTCGGGGGCCTACTCGATGGGGCGAAGGATGAAGTGGGCCTGATGCTCGACACCCAGAACCTGCCACAACGGGTAAGGTTGGCTACCAAGAAAGCGGCAAAGCCGGATGTTCCATCGGCCACTGCATCATGTGATGACAACGGGGAGGCCTTCTGATGGTGCAAACTGTTGATTTTCGCCAAAACTTGACACTGCAGGTTTGCCGCTGACTGACCCAAACCATCCCAAGTCCTGTGAAGACTTTATCACCAAGATGAGGGTCAATCTGAAACGAAAATTTCAAACTTCAAAGGGTCATTTTCTGGTGAAACTCAACAGGCTTTCCTCAGTGAGTGAACACACTAGCCGATGAATCAAGCAATACGCGGTACGAAATAGCCTTTAATGACGTTGTTGTTCCGAACGGCGATTTGAACATGGCTTTTCTCTCGAAATCCACTCCCGTCGTACAATGCGCCGCCTTCGACAAACATGCCTCGCACCGTGTCATAGGCTGTTGTTTTATCGTAGGCATCGAGAGAATTGTTGAGGAAATTGATTACCGCGCAATCCAGCTTCCTGAGAAGTTTATCGCCATGAGGATCCGCCCGCAGATCCAAATTCTGGGGCACAGGAGATTGGGTGCTGGTGCAAAAATCAAGAAATTTGCCATGCGCAGCCCTCACCACTTCCAGGTCATGGCGGTTCACGAGGTCTAGGCAATTGCCTAAATCAATTACAGCACCGATGACGGCGGCTTCACTTTTGAATTTAAACTCCGCCCACTCGCTGGCGCGGTGGAAGTCAGATTCCCAGAAATAGGCTCCTGAGCCCAACCAATCGTAATCTTTATCACTATGATCAAGGTCTAAGCCGCCAGCTATGATCCGTGCGGCGACTTCTCGCCGACAGCCGTGGTAACCGAGGACAAAGGAAGTAGCGTGCCGACTCAAGTTGATCGCACTTTAATTACGAGTTCGCGCTCGGTGCCTGCTTAACAGTGCCTTTAGCTGTGTACGCACCGGTTGCTCGAAGGGCTTCGCGCACAGAGGTTTGACTGGTTTGCTTCTTCTCAGAATACCAGTTCATAGCTTCCATTGCTTCGGCGACACGTTTTTCCTGCGGCATTGATTGAACCCATCCTTGCGAACGCCTCACCCTACCCTTCAAAACCAATTTAGTCCAATCACATCGATCGAGAATAGATTAGCTCGTGGCGCGGCATTAATTTAATCCCTGACGTACTCTTGTTGATTTTCGCCAAAACTTGACCCTGCAGGCTTGCCGCTGACTGACCCCAACCATCCCAGGTCATGTAAAGACTTTATCACCAAAATGAGGGTCAACCTGAAACGAAATCTCAACGTTCATAGGGTCATTTTCTGTTGAAACTCAACAGACTACCGCCTTATTCCACCGTCACGGACTTAGCGAGGTTACGCGGCTGGTCCACGTCTGTGCCCTTATGCACGGCGGTATGGTAGGCCAGAAGCTGGATCGGCACCGCATAGACCAGGGGCGCCACAAACGGATCGCAGGTCGGGCCCTTGACGATTTTCAGCGTTTTGGCGGCGTCGCCGGACAGGGACGGGACCTTTTGTGGGGCGTCGGTGATCATCACCACGCGGCCGCCGCGCGCGGCGACTTCCTGTACGTTGGAGGCCGTCTTTTCAAACAGTTCATCGTCCGGCGCAATCACCACTACGGGCGTGTTCTCGTCGATCAGGGCGATGGGGCCGTGCTTGAGTTCGCCCGCCGCGTAGCCTTCGGCGTGAATATACGAGATTTCCTTGAGCTTTAGCGCGCCTTCCAGCGCCAGCGGATACATGGCCCCGCGGCCCAGATAGATGACGTCGCGCGCCTTCGACAGTTCGTAGGTGATGCGCTGCACATCCGGGTCCATAAGAAGGGCCTCGGCGATCAGGCCGGAGGTTTCCAGCAGGCATTGCACCAGACGTGCCTCTTCGGTGGCGTCGATGCGACCACGTTGCGCGGCGGCGGCGACCGCCAGAGACAGAAGGGCGGCCAGTTGCGCGGTGAAGGCCTTGGTCGAAGCCACGCCGATTTCCGGCCCGGCGTGGGTGGGCCACATCAGATCCGCTTCTCGCGCCATGGTCGAGGTGTGCACATTGACGAGAGCGGCGGTTTTCAGACCCTCGCCTTTGCACCAACGCAGCGCTGCCAGCGTGTCGGCGGTTTCCCCCGATTGCGACACGGCCAGACCCAGCGTGCCGGGCGTCATAGCGGGTGTGCGGTAGCGGAATTCAGAGGCCACTTCGACATCTACGGGCAGGCCTGCGACCTTTTCAAAGGCGTATTTGGCGATGCAGCCGGCATAATAGGCGGTGCCGCAGGCGATGATCTGGATGCGTGCGACGCTGTTGAAGTCTATGGCGGCCTTGATGTCGGCACGCGCTGACTTGGCCACCGGATCGAGATAGGCGGAGAGGGTGCGCTGCACGCTTTCAGGCTGCTCGTGCACTTCCTTTTCCATGAAGTGACGGTAGGCGCCTTTTTCCACCAGTGCTGCCGAAGCCGAGACGGTGGTAATGGGGCGGTTGACGCGAAAACCTTTGGCGTCATGGATGTCGGCGGCGTCCTGGGTGAGGACGACCCAGTCGCCCTCTTCCAGATAAGTGACGCGGTTGGTGAACGGGCCGACCGCCAGCGCATCGGAGCCCAGGAACATTTCGCCTTCGCCCCAGCCGACGACCAAAGGCGAGCCGCGACGTGCGCCGAACAAGGTGTTGCTTTCGCCCTCTACGATGATGGCCAGCGCATAGGCTCCGTTCAGGCGATCAAGAACGGCTTTGAACGCGTCTTTGGCCTTGAGGCCGGATTTCAACGTCGCATCGAACAGGTGCGCGATCACTTCGGTGTCGGTGTCCGAGCTGAATAGGTGCCCGCCGGCGATCAGTTCGGCCTTCAGCTCAGCAAAATTCTCGATAATGCCATTGTGGACGACGGTAACCGGACCCGATGTGTGCGGGTGCGCGTTGTCAACCGTCGGCGCACCGTGCGTGGCCCAGCGCGTATGGCCGATACCGACGCGACCCGACAGCGGAGCCTCTTCAACCACGCTCTCCAGCTGACGGATCTTTCCTGCCGCGCGTCGGCGTTGCGTCCCTGTCTCAGTAACGACGGCGATACCAGCGGAATCATAGCCGCGATACTCTAGGCGACGCAGGCTTTCGATCAGGCGCGGGGCCGCTTCGGACAGGCCGATAACACCGATAATGCCGCACATGGACAAGGCTCCATAACAAGGGGAGGGGCTATTTGCGCGTTTTGAGTAGCAGAGAGATTTTTAAAATGCTATGAAATTATTTCACAAGGCATTAAACCCTTGGCCTTAAAAGGGTCACGAAAACCGTATTTCAAGACATTCGCGTCCAATATGCGGTAAATTTGCTATTAACACATTGCGTTTCGGTCTGTAACCGAACGTCTATCCGGATACAGAGTCTCGCCAATGAGTGAAAACAAGTGGGAAAAGCTACAGGCGGCGCTGGGGGCGACGGGCATTTCCATTAAGGATGTAGCCGAGGCAGCGGGCATTGCGCCGTCTTCGCTGTTTCGCGCGCTGAGTGGTCAGACGAAGGCCCCTCGCGCCGAAACCGTTGATAAGCTTGAGGCGGCGTTTGTCGCCCTGACGACCGCTCGCATGGCCAGTTTTCGTGACACTTTGGCCCTCTATGGCTTTAACCCGATCAAAAACCCTAACGACCTGATGGCTTCGCACATGAGCACACTGAACCGTACGCGCAAATATTTCGGCACCGATGGCATCCGGGGCCGTGTCAACAGCTTCCCCATGACTGCCGAAGTCGCCTATCGCGTCGGTATGGCTGCGGGCAAAATGTTTATGTCTTCGGACAATCGCCGGCATCTGGCGGTGATTGGCAAGGATACGCGTCTGTCGGGCTATATGATCGAGCCGGCGCTGGTGGCAGGTTTTACTTCGGTCGGTATGGATGTGCGCCTGTTCGGCCCGCTGCCAACCCCGGGCGTGGCCATGATGACGCGCTCAATGCGCGCCGATCTGGGTGTGATGATCTCGGCCTCGCATAACCCCTACTACGATAACGGCATCAAGCTGTTCGGGCCGGATGGCTACAAGCTGTCGGACGAGGTGGAGCTGGCCATCGAAGCGCGCATGGACGGCAATATTCTCGACGGCATTGCCGATCCACAACATCTCGGTCGTGTGCAGCGCGTCGATGATGCGCAGTATCGCTATGTGGAAATCGCCAAGGCGACCTTCCCCAAGAACCTGCTGCTCAAAGGGCTGCGCATCGTTATCGACTGCGCCAACGGCGCGGCCTACAAAGTGGCCCCGACCACGCTTTATGAGCTGGGTGCAGAAATCTTCTGCCTGGGTGTATCGCCTGACGGCATGAACATCAATGAGAAGTGCGGCTCGACCCAGCCGCAGGCCATGGCCGAAAAGGTCAAGGAGCTGCGTGCTGATATCGGTATTGCGCTGGATGGTGACGCAGACCGTTTGGTCATCTGCGATGAAAAGGGCACCCTTGTCGATGGTGATCAGATAATGGCCATTATCGCTACCAGTCTGGCCGCCAAGGGTCAGCTGAAGGGCGGTGGTCTGGTGGCCACGGTGATGTCGAATCTGGGGCTTGAGCGTCTGATGACCTCAAAGGGCCTGAAGCTTGAGCGCACCAAGGTCGGCGATCGCTATGTGATGGAAAAAATGCGCGAAGGCGGCTTCAATCTGGGCGGCGAACAGTCAGGGCACGTCATTATGCTCGACCACGCGACGACGGGTGATGGTCTGATCGCTGCGCTTCAGGTGCTGGCCGTTCTGGTCGAAGGCGGTCGCCCGATGAGCGAGCTGGCGCGCCAGTTTGAGCCAGTGCCGCAATTGCTGAAGAATGTACGCTTTACCGGCGAAAGCCCGTTGAACCGTGCGGACGTCAAGCAGGCCATTGCCGATGGTGAAGCGACTCTGAAAGGCACCGGCCGTGTGCTGGTGCGGCCGTCGGGCACTGAACCTCTGATCCGCGTCATGGCCGAAGGCGACGATGCCGCCCAGGTCCGCACCGTGGTCGATCAGATCATCGACGCGATCTCAGGATAAGACTTCGTTTTGACGTGCAGGTGCAGGGGCATTGCCTCTGCCCTGCGAAGTCCATCAAATCCCCGGCGGTGGGCCGACCAGAATGTCGCGTTTGCCGACGTGGTTAGCGGGGCCTACGACGCCCTCCTGTTCCATCTTTTCCATCAGAGAAGCGGCACGGTTATAGCCGATTTGCAGTTTCCGCTGGATGTAGGAGGTCGACGCCTTACGGTCGATGGTAACGTAATAGACGGCCTTGTCGTAGAGATCGTCGCCCGAGCCGCCGCCTTCACCCCCAAAGCCGCCAGACTCGCTGTCGCCGTCATCGTCGCCACCGGCGGTGATGTCTTCGAGGTAGTTGGGCGAGCCTTGCGAGCGCAGATATTCGGCCACGGCCTCGACCTCGGAGTCGGCGACGAACGGCCCGTGCAGGCGGGTGATGCGCCCGCCGCCCGCCATGTATAGCATGTCGCCTTGACCGAGCAGTTGCTCGGCGCCTTGCTCGCCTAGGATGGTGCGCGAGTCGATCTTGGACGTCACCTGGAAGGAGATGCGCGTCGGGAAGTTAGCCTTAATTGTGCCGGTGATGACATCGACCGACGGGCGCTGCGTGGCCATGATCAGGTGGATACCCGCCGCGCGCGCCATCTGCGCCAGACGCTGAACCGCGCCTTCGATGTCCTTGCCCGCCACCATCATCAGGTCGGCGACCTCGTCGATGATCACGACGATATAGGGCATGGGCTCCGGCACCATTTCCTCGATCTCGAAGATGGGCTGACCCATTTCGTCAAAGCCGGTCTGGACCTTGCGGATAAAGTTCTTACCTTCGGCGGCAGTAGCCTTGGCGCGTTCGTTGAAAGAAGCCACATTGCGCACGCCGATCTTCGACATGCGACGATATCGGTCTTCCATCTCCTTGACGACCCATTTCAGCGCGACGACGGCCTTTTTGGGGTCGGTCACAACAGGAGCGATCAGGTGCGGGATGCCGTCATAGACCGACAGTTCCAGCATCTTAGGGTCGATCATGATGAACTTGCACTGTTCCGGGTCAAGCCGGTAGAGGATCGACAGGATCATGGCGTTGACGCCGACCGACTTACCCGAGCCCGTGGTCCCGGCGATCAAAAGGTGCGGCATCTTGGCGAGGTCGGTGACGTAGGGTTCACCGCCGATATTTTCCCCCAGTACCATCGGCAGGATGTGGCTCGATTTTTCGAACTCGGCCGAAGCGAGCATATCACGCAGGTAAACCGTTTCGCGAACGGCATTGGGCAGTTCGATCCCTATGGCGTTGCGGCCCTGCACGATGGAGACACGGCAGGAGCGCGCCGACATGTTGCGGGCAATATCATCAGCCAGCGCCACGACGCGTGCGCCTTTCACCCCGGCCGCCGGGGCCAGTTCATAGAGGGTGACGACCGGGCCAGGGCGAATCTGGTCGATGACACCCTTAACGCCGAATTCGGCCAGCACGCTTTCCAGCATACGGGCGTTTTGGCGCAGGGCCGCCTCGTCATAGCCAGCCGCGCGAGGTTTGGGTTTGGCGAGAATGGAAAGCTCGGGCAGCCGGAAATTGCCCGGCTTGAGGAACTCAAAGCTCGACTGACGTTCATCCTGCTCGCGCGCTGAGGGCTTAGGGCGCGGGGCCTCCATGCGGATTTTCGGTTCCGCAGCGGTCTGACGCGGAACAGGGGCCGACAGTTCGGAGTCTGGGTCGAGGTCGTCTATATCGAAAGGCGGCGCGTCTTCATCATAGACCGGCGTCGCGGGCACGCGGCTGTTGACCACCGGTTCGGGCATGGCGTCTGGCGTGTAATCGGTCTCATCGATGAATGGCTGCGGAGCCTTTTGGCCGCGTTTGGCCTTGGGCGCTTTGGGCTCGCGCATCACGGCGGCATTGACCTTTTCCGGCAGGCCGGAAGCGGTCAGCGCACCCTTGAAACCGCCCAGAACGAAACCCGCGGCGCGGACATAGCTCTCAGACGTCAGGCGCAGGGCCTGATTAAACGCCCACAAGGCGGCCGCGCCAAAGATCAGGCTGGCGATCACCTCACCGCCGGGCAGGCGCATGAAGTCGAACAGGCTTTTGAGCAGATGGTGCGTGCCTGTACCCCAGAAGCCGCCGATCGAGGGCGAATTGGCGTCGGCCATATGCAAGGGCGCGAGCGCCGCCGCCAGCATCAGCACGAACAGGGCACCATAAAGGCTATGTATACGCAGGGTGCGCCGGCCCTCGTCCGGATCAAGCTGCATCAGACGCGCCAGACCGAACCACGTCATAAGCGCCGCCATTGGCCACGCCGCCAGCCCAAGGGACTGCAGGCCAATATCGGCAATAATCGCCCCAAAGCCGCCGAGAAAATTGTGCACGGGCTCCGCACTGGCCGTATTCCAGCTCGCGTCGGTCGCCCGATAGGACGCATAGGCCATCAGCGACGCCAGACCCAGAAGGCACACCAGCGCCCCGCGCAAGCGCGCCATCGGCACCGAACGCCAGACAAAGATGAAACGGGACTCCAGATGATTCCAGACGAGGGCGGTAACCGTGCTCATGCGGGGCAGTCTCTAGGCTTATGGTTAAGCCCGGTTAATCGCATGCAAAGGGTTAAGACCTGTTTACGAAGACCTAAAAAAGTCATCGCCTCGGTGACGCGGCCAATCCTTATGAGGAAGCCCTATCCTCCGGCTCGTTCCTTGAGGACAAAACGATCAGGCTCTGCTTTTCAAAGGAGCCTGACTATGACCGAAGAGTCCCAAATCCCGGCGGATACCGATCCGGCCAATGCCATTAGCGAAACCGCGCAGATCACGCCTGGTGAGGCGGATATCGACGCAGAAGACGATCCCGCAGAAGGGGAAGAAAGTGATGAGGAAGGTCTTGAGGAAGATGAAGACGACCTCACGCCGCTCGATAAGGATACCGGTGCCGATCTTGATGCCGATGCCCTGAGCGGTCAGGATGATGACCGCGAATACGATGTCAGCGAAACCATCGAGAAGACGACGGGGATGTAATCCCGAAAGGGGGGGGGGAAAGTCTCAATATGAAAAGAGGACTGCGTGTCGCCACGCAGTCCTCTCTCCTGTCTTTAGCCGTAATGGCCTCAAAGGCGATCCGAACCCATAAGCTGGATCGTGATCCCCTTATCTGCCATCTTCGGCCTATGACGATTAGACATCGGATCACCTCCCTTCGCTGTTAAACCTGATTACGAGGGTCGCACAGGCCGCATAGAAATCAAGCGAAAAGGCATGGCCTCAGTCTTTGTTTGTCGCGGTGTTTTGCGGAAAACCGATCACACTTTTGCGAACTTCGCTCTAAAACCGGTACGCCAGACCCACCGAGGCTACGACCGGATTGAGATCGACCTCTGATTTCAAAGCGCCATTATTGATCTTGGCATCCGTGCTAAACCACACTTTTTTCACGTCGGCGTTCAGCGACCAGTTACCTTTCAGGGCGATATCGACGCCGCCTTGGAGGGCATAGCCAAGACCGTTATCGAGCTCGACCTTGAAGCCATTATAGTCCTTGCTGTTGTAAAAGATCATGCCATTGACCCCGGCCCCCACGTAGGGACTGACGCGGCCTTTGGGATTGAAGTGGTATTGGGCAGCAATAACCGGCGGCAAAACCCAGGTCGAATGAACCTGCACATTGGTGTTGCCGCCTACGGCACGCACCTCATGCCTTGATGTCCCCAAAATGGCCTCAACGGCGATATTGTCCGTAAGAAAATAGGTGAAGCCGAGGCTGGGGATGGTGTCGTCACCCACCTTAACGTCCAGACCGCTATCGGCTCCGGCGGCGGTTCGAATGTCGCCCGTTTCATCCGGAGCGACGCTGGTTACACGACTTGTGACGATAAACTGTCCCTTGGCCTTAGGTTTGAAATCCTGAGCGGACGCTGTGGTCGTCAAACCCATGGCCAGAGCCAGTCCAAGACCGCCTATGGCCAGTGTGTTTTTGTTTTTCATCTCGTCACCTTTTTGCTGATTGTGGTTGACGCTCCAAGCGCTTCGAGGGGCACTTTTCCGGTCAGTCCAAACCTAATCAGCCGGTTAGCCAGACAGTAGACGCCATGTGGCACTGTTGCTGGCCTAGGCCGGGTGGCGGAGTTGGGCTTATTGGCCCAGAAGATCAGCGGCGCTATGCAACAGTATGACCACAGCAATCAGGCCCAGAAGCCCGCCGACACAAACCTCGAAATATTCGCGGTTGCGACCTTGGCTGAGGAAGCGGGTCAGGGCCAGCCCACTGAGGCCATAGGTGGTCATGGTGATGACGTCCATGCCGATCGCCGTGGCGGCAAAGACCGGCATCTGCGTCACCATAGGTCGGTCGAGCGCCAGAAACGGCGGCAGGACCGCGGTGAAGAAGAGGGTGACCTTGGGGTTTAGGAACTGCACCATAAAACCGTCCTTCCACGTTGCCCAAAGGCCTTCGCGGGCCAGGGTCTGCGCATTTTCAGGCAGGTCCAGCTCATGCGCGCTGTGGGATTTGCGCGCCCGGATGGTCTTAACCGCAATCCACAAAAGATAGACGGCACCCGCGAGCGTCATCGCGTGAAAGACGATGGGCAGGGTGGTGATGAGAATGTGCAGGCCAAAGGCGGCGGCCACAAACCAGATCAGTGTGGCCGTATTGATACCGAACACCCCCATCAAAACCTTAGGCGCGGAACGCCCCAGTCCAGTTGAGATGCAAAACAGATTGGCTGGTCCCGGGGTAATGGCCATCAGGAACATCGCCCCCAGGAAGGCAGTGTATTTGGACGGATCTACGGGAAGTGCGGACAACATGGCGCCGTTATATCAAGGGTCATTGAAAATGAAACTTGGTATTGCGCCCGAGGCTGTCTTTTGCGGTGGACGCAGATGAGACCGCCTCGTGTCTTCAACGTCCCGATACGGTCAGCCTCATCAGCCCTTAGGACCCACGACAAATGCCGCAACTTGTCCAGAGGTGCTACACCTTGGTGTGGGTCACCGCCGACTGGGTCATAAAGCGGTCGCCGCTGAGCTGGCGAAGCTCGATACGCACACTTTTGTCCTTGAAATCCAAGAGGTTAAAGCCCTGCGGCTGTTTACGGATACGCACCGACATGGCGGTCGAGGCGCACACGAACAAGGTGGTGTGGCCGTTCATGATGCGTGTTTCGACATAGGCGTGATGCTGATGCCCCGACAGCACGATATCGACCTTCTGTTCGCCCAATGTCTCCAGAAACTTCCCCTTGTTGAACAGAGTCACATCCAACGGAAATTCTGGCGGATTAAGGGGGGGATGGTGCACGGTCAGCACACGCCAGGGCGTCGTTGAGGCTGCAAAGAAGTCGGCAATATCGTGCCTTTGGCGTGCGCTGATCGAACCATAGGCCCAGTTGAGCGAGGGCAGGATCATGCGCGCGGAATTGATGCCCTTGATATCGACCAGATCTGCCTGCAGTTCAGGCTCAAGCTCTCTGGCGATATGGTCGCGGTATCGCTTCCACGGCTGGATGAAGCGGCGCAGGTCAAGGCCAGGCAGGTCGTGATTGCCCGGTATCACAAACGCTGGCATGGGCAAAAGCTTAAAAAACTCAGAGGCTTCGACAAATTCGGCTACAGTCGCATCCTGCGTGATATCGCCGCTGGCCACAACGAGGTCGGGCTCCAGCTCGATCAGTGTGCTGATCAGGGTCTCGGTCACGCGCCGGTCGTGTGCCCCGAAATGCAGGTCGGAAATGTGGGCTATGCGCATTCAGGCCTCGCGCAATGGGATCAGAAGGGGCACATAGCGTGCCTTGAGCTTGATCACCAACGGTGTCTTGAGGTCTGTCACCTCACCATCGACGGAAACCTTCTCCTTGCGATGACGCGTCCACAGCGTCATTTGCGTGCCGGTCAGTTCGGTCAGGTCAGGGTCCGACTTCCAGTTGCCGACCAGAAGCCTTGTCAGAAAGCGCAGATGTGAAACGCGGGTGCGCGTCGAGGCGATATAGGCGGCCAGTTCGCCGCCCTGAAGGTCATTGCGTTTGAAATTGCTCTCGTCGATACGCGTCGTATCGGCGTAGCGATTAGCGGAGATAACGACCGCAGGCGAACGGAAGCGATGCAGCCGCTTGCCATTCTGAAGCACAATGCGCGCATTTTTGCGCCGTTCGAAATAATCGGCCACAAACCAGAACAGGTAGGGCACCATCAGCAGGAAGTTATTTGTGCGGTGCTCTTCGCGAAACACCGACGCTTCGGGCATGACCCCGATCGAGGCGCAGCATAAAAACAGCTCTTCATTAATTTCACCAGCGTCGACCCGGGTTTCTAGCGCGCCTTTGGCATAGGCTTTCAGCGCTTCATCCAGCGTGTTCATCCCCAGATCATGCGCCAGCAGGTTCATGGTGCCGAACGGCAGGATGCCAAAAGCCTTGTTTTTGCGGCTCAGGGTTTCAGCGCACGAGCGCAAGGTGCCGTCCCCGCCACCCACCAGCAGGGGGTCGGAGGACTGAGCGAAGCGGTTGAGGGCGGCTTCCATCTCTTCGGGTTCGGCGAACAAAAGTTCATTCACTGCCATGCCGCTGGCTTCAATGGCGGCCGTTATGGAGTCGTGCCCCAGGTTCAAGACGGTGCCCGCCTTGCCATTGATCAGAATATTGTACGCTTTAGCCGCCATGTCGTTGATGTGCCGGGAGGAGTGCAAAAAAACAATGCGGGCGTGAAGCTCGCGCTCCACGCCCGCATCCTATCAGCTTTTCGCTTTAAGACTAAGCGATACCGGCTTCGGTCAGCCATTCGACCAGCTTTGACTTCGGCATGGCGCCGACCTTCATTGAGGTCATCTTGCCGTCTTTGAATAGCATCATGGTCGGGATGCCGCGCACGCCGAACTTCGACGGCGTCAGGGGCGAGTCGTCGATATTGATCTTCGAGACTGTCAGCTTGTCGCCGTAGGCTTCGGCCACTTCGTCAAGGATCGGGGCGATTTGCTTACACGGGCCGCACCATTCGGCCCAGAAATCGACCAGAACCGGCTTGTCGGATTTGAGGACGTCGTTTTCAAAGGTCTCGTCGGTAACCTTGACGGTGGCGGTGGACATGGGTGCACTTCCTATCTCGCCCGAAATGGGCACAGATTCAAACTTGTCACAAAGGTAAGTAAGCCTGCATCAGAAATCAATGGCCCCTGATTTCGCTGAGCCTGAGATTTACTAAAGCCTCGCTTAAGGGCGTTAGCTTCGGTCCATCGGTCCACAAAAGCGCGGCTTCGACGCTTTTGTCCGGATAGATCTGACGTAATAGGGCGACGTAACCGGCCATTTGCCGCTGGTAGTCAGCCGCGGCCTCTTCGGCAGTGTCCGGAGCGGGGCGGTTCGATTTATAGTCAATGACCAACACGCGCTCAGGCCCGATCACCAGTCGGTCGATACGCCCGGACATAAAAACCGCTTCGCCGCGCGCATTGACGCCAACCTGTCCGGCCAGAGCCACTTCCGGGCGCGAGTTGGGCCCAAAAGCGTCGGCAAAGCGCGCATCGGTCAGCACCCCCATTACCGCCTGACGGATTTCCTCGCGCTGGGCGTCGTCCAGATCGGGTTGCCGCTTGAGCCAGCGTGCGGCCACGTTGTCGCGGTCGGCCACGGGCAGGGCGGGCAGGATTTCAAACAGCTTATGGATTTTCAGGCCACGCCCGAAACGTCCCTGTCCCCTTTGTTCCGCCAGGGGCGACGGCGCCCGGTCTTCGTCGGCGCGATCTTCGTCACTGAGCTGCGACACGGCGCGCCAGACGACATCAGCTTCCGGATCAGGGGTGGGCGCAGCGGTCACAAAGGCAGGCAGACCGGTCTGTGTCTGTGCGGCCTGCGCCTCGGCGGACATTAAAGGCGCGCGTTCGCCGAACAAGAGCAGTTCCGCTTTTTCAGAAGACTCCTGATCTTTCGGGGCTCCAAATTCAACCACCGTGTCCAGTTCAACTGCCGTGACCGCCTCACGCGGCAGGCGGTCGAAGCCATCCTGCGCCAGATCGTACCAGTCAGGGAAGGGGCCGTTGGCCGCGCGGCTGCCGCGATAACCGCACAGGGTCAGCCGGTCGCGCGCCCGCGTCAGGGCCACATAGAACAGCCGCAAGCCCTCCTTGGCTTCGCGTAAACTTCGGACGGCTTTGAGCGCGCTGACGGCTTGCGGGTCGCCGTCCCTGCCGCGCGCCGACAATAGCAGATCGCCGTCATCGGACGTCAGCAGCAGGTCGTCATTGCGCGTCGATTTAAACCCGGGGGCCATGGGCAGGACCACCCACGGCGCTTCGAGGCCCTTGGAGCCGTGCACGGTCATCACCCGCACGCGGTCGCCACCCTCTTCCTGTTCACGCTTGATCTCCGAGGCATTGAATTCACACAGGTTCAGGAAGTCGATCAGGCCGATCGCCCCCACCCCTTCGCCTTTTAGCGCCAGGTTTAGCGTCTCATCCAGCACGTCCTCGCATTCGACGCCTAACCGTGTGACGAAGCGCTGACGTTGGGTGCGGCCCGCGCCGTCTCGGCGATTAAGGACCAGTCCCAGAAAATCGAACGCTGTGCGCTGCGGCGCTTCGGACAGGGCCCAGCCAATGAAGTTTTGCGCTTCGGAAAAGCGCGGATTGTCTTCAGCCAGACGGTTCAGCGCCTGCCACAGGCTGGCCTTTTCAACGCGCGTCAGGGTGAAGAGGTCGTCTTCGCTGAGGTCGCACAGGGGGCTGCGAAGGACGGCGGCCAGAGACAGGCTGTCGCCCGCTTGCAGGCAAACGCGCATCAGGGCGCGCAGGTCCTGAAAGGCAATATGGTCCGATAGTTTGAGGCGGTCGGCCCCGGAAACGGGCACGCCCGCCTGCTTCAGCTCACGGATAATATGTTCAAACAGGGCGTCACGCTTGCGCACCAGAATGAGGACATCGCCGGCATGCATAGGACGCGCTTTTCGTGAACTCTTGCAGATAACGCTGCGGCCCTGCCTGATGTCCTGTGCGATATGAAAGGCCAGTTGTTGCGCCAGCCGCTTGGCCGGTGCGACGCCAGAGGCATCTACGGGCGCGACGTTCTCGTCATCGCTATCGTCCAGATCAGGCACCGCTAGCGGATAGATGGGTGGCCAAAGCTCGACCGTGGCCGAGCGCTCAGAACGGCCCGCATCGTGGATGATGGGGTCAGCGGTGAAGTTGAGCGCTTCGGAAAGGTCCGGGCCGTCAAAGGCTTTATCGACAAAGCCCAGCACCTGCGGCAGGGAGCGCCAGCTTTGCACCAGTTGGGGTACGACGAACGGCTTTTTAGCCTGTTTGGCCAGGGTCTGATAGTAGGTGCGCATTCCCAAAAACAGGTCAGGCTTGGCTCCCTGAAAGCCATAGATGGACTGCTTTTCATCGCCCACGGCAAAGACGGTGCGCTCAATCCGGGCCTGAAACACCGGGGCGCTTGCCCCTGCGAAGAAGTCACCGGTCAGGGCCTTGACGATATCCCACTGATCGCCGGACGTGTCTTGTCCCTCATCGACCAGCACATGCTCAAGCCCGCCATCCATCTTAAACAGCACCCATTGCGACATGGAGGCACCGGACAGGAGACGTTTGGCCCGGCTGATCAGGTCCTGAAAATCGAGCGCGCCGGTGCGGCGTTTCAGGTCCTGATAGATGGCGCTGAAATCTTCAAACAGTTGCAGCGTATAGAGGGTATTGAGGGCGGTTTCGGCGGCCTTGCGCTTTTCAATCGCCTCGGCCAGCGGTTCGCGCCAGCGTTCCAGGGTATCGCGGTCAGCCTGAGTGCTTTTGGTCGAGCACAGCTCTTTGCGCGGCTCGCCTTTGGCGGTGTAGAACACCGCGTAGAGGGCTTCGAAATCAAACGGTTCGCCGCCTTTGTGCGCTTCAGAAAGGCGCAGCAGGGTTTCCGACAGGCCTTGATTGCCTTTGGTGTTAACGGTGGCCAGAGACCTGGCCAATTCCGGCATCATGTCCCAGTTCAACTGTTCGGCAAAGGCATCGACAACCTGTTCCGGCGTCATCGGCGGGTCGAGATCAAGGCGTTTGAACAGATAGCCACTAAAAGACAGATCGTTTCGTTTGGCATCAGCCAGAAGGTGGTCCAGTGCCTCGCGGATACGGTCGTGCTGATAGATGAACTGCGTCAGAAGCTGTTCAAACTTCTGGGCTTTCAGTGTGCGGATCAGGTGGTCGCGGTGAGCGCCTTCTGGCAGGGTCAACAGACCTTCCAGTGCCTTCTGCGCCAGATCACGCGCAACCAGATCGTCCAGCACCTGAAAGGACGGGCTTAAACCGGCTTCCAGCGGAAACCGCCGCAGAAGCTTTTCGCAAAAGGCGTGGATGGTTTGAATCTTAAGGCCGCCCGGGGTTTCCAGCGCCTTAGCAAACAGGGCGCGGGCGGTGGCCAGATCATCGGGGTTTTCGTCGATCTTACGTAACTCTTCGGCCAGGGCGGCGTCTTCGGCCACGGCCCAGCCGCCCAGCCGCTCATAGAGACGGCCCTGCATTTCGGCGGCGGCGGCCTTGGTATAGGTGACGCACAAAATGTGCTCCGGCTTTGCCCCACGCAGCAGCAGGCGGGCCACGCGGTTAACCAGGGTGGAGGTCTTGCCCGAACCGGCATTGGCGGTCAGGAAGCATGACACCTCCGGATCGGCGGCGGCGTTTTGCGGATTCATTCGCCCTCCTCCGTTGCGGCTTCCGCCTCGCGGTCACCCAGAACGTGCCATTCATAAAGCCGCGCCAGCTGATCGTAGTCACCACCGCGCTCCATCCGGTATTGCGGCGCGCGCCAGGACAGGTAGCCCTGTTTGGGATTTTCGTACTGCATCAGGCGTGTTTTAAGGCGGCTCAGCGCGCGATCAGCCATCTCATCGGCGCTCAACGGGTTCTTTTTGTCGTAAACCACGCGCGGTTTGACGACATCCTGTCCCAGGCGCACATAGACCAGCTCATGAAGCCCTTTGGCGCGGTGGAAGTCCTCAAACCCGTTGAAGCTGCCGTATTTGAGGATGGCAGCGGTCAGCGTGAGCTGCGGGTAGAAGCCGGCGATCACGGCCTTGGGCGAGGGTGGCTGACCGGTCTTGAAGTCGATCACATCGACGCCGCGCTCATGAATTTCCACACGATCCGCCTTGGCGGTCACAGTGAAGGTGCCGCGCGGCAGGTCGATAGTCAGCTTGCCGGACTGTTCGATCAGCAGGCGCGGGTGGTCAGCGCGACGCTCGGCCTCAAACGCTACATATTCACGCGCCAGCAGTGGAAACAGGGGGCGTTGCAGGGCCAGTTGCGCCTCGCTGAGGTTTTCAGCACGCAACTGCGCCTCCAGCATATCGCAGAAGACCCGTACCCCGGCCTCGCCCATTGGCATATCGTCCGCCGCAAATTTTTCCGCGACGGCATGTATGGCCGTCCCGCGACGCAGGGCCTCGAAGGGCTCGTTCGGCCGGTCAAGGGGTTTTAGGCCCAGCACATAGCGCCCATAGACGGCATAGGGATCGCGCTCCAGCGTTTCGATCTGCGTGACCGGTAGTTGTAGCGGTCGCGCCTCGACGGGAGGCGCAGGCTGGGGCCTTGAGGCGGGCTTAAGGGCGTCAGGCACGACGCTCAAGGGGCCGTCCATGCGCCGCGCCCAATCAAGCCATTGGGCTTTCGTAGGCAGGTGTTCGCCTGCCCCGGTGGTCAGGGTTTGAAGGCGCCACAGCCAGCGCGACTGCACCTGAGGCTCGCCTTCGCGGCGCTGGCGCGTCACCATCCACACCTCCGGCTGACTGGCGCCTTGCACAAAATCGTGTGCCGACAGACCGGTGCGGCGTTCGGGCGAAGGCAGGCCCAGCACCTTGCGCATAGGGCGCGACAAGAAGGGGTCGATTTCGGCAGCCTGCGGCCACACCCCTTCTTCCAGACCGGCCAGTATCAGACGGTCAGCCGAAAACATGCGTGCTTCGATAGCTCCCAATATGGTCAGACGCGGATGGGTGTGCCCGCCGGTGCGCACAGTTGCCGTGCGCAGCGCCCGACGCAGAATATCGACAAACACCTGATCGTCCTCGACGAGGAAATCCCGGCCTTCGGCGATTAGATCGGCCAGAAGCGCCGAAGCCGTCGCTCCCGCCGCGCCGCTCCACAGGGCCTGCCCGTCACGTGCGGCCACGGATTCGGCCCAGACCGTCAGGGTACGCACGTAATCGGACAGGTCTGTCTTTTGCCTCTGCCAAATCAAGCAGGTGTCCATATAGTCCTGCCACAGGTCAGCGGCTTCAAAGGCCTCTTTCTGCGTCAGGCGGCTCAGAACCTCCTCCGCATTGCGGGGCTTTGCACCTCGTAAGCCTATGATTTCTAATATATTTACATGGCGATCGTCAGCGAAGCGAGACAGAGGATGTTTCAGCAAAGCCAGAAGCTTCACCGCATCGAACGGCTCCAGAATCAGATCCAGAAGGCTATGCAGGAAGCGCCCGACCAAGCTGTGGATCAGGGCGTCACCTGCTGACGAGTCGGGGCGCACGCCCCAGCGCGACAGACGGGCCGTTACGCGTCGCGACAGGGTGATGTCCGGCGTAACCAGGGCGGCCGTCTTGCCCGGCGTTTCCAGCGCTTCGCGCATCAAAAGAGCGATGACGGCGGCGACTTCCTCGTCATTTCGGCCTTCGATATGGGTGAGGCCGCTTAAGCCGTCCTTTATAGCGGCTTCCGATCCGGCCTTCAGCGCCGCAATCTGGGTTCGCCAGTCCTTGGTGGCTTCGGCGGGGCGCAGGGCTTCGTTGAGGACGCGCCGGCGGGCGTGACGCGCGCGATCCGCCTCGATGGAGACGGGCCAGGTGTTAACGACCTCGCGGCTGACGCGGTGGCGATCAAGAAGGGCCTTCATGGCCCCTTGCGGGTGCGAATCGCCGACCTGCGCCCAGACGTCTTCAGCCAGCGACAGGTCAAGACCGGGCAGGACGACGGCCCCTTGCTCAAAACGCGAGGCCAGCCCCATCAGTCGTGCTGTAGCGGGTGTGGTGCCGGTGGTCCCGGCTATAATGACCGGATGGGTGGGCGGGGTCTTTTCCCACTGCTTTCCGAGGCGATGGATGAGCGTCACCAGCCTCTGGCTGGGGTCCATCAGGTCGAGTTCGGCCAGCCGCTTTGGCCACAGATCCACGGCGATGGCCAGAAAACGTGCCGATACCTGCCAGTGTTCGGCCATAGCGCCCATATCGTCGTGCAGAAGGTCGGGGTCGTGGACAAGACGGTCCAGTCTATCCGAGGCTTCGACTTCTTCCAGAGCTAAGGAATCGAAAAATTTGGCAAGAGAATCAGCCAGTTCCAGCGCCGTTCGCGCATTAAGCGGCACATCGCTTTCGTAATGTGCCTTGATCAGCTTCGCCAGCTCGAAACGCCGCCGCGTCGAGGATAGGGCGGGTGGTAGGTCTAGACCCAGATGCTCAAGATCAAATGGCGGTTCACCTTCTTCGAGATCCCCCAGGGCGCGCACCTGCGGCAAAAGCAGCGCCTTTGCCCGGCACTGATCTGTAAAGGCATGCGCCATCTGACGCGCGCCACGCCGTGTGGGGGTAAGGATCAGGGCGTGCGGCAGGTCGTCACCCAGCGCCTCACACAGACCGCGCGCCAGATCGTCAAGGAAGGGCCGCCCGGAGGGAATAGAGTACCAGCGCGGGGCCGGCGTGACGAAGAGATCGCGGCTTTTCATGCCCGTTGCAACCGCGCCTCAGCGGCATCGCGCGCGGCGGGGTCACCAACATGCATCCAGTCGCCGTGCAAGCGCGCCCCGAACAAACGTCCTTCGGCCGCCTTTTGCCGCCAGATCGGCGTCAGCGAAAAGGCGTCTTCGGCCACGTCTGCCACTATGGACGGTTGAGTAACGTGCACGCCCATATAGTTGAACGGCGCAGACCCCGCCTGACCTCGGAAGGTGAGGCGCTGATCCTCATTCAGGAAGAAGTCGCCCGCCCCATCAAAACCGCTGGAGCGCGTCATATCGGCCAGCAGCAACAGGGCGTCCATGTGGTCGGGCTGCCACTGCCTGAGCATATCGGCAATGGCGCACTCATCACCGCCGTCTTCGATCCATACGCTGTCGATATTGGCAACGAAAATTGGATCATCGCCTAGAAGGGGCCGGGCTTTCTTCAGGCCGCCACCGGTTTCCAATAGCTTTTCGCGCTCATCCGAAATCACAATCTCGACGTCGTTACGGCTTTTGAGGTGCGCCTCCAGCCGGTCGGCGAAATAGTGGACATTGACCACAAAGCGCTCGACGCCTGCACCTTTCAGTCGGTCGATCATATGGTCGATTAGGGTGCGCCCGCCGACTTCGACCAGAGCCTTCGGCCGGTCATCGGTCAGTGGTCGCATTCGCGTTCCCAACCCCGCCGCCAGCACCATAGCCGTTCTAATCTGTGTCATTTGATGAGGTCCCCCAGACCATTGGACATAAACCAGCTTCGCACCCCGGCCAGTGCCGGCGCATTTAGATTACGCCCCAGATGCCGCCACATGCGGGGCATGAAGGCTGCATAGCGCGGTTTGTGGTCGCGGGTGATCAACCGGGCGAAGACGCCCAGAATACGCGCCTGATTAAGCGCTGCCAGGGCTGTGTAGAGCCGCATAAAGGCCTCGCGGTCCTGTTCGGGGCGCAGGCTGAAATAGTGGTCGAGACAAAGTGCCTCGACCTCAGGCGATACGTCGCGCCGCGCGTCCTGCAAAAGGGAATGCAGGTCCCAGGCCGGATGCGCCTTCAGGCAGTCCTGAAAATCGATCAGGCCGACGCGCGCTACGCCTTCGCGCCCTCCAAGCCACAAGAGATTTTCGGCGTGGTAGTCTCTGTGGATGAAGACGCTGGCTTGCGCTTCTGCCTCGCCGCACAAGGGGGCCCACAGGCCGTCCCAATCGGCGCGCGCCTGCTCAGAGACGCTTAGCGCGGGATCGTACTGGGGCAGCCATTCCAGGAAAAGGTCCGCACCGGTTTTCAGCGCCAGCGCGTCATAGCTCAGGAGCGGCCAGTCGCCCACTGTGGTTGGCGGTGGCACCTCGTGCAGCTTGGCCAGTACGGACACGGCCGAAAGGTACAGCGGCGCTTCATGCTCGCCCTCTTCAATCAGGCGAGCAAACAGGGCACTGCCGAGGTCTTCGTGCAGGATCAGGCCGTTGTCCAGATCGCTCTCATAGATGGTCGGCGCGGAAAAGCCCCGCCCGCTGAGATACGTGGCGGCCCCGACAAAGGCTTTGAGATCACCAGCAGACAGTCGAGTCTGTGCAAAATAGCCAAGGTGTTGGCGATCTTGGGTGCTGGCATCCGGCGGGCAAGGCTGCGCCCCGGTCGGCGGCTGATCCATGAGCATCAGGGTCGAGCCATCCGTGCGCGTCAGGCGCTCGTAGCGCCGCGTTGAGGCATCACCGGGTAGAGGGTCACGCCGTACTTCGGCAAGGCCCGCATTTTGCAGAAAACGGACGCGGAGGTCTTCACGATCGGTCATCTGGCACTCTTATGCGACGGGCCGCTCAAGCGTCACGCGACGGCCCGCAGCCTCCTCTTTTAGGCGCACGATCCACGGGGCGTCAAAGGCGAAATGACCCAGTCTTTGTGGCCACTCGATCAGGCAGAGATGCGTGTCGGCCAGTTCAAACAGGCCGATCTCGTGCACCTCCTCCGGGTCGGTCAGGCGATAGAGGTCAAAATGCGCGATATCGAAATCACGGCCTTCATAGGTCTGGACGATGGTGAAGGTCGGCGACGGCACGTCTTCGTCTGGCGTCGTCAGTGCCCGAATCAGGCCGCGCGCCAGGGTCGATTTTCCGGCTCCCAGATCGCCCAACAGATAGACCACGTCCCCGGCCTTAAGCTGGGTCGCCAGCCACGCACCCCACTCGGCCGTGGCACCATCGTCAGCCAGAAAGCAATCGTCGGATTCGGAAAAGGTCATAGGGCAGGGCGGTCCGGATCGAGCGGCAATTCCCGTTCGATATAGGTCTTCAACCGCTCGCACAACAGGGCCGCCTCATCATCGAGCTGTTGGGACGCCATGACCGGTCCCACGGTCAGGTCAAACCGCTTGCCAGCTTTGTTTAGAAACTCATGGAACAGGGTGATGTCGCGCAACTCCTGCGACACGCGGTTGAAGGCATGAAACCATACCGAATTGGGACCAGACAGGTGCATAGGCACCAAAGGCGCGTTGTATTTCTGCGCCAGCGACAAGGCCGTCGTTTGCCACGGCGGATCACTGAGTTGCCCGTTTGCGCCGCGCCGTGCCAGCCGCCCGGCTGGAAACAACACCACACATTTTTCGCTTTCGAATGCCGCGCGTGCCGCATTCAGTGTGGTGCGGGTCTTTTCGCGGGTGCGCTTGGCCTCGACCCATTCAACCGGGATCAGTACGTCTGCGAAGCGGGGATTGACCCGCAAGGCGTCGGCATTCGCAAAAAACGTGATGTCGGATCGCACCCGACGCAGACAATCATAGACCGCTATACCATCGGCTATGCCGGTCGGGTGATTGCAGATGACGACGCAGCGCCCTGTGGCCGGGAGACGCTCGACCCCGCGCGGGACGACCTCAAGCGACAGAAGGCGTGAGATATACTCAAGCGCCGCGTCTCCGGACAGGTCCTCAATCGCTTGCGCCATGCGCACAGCCCGACCGTAGCCTAGAAGGCTGTAGAGCAGTGGTCGCGCCACCGGCCACACGATGGATGAGGCCAGACGCGGCGCACGTTCGATAATCAGTTCTTCGACAATGTTACGCGGCGTCGGTAAAGACATCCTGCCCCTCCCCAATCTCTGCGGGTTTCGTTAGCCCGTTAATCTTGCTAAGACTATCCTATGCCTGCTTCGCACACGCCGAACCCAGCCCCCAAAAGCCAGGATTCCCGTCGCCTGAAGGCCAGGGGCCCTTATCTCTGGCTGTGGTTTGCGGCCCTCACTGGTATCATATTCGGCTTTGTAGCCTTGTCATGGGGCTGAATCTGTTAACCAAACCCTTAACAGATGCCGCATAACGCGCGTATAGTCGCTCTGTTCGAGAGGGGCTGAGCGCCGGATGACCAGAAAGCACATACTTTACGCGATAATGTTCCTGATCGGGGCCGCTGTACTCGGTAGCGTCGGCTACTGGCTATACTGGGACAACTTCGTCCGCTGGCAGCCGGTGACGATTACCCAAAAGCAGAAGGATATTCAGGAGCTTCTTGATGCATCGGGCTACGCAGCATCGGGCAAGGAGGGGCCTGAAATCTGGGTCATTACCTATCGCAACTGCGCGACGTGCAAGGTATGGGAAGATCAGGAACTGCCGAAGTTTGAAGCCATTGCTGCTGACATTCGGATGGTCCCCTTCGCCCCAATGGACGTCGAAGGCAAGGTGACGACGACTGCGTCAGAACGTTCGACCATTGCTGAGATCTGGCTCAACCGTTCCTATCCGCTCTATAAACAGTGGCGTGCCGCGAATGAAGAGACGTGGCAACCGGGTTTCCGCGCTGCCGACGGTGATCTGGCGCGCTCGGCGGTGGTCCAAGCCAGCCGTGACTTCATTGCAAAGCTAGAGCCGCTCCTTGGTGATAATGGTGTGCCGATTCGCTATCCGCTGATCATATGGCGCGATGGCACGCAACACATCCGCGTCTGCGCCTGTTCGGACGAACGCATGTACCACTATGTGCGCGACGACCTACACGCGCCGTCGAAGCTCGAAGGAGCACAGGCTCCGGCCCTGAAAATCGAGGCCCAGGCCACCGCCGCGGCTGAAACAGTGGCCAGCGATAGCGCCAGCGCCACCGGCAATTACGGACCAGATAGCCGGTAGGTTCTCGCACGGTTTTATGACCGATGACATGGAAGGTTTTTACAAACCGACCCCATCGGCTCAAAAGATGACCTCAACCTGTATGCCTACACAGGCGGTGACCCAGTTAATAAAAGTGATCCGACGGGCCTAGCGAACACCTTTTCCGCAGAGCTTGGCTTCGAGTTGACCCCAGGAATTGGAATAAAGGGTTCAGCAGGTTGGCTTCTGCAATTGCCTAGTAATGGCGAGAGTTGGAGTGATCCCAACAATTATGATGTGGGCTACACAGTAAACGTCGGAGCAACGGCTGGGGCTAAAGGTGATGTTGGCATTTCGGCGGGAATGCAAGAGGGCGGAATTCCGACTGCGGTCGACAATTCAGTGGCCGTTTCAGGGTCTGCCGGCCCCGTGGGCGTTCAAGCGTCAAAGCTAATTGGATCAACTGATAAGTCGAGGGTCCCGAGTAGGTCCGACCAATTGTCAGGTGCCATAAAAAGTGCTGTTAATGAGACAATGCAAGCCAAAGCTGCAGGGAAGTTTAATGTTCTGGGAGGTCCTAAAGTGGGATTAGGATTGTCTGGCTCATTAGAAGTTAGGGGAACGGTATCTGGTAAAAAAATGATCACCGAACAGTTTAATAATTTGAAGAAGATGTTTGATGATGCCCTCAGAAAGAAATGAGTTATGAATATAGTAAAAATTGGCGACGCCTTTCTTATTGTGATAGTTTTTTCCTACATGGTTTATAGGTTCAATAATTCACAAATTGATAATGTGGTTAACCCTTTTTTCGCCGTTCCTTTATTTGTCATTATTGGCGGCCTGCTTAGGTATTTTCTTATTAAAATTCAAGACAATTTAAATAAATAACAATATTATTGTATATTTTATATTAAATTGCGTCAATTGTTGTATTCGGATTTGACGCACCACCGCACTATGTGCGGTATTATAAGTAGAATGAATTATTATTGGAACAATTTTTGAATTGTTTGGGAGGCTTTATATCGGGTGACTGTTAGATTGAATATTGTGCTGGGGTAATCGGCGGTGAGAACCGCGCGGGAGCCCGAGATGGCGAAATCGAGTAAGGTAGGGAGCGTCAACCCCGGAAGGAGACGCGCCATGGACTATTTCTGCGGACTGGATATCGCGACGGAAACGACGGCTTTGTGCGTCGTGGACACCGAAGGTACAGTTATCTGTCAGGCCTCGATAGCCACAGACCCTGAGGCCATTTACCGGTGCCTCAAACCCTACCTGCGTAAACTCAAACGCGTGGGGCACGAAGCCGGATCGTTGTCACCCTGGCTGCATCCGGAGTTGCTGGCCAGGGGACTGCCGGCGGTGTGTCTGGAGACGCATCATGTGCGCAACGCCCTGAAGGCGCAGCGCAACAAAACCGACGCCACCGATGCCCTGGGTCTGGCCCATATCGTCCGGACCGGGTGGTACAGGTCCGCACACATCAAGTCAGAAAACGGCTATCGTCTGAAGTTACTGCTGACCCAGCGCCGTAACCTCAAACGCAAGTTCCTCGATATCGAAAACACCATTCGGCACTCGCTCAAGGCCTTCGGTATCCGTCTCGGCGCCGTTGGCCGGGCCGGTTTCGACAATGCCGTGCGCCGCGCCGTTGCCGATGATGAGCTGACCGCCACGCTGATGGACGCCATGCTGACGGCCCGTGCCGCGCTGTGGCTGCAATATACCAAACTCCATGCCCTGGTCGTGCGCTTCGTCGCTCAGAACGAAGTCTGCTCACGCTTCATGGAAATCCCCGGCGTCGGCCCCGTCGCCGCCATGACCTTCATGACCGCGATCGACGATCCCTCGCGCTTCAAACGCTCGCGCGATGTCGCCGCCTACTTCGGACTGACCTCGAAACGCTGGCAATCCGGCTCCTCCATCGATATCCAGGGACGTATCTCCAAGGCCGGGGACGCGGATGTCCGGCGCGCCCTCTACGAAGCCGCCTCCGCCATGCTCACGCGCTTCAAAGGCAAGGACAAAGTCAAATCCTGGGGGCAGGAGATCGCCAAACGCGGTTGCCACAACAAAGCCGCCGTCGCCGTGGCCCGCAAGCTGGCTGTCATCATGCATGCCATGTGGACCGATGGCACCTGCTATGTCGGAGATTCCAGCGCCAGCGAAAGCGATCGCGCCGCGAAAGCCTCCGGAAAACGTAAACGCCTGCTTGGAAACCTAGCTTAACTCAACTCACTCCCACCGCACTTACCTATGGAGCCCTTTTCGACATAGAAATCCGCCGCCCTGGCGGAGGATACGGATGCAGACCCTGGACACGGAACGTACGCTATCTTGCCTGTGGCCAACCCGATCGTAAGATCCCCGGACCACGCTCTTATGCTCGTAATGATACCCCGTGAACCCGACCTAAAGGTGCGCCGTGACGGACGCATCCCCGCCCCCATAAACGCCGAGGCCGGGGCCCTCATAACCGTCAACGAGCGCGGACACATGCACGGCGCATCCCGTATCAACCCCCTCAGGCGACCTTCTCGCATCGTCGAAATGAACTTGCCCCGTTTATGTCCAGGAGATCAACATGCGAAAACGAAGACCAAAACAACATCTTTGTATTGACTCAACCACGCCGATTACACAGGCAGGATAAAAAGGCGGAGAGGCTCTGGGGCGTAATCCTGTGCGATAGTCTATATTTTACAGAGTGTTATGCGGGTTGCGCGAGAGGTGCGCGGTGCTCCCGTTGAGGTGTGAGGCCGCTACCTGCCTGTAATCTATCGCTAATTTGTGAGGTTTGCCGGATTTAAGCGCTCTGTGGCGAGGGCGGCGACAGTGTCCTGCAAGAGCTTTACGCGGTCTGTGAGCCAGTCGAGTTCTTCGTCGGTGACGGTGTAGTCGGCCGAGTATCGGGCCTCGACATAGGCGCGGCGCAGGCGGTCGAAGGCCTGACGGTGCAGTTTGGTCTCAGCGGGCCAGATGCCCTTGAGGCGGTCGTCCAGTGCTTCGGCTTGGGAGCGCAGCATGGTAATGCGGTGGCTCTTGGGGCTGTACAGGGTCAGCACCAGCAGGACGCAGTGATAGAGCGCCTCCACGGCCTGATGCAGGTTGAACGCTGCCAGTGGCAAGCTGTCTTGGCTTCGATGGAACCCTGCGCCTGCGATGAAGTCCGAGCCCCGCTTGAACCACTGTTTATAGTAGCCCTGAGCTTCGGCCATGACCTCGTCCGGGGTCAGGGCCTTGGGTTTGGCCAGTGGATGGCCGGAGGCTTCGTAGAGGACAATGCCGTCGCGGACGATGTCCGTAAAGAAGGGTCGGCCGCGGGCGAGTTGGTCGTTCACATCGGCCAGATCGTGGACGATGAAGTTGACCGGCGTGTCGATGTTGTGGGTGATAGTGAAGTCACGGACGAACCGTTCGTCGGCGGCGGACCAGTACTCATGCAGGTCGGTGAAGCTTTGGCCGTTAACGATGACGAGCAGATCGAAGTCCGATTTATAGCCGGAGTGCTTGTCGTCCACCCAGTCGCCGCGCGCCATGGAACCGAACAGGATGACCTTCAGAATCTGACCGGACTTGCGCCTGGCAGAGAGCTTTGTGCGCACGGCGTCGTCGAAGGTATCGAATAGAACTTTCAGCGCGAATTGAAGCTCGCGCTGCTTCGTAATGGGGAGATGGTCGAGACTTCCAATCGTCATGGACTAATACTAATGGGGTCTTGCATCTTTCGTCAAAGGTATTATTGACAAATATACAACCTTAAGTTAAATGCGGCGATACGGATTTCTAATTGGATGGCTTCGCCGAAACTTTGGTGTTTAGGCTAAGGTTTGAACTCCATCAACTGGTTCTTGATTTCCTATGGGCGCGTTCAGTTGAGCTTTTATCGTAAGCAGGTGGCACGTCTGCCCAACTGAAGCATTGGGCGAAGGCGAATTGCCATGGTTAAGGCGTACAAAAGCGAGGCCTATGCCGCCCTACACGAAATGATGCACGGGTTGTACGAGATGGGTAGCATCGACAAGACAACCATGCGCCAATTCGATCGCGCCTGCCTTTTGCCAGAACTTGCCTTGAGAACCGCCCGTATCAAGGGGATCTGCGGGAAGAAAAAGATTTTTAGAGCGTTTTAGGTCTTTAGTTCAACGTCTAACGAATCTTATTTCGCGATAGCAAAGTCATTTGAATGGTCCAGCGGACGCAGTTTCGGATCTGTTTCTTCAAGGTACGCTATTCAATTGAGTTTAAGTGCTTGGCATCCATCGGTGATCTGCTTCTGTCGTGTACGCTCCTTGCGACGGTGACGGCTGGAGAGCAATTGGCGAGCCAAGCTCTCACATGAAGGGGAATGTGATGAAACTCCACAACGGGGATACGATCCCTCCAGAGATGCTAGAGCAGGTGCAGGCTCTCGAAGCCATGCCTGATAGCGCGATCGACTTTAGTGACGTACCTGAGGCCCTAGACTGGTCAAAAGCGACCCGCGGTAAATACTACAGGCCCATGAAAAAGCAGATATCGGAAGAGCAAAATGGCGGCGCAAATGTTGGAAAAGCGGGACGCGGACTCGATGAACTGATGGCGGAGCTGTCGGCGGAAGATCGCGCGGCCGTTCGGGCGCAAACGGCCGCACTGAAGTCCAAGATTTAAGGTCTTTGAGCCTTCCCCTAGCCCGCCAACCGTAGCCAGTAAGAGATAGCTCGAAGTCGGGGGTGGGGCAGCCTGCCGTGGTCGATGGCGAGGCGCGGCCCACCGTTCATTCCGAGCGCGGCGCCAATTGTCGCTGGCCCGGCCAGTTGACCCGCATCAGCGATGCAAAGTTGGTTAAGAGGGTTCATTGAAATGTGCGACCTCAATATAATTCGTGCGGAAAATACATGAGAAGGCGTGCGAAACGATCATTAGGGATGATCGTGTCCCGTGACGTGGTGTAACTGAGCGCTAGGCATCAGTGGTTTCCGGACGGGTCCGGATTTTCGTCAGCTTGCCACGGCTGGCATGCTGAGAACGGGATCATCGCTGAGTTGTGCGATGGTTTCAAGGGTGATGTAGCGGCCGCGTTGAACCGTCCACTCGTCGTTCTGCTCCAGCAGGATAGCCCCAACGAGGCGTATAATGGCATCATCGTTCGGGAAGATGCCCACGACATCGCAACGGCGCTTGATTTCGCCATTGAGACGCTCAATCGGGTTTGTGCTGTGAAGCTTGATGCGGTGCTCCTTTGGGAAGGTCATGTAGGCCAGGACGTCATGCTCAGCCTCGTCCATGATCGTTGCCAGCTTTGGCATTTTGGGCCTGAGCTGATCGGCGACGTTTCGCCATTGTGCGCTGGCGGCTTCAGGCGTTTCCTGAGCGAAGGCGGTACCGATGAAGGCCGAGACGACCCGGCGGCCACTCTTGCCTGCATGGGCGCAGACATTGCGCATGAAGTGTACGCGGCACCGCTGCCAGGTGGCGTTCAAAACCTTCGATACCGCGCCTTTGATCCCGATATGTGCATCGGAGACGACCAGCTTGACGCCGCGCAGACCACGACGGGTCAGGTTGCGTAAGAACTCTGCCCAGATCGGTTCAGCTTCTGACGTGCCGACCTCCATGCCAAGAACCTCCCGGCGGCCGTCGGTATTGACGCCCACAGCGATGATGACGGCGACGGAGACAGTCCGGGCCCCACGGCGAACTTTCAGGTAGGTGGCATCGATCCAGATATAAGGCCATTCCCCCTCGATCGGACGATCGAGAAACGCCTTCACGCGCTCATCGATTTCCTCACAAAGGCGGCTGACCTGGCTTTTCGAGATGCCGCTCATGCCCATGGCCTTGACCAGGTCGTCGATAGACCGCGTCGAGATGCCCTGAACGTAAGCTTCCTGGATAACGGCAGTCAGTGCCTTCTCGGCCATGCGCCGTGGCTCCAGAAAGCTCGGGAAATAACTGCCTTTGCGAAGTTTCGGAATACGCAGTTCGACCGTGCCGGCGCGTGTTTCCCAATCCCGATCGCGATAGCCGTTGCGCTGGACCATACGTTCGCCGCTCTTCTCGTGGTAAGCCGCGCCGGTCACAGCGCCGACCTCCATTGCCATCAGGCGCTCGGCGGCAAAACCTATCATCTCACGCAACAAATCGCTGTCGGAGGTCTTTTCAACAAGCCCTTTCAGGGCCATCATCTCTTTGGTCATCGGTGGTTCTTTCGTCTCTGGAATGAGTGTAGGAACCCAAACCATATCCGAAAATCACTGATGGCCAACCCGCGACGCTTCAGGCTCGCCTGGCCCTTGAATGGGGCCGCGAGCCTAGCGCTTCGCTCTTACCCAATTACACCACCCGGTGGGACACGACCTTAGGGATGGCTGCGGCGGAAAAAACAGGGTTATTTGCGCTCTCGCGGAACCCGAAGAGGGCCAACTTTGACTACCGCCTTCTTTTCTAAAAAGCCAATGGGCCTGACAGCAGCAGTAGTAGTTGAATCTTTGTCGAAGAGTCGCTGAATTCAGCGCACCTCACTTAGACATGCCAAGTTGTCCGGATTTTACAAAGGGGCGCGAAAGATGGCGAAAGCAGCGGACTTTTTATCGGACATTGAGCGTAACGAATGTTCTTATCTCTGGAATTAAATATATGATATTAGACAGAAAATAGAAAATAAATAATGGACATAGAGGCGGACATGGATCGGGACCAGCATGCGGGGTTTATAGCGCCGATAACCTCCGGCATTGAGGTCCGAGCTAGGGTTGAACTGACCGATCTGGCGCTGGCTTAGTGCAAAAATCGGCGGCTTTCCGACATGATTTGCTGCCCGAAATTGCGGCGTCTCTCGCCAATCTTATTCGCTCGATAAACTTATGACAACGGCCTGAGCGGAGGCCACAACACACATCACGCAGATATCGAACGCGCGCGTCGTCCGGGCTACCGTGCGAATAGCCATAAGGGTGATCTGCATATGGAAGGCGAAGCGCCCATCGCTGTTCAGATGTGGGTTGATCGGGGCGGGTTGCCAGGCATCTCTTAGCGCTTTGAGCGTGTCGGAGATCCATCGGCGGTTTTCCCGCGCGTCTGGCAGCACGTTGTATGCGAGGTCTATTCCCGGCCCATTAGTGGTTGCGGTCCTTGGGTCGTGAGTGAAAATTTGCTTCGTCTTGAAGGAAACCCGCTTCGGCGTCATCCTGCCGTATTGAAGCCCCATTGAACGGGCAGCATAAATACTCATATGTTTGCTGAGACGCCATCCGGGAGACCCTTCATGCGCGCGACCCTGATTTCGCTGGTGCTGCTTTCTGCGCCGGGTGCGGTGATCGCGCAGGACGTCATCGACCCGAACCACAAGCCCAACTTTACCGAGCGCACGGACAAGATGACGCCTGCGCAGCGTGAGGCGGAAATCAAGCGCATCTTTGCCGAATTTGACCGCAATCGCGACGGCTCCATCACCGAAGATGAGGCCCCACGTCTGCCGCATACGGGCAATGACCCCGAGGCGGTAAAGGCCGATGCGAAGTTCTTCATCTCGCTCTATGATGACAATGAAGATCATAAGGTGTCGTTCGACGAATACCGTGCCAAGGCCGCTCTGGCTCTCATTGGCCGAGAAAAAACGACGCAGGCATCCAAATAAGGACTTTCCTTATCGCCAAAGCGGCGCGGCTGGTCTAAAAACCCTTGCATGAGCGAACAGACGGCCCCCTCCGAATCCCCCAAAATGTCCACCTTCGGCTTCCGCGATGTGGAGGCTAAGGAAAAGGTCAATCTGGTCCACGGCGTTTTCAAAAACGTCGCCGCTAAGTATGACCTCATGAACGATGTCATGTCCGTGGGCGTCCACCACCTGTGGAAGGATGCGGCCTGTGCCAAGCTCAATCCGCAGCCGGGGGAAGTGATCATCGACTGTGCCGGCGGTACGGGCGATATTGCGCGGCGTCTGGCTAAGCTGGCGCGCGCTGCCAAGGCCCGCCGGGGCGGCAAGGACGCGGAGATTCGCATCATCGATTATAATCAGGCGATGATAGAGGCAGGCATCCAGAAGGGTTCTGAGCCGGAAATCACCTGGTCGGTTGGCGATGCGATGAATCTCGCCATCCCCGACAACAGCGTTGATGCCTACATCATCTCGTTTGGTATCCGTAACGTCGCTGATGTGCAGGTAGCACTCAATGAGGCCAAACGCGTGCTAAAGCCCGGCGGTCGCTTCTTCTGTCTGGAGTTTTCACATCCGACGACCGGCGTTGTTGAAAGCAGCTACGAGTTTTACGCTTTCAAAATCATCCCCTTCATGGGGCAAATGATCGCCAATGACCGCGACTCCTATCAATATCTGGTCGAAAGCATCAAACGCTTTCCCGATCAGGAGACTTTCCGCGGCATGATGGATAAGGCGGGCTTCCGTCGCACAGGCTACACCAACTTCACCGGCGGGGTGTGCGCCCTGCATTACGGCTGGGCGTAAGCCTTGGCGTCGGTGTTCGGTTCTTTTTTCCGCCTGATCAAGGCCGGGTTCGTCCTGATGCGCGAGGACGTGCTGATCCCGCGTGAGCTGAGCTATCAGCTCAATCCGCCGTCGCGTTTCTTTTCCAATGCCTTGCGTTTCTTCTTTGCGCGTCGTGGACCGCAAGACCGCGTGGGGCTGCGCTATGCCCGTGCCTTTGAAAAGCTGGGCCCGGCCTTCATTAAGTTGGGACAGGTGCTCTCCACGCGCGGCGATATCTTCGGCGACGCCTTTATCCGCGACCTCAGTCACCTGAAGGATCAGTTGCCGCCGTTTGATAAGGCTACGGCGCGGCGTCTGGTCGAAGAGGCCTTGGAAAAACCGGTCGATGATATCTTCTTTGAATTCGGCGAAGTGATTGGGGCTGCCTCCATCGCGCAGGCCCATCGCGCCATACTGAAAGATGGCCGGCAGGTGGCGGTCAAGATTCTGCGACCTGGAATCGAGCAGATCATTGCCGATGACATCGCCATGATGACGCTGGCGGCCAAAATTATCGCCTTTCTGTCACCTGCCTCGCGCCGCCTGGAGCCCGAAGCCTTTGTCGCCACGGTCGCGCAGTCGCTCCTGCTTGAGCTGGACCTGCGGCTTGAGGCCTCGGCGGCGGACGAACTGGGCCAGATTATCAATGCCGAACCCTACATGTCGGCCCCCAAAGTGGTCTGGCACCACGTTGCCAGGCGTGTTCTGGTCATCGAATGGGCCAAAGGCATACCGCTCAGCCGTCCCGAAGCCCTGACCCAGCCGGGACTACAGCCCCAGGCCATGGCCGATAACCTGATCCGCGCCTTCCTGTCTCAGGCCCTAAACCACGGCATGTTCCACGCCGACCTGCACGAGGGCAATTTGTTTGCGCAGGCGCCCGATAAACTTACTGCGATCGATTTCGGCATTGTCGGGCGATTGAAGCCCAAGGAACGGCTCTATCTTGCTGAAATGCTGTGGGGCTTCCTGCGCCGTAACTATAAGCGCGTGGCCGAGGTCCACTTTGAGGCAGGCTACGTCCCAAAACACCACGATGTTCAGGCCTTCGCGCAGGCCCTGCGCGCCGTAGGGGAGCCGGTGCTGGGCCGGGCGGCGACGGAGGTCTCAATGGGACGGCTTCTTACGCAACTGTTTGAGATCACGGCGCAGTTCGACATGCACCTGCGACCGGAACTGGTCCTGCTGCAAAAGACCATGGTCAGTGTCGAAGGCGTGGCGCGGCGCATCTATCCGGAACATGACATCTGGGAAGCGGCTCGGCCGGTGGTGCGTGACTTTATCCAGTCGGAACTGTCGCCCGTGGCCGAAGCGCGACGTCTGATCGACAAGCTGGTACATAAGCTGAAGCTGGATGACGACGACACGGCAGACCGCGAACGTGAACGGCGGGCGCTCATTTCCCTGCAATCCGAACTGCGTCAGAGCCGAACCGTCTCGACCTTGGCCCTGATTGCCTCCGTGCTGGCACTGGGTGTTATGGTGTGGATCACGGTCTTGCAGTCCTGAGACGGCCTCTACTTCCTTTTTTCGCCGAAGAGTTTCAGTCCATAACGCCGCTCTCGTAAAGGGTTGGCCTTAGGGATCCATTAACTAACTTACCCCACCTTTGGATAGCTGAAATCCATTACAAGGGATGATCCGCCATAGAGCGGGTTGTGTTTGGGGTAGAATAAACCATGCGTACTCTTCGTGCGCGCCTGCAGGGCGTCATCTCTGTGCTGATTATCGGCGCGCTATTGAGCTGTGGACTGGCGTTTCTGATCGCTCAGGCCGGGCGGCAGGGGCTTCAGACCGTCTATGCTGACCGGGTTATCCCGCTGGAACAGCTTAAGGGTATCAGCGACAACTACGCCGTCCTCATTGTCGATAATGCGCACAAGGTCCGCGCCGGAACGGTCAGCTTTGATGACGGCGTGCGCAATATGGACGAAGCTCTGACGCGTTCGGATCAGCTTTTTGACGCCTATATGCTGACATGGATGGACGCGAACGAAAAAACCCTCGCGCAGGCGGCAAAGGCTCAGAAAGAGAAGGCTAAGGCCTCCATTGCGCGCTTACGGGATATTATGCTTCGCAAGGATCAGGCGGCGCTCGAAACCTATGTGTCGAGCGAGCTTTATCCCTCCATCGACCCGGTCACAGCGGCTTTTGATGTTCTGGTAAAGCTACAGGTTGCCGAGGCCAAAAAATCGTTTGATGCGGCCTCGCAAAAACAAAATACTCTTCTATGGGCGTTAGGGGCGGCGTTTCTGGTCAATTTTGCGCTGGGTGTCGCCGGTATCTGGATCGTGCGTCATCGCGTCATCGCGCCGATCAATAGCCTGACGGCGGTGATGACTCGTCTGGCCAGGGGCGAATACCAGACCGAAGTGCCCGCCCGTGAGGCGCGCAACGAAATCGGGGAAATGGCCCGCGCGGTTGAGGTGTTCAAATCCAATGGTCTTGAGCGGCAAAGGCTTGAAGCGGCAGAAAAAGCCAGTTTGGCGCAACGCGAAGCACGAGCGCGCCTGATCGAGGACCTGGTCCAGCGCTTTGATGCCCATACCCGCGAAAGCATTCAGTTTGTCTCGGTGGCTGCCACGGAACTGGAGGCCTCGGCTGAAAGCCTGACGTCCGGTGCAGAGGAGACGACGCGTCAGAGCACCGTCGTCTCATCGGCCTCGGAAGAAGCTTCAATGAACGTGCAGACCGTTGCCGCAGCGACCGAAGAAATGGCCGCGACCGTGCAGGAGATCGCCAGGCAGGTTCAGGGATCGGTGCATATTGCTCAAAGCGCTATCGCTGAAGCGCAGCGCTCCTCAGAGGTTATTCACAAGTTGTCAGACGGAGCGCAGCGCATCGGTGACTTCGTCAGCCTGATTACGCAGGTTGCGTCCCAGACCAATCTTCTGGCGCTGAACGCCACCATTGAGGCGGCGCGTGCTGGCGAGGCGGGCCGGGGCTTTGCCGTGGTCGCCAGTGAAGTCAAGACCCTGGCTCAGCAGACCTCTAAAGCATCGGCGGATATCGAAGCCCAGGTGCAGGAGATCCAGTCCGTCGTCGGCGAGGCGGTGGCGGCCATTGATCATATCCGCCGCACGGTGGATCAGATGTCCGAAGCCTCTATGGCGATTTCAGCGGCGGTCGATGAGCAGCACGCCACGACACAGGAGATTGCCCGCAATGTGCAGCAGGCGTCGCAAAGTACAGTCGAGGTGGCTCAAAACATGTCGGGCATTTCGCGAGCGACCGAAGAAACCACGGCGGCCGCCACACAGGTGCTGGGTGCCTCAGGAGAATTGTCGCGTCAGGCCGACAGTCTACGCAAAGACGTCCATGAGTTCATTTCGGGAATCCGGGCCGCCTGAGGCAGCTGCCGACAGTACAGGGGTATTCCATGATCACCATATTTCACCGCCTTGGCGAACGTATCGCGGAAACCCAGCAGAAGGCCGACCAGAACGTCCCGGACGAACCGGTGTGGATCGACCTTTTCAATCCCACCGAGGAGGAACTGCGGCATCTCCCGCAAAACCTCAATATCGCCCTGCCGACGCGTGAAGAAACCTGGCGCAATCACGCGCTCAACCGCATGTACACGCGCGATGGTACCGCCTATATGACCGCTGCCGTCATCAGCGACGACCGCTATGCGCGCGCCTGCGGAACGGTGACCTTCATCCTGACGCCGGACTTCCTGATTACGCTGCGTGATATCGATCCGCCGCCCTTTCTGGCGCTTCAGGAACGCTTGCTTTTGACGCCAAAGGCCTTTCCGGAGAGTGTAGACGTCCTGACGGGATTGCTGGAAGCCATTGTGCTGCGTACCGTGGTCCATTCCGATGAGGTGATTTCCGGTCTGGACGGCCTGTCGCGGCGCATTTTTTCGCCGCGCGGATTTGAAGGCGAGAAGGGGACGCCCTCGGACATCATGCACGGTGTGCTGCAGTCATTGGGCTTGCTGGCCGACCTCAACTCACGCATCCACGAAAGCATATCAAGCCTTCAGCGCGTGGCGGGCTTTCTGCGTACCCATACGCCCGCTGGTCAGTCTGATCATAGCCGCGCATTGGGCACCCTGCTCAAGGATACGCAGTCCATAGCCGAGCAGACGACCTTCCTGTCGAACAAGATCAGCTTTCAGCTTGATGCCGCGCTTGGAATGATCAATGTCGAACAGAACCAGATCGGCAAGATCTTTTCGACCACGGCGGTCTTCTTTCTGCCGCCGGCGCTGGTCGCTGGCATTTACGGCATGAATTTCGACCACATGCCGGAACTGCACTGGGCCTTGGGCTACCCACTGGCGCTGGGTCTGATGGGCGTGGCCGTGCTCGTGCCCTACTGGGTGTTTAAACGGCGTGGTTGGCTTTAAGTCGGTTGGTGTCGGCCAGATAACCGGCGATCATGCTGGGATGCATCGGCTTAGCGAATAGATAGCCTTGCGCCATGTCGCAGCCCATTTCGCGCAAACGTCCCAGCTGTTCCGGAGTTTCGACGCCTTCGATGATCGATTTCAGCCCCATATCGCTGCACAGCCCCGTCATGGAGCGCACCACCTTGCTGGCGCAGTCGTTTTCGATATCGGTAACGAAGCTGCGATCGACCTTAATGCGGTCAAGCGGCAGGCGGTGGACATAGCTCAGGGACGAATAGCCGGTGCCGAAATCGTCCAGCGACAGGTGGCAGCCAAGGGTTTTCAGCATCTGCATGGACTGGCGGGCCTTGACGAAATCGTGTGCCATCGCCGTTTCAGTGATTTCAAAGTCGATGCGTCGGGGGTCAATACCGGACGCATTGACGATGGCTACAAGTCGCACCACCCCTTCGGCCGCGCAGATGTCATGGGCCGACAGGTTGAACGACAGACCGATTTCTTCAGGCCAGTTACGCATCTCACGCAGTGCCTTTTCCAGAAGCACTCGGGTGACGCCGCCAATCAGGCCGGCACGTTCGGCCACAGGGATAAACACATCCGGTGCGACGAGCCCTAACTGCGGGCTGTACCAGCGAGCCAGAGCCTCGAAAGACAGCACGCGACCGGTTTTCAGATCGACGATGGGCTGGAACAGCTGGATCAGCTCGTGTTCGAGATCTGCAGACAGAAGATGGCGCTCTATCTGGGTCTGGGTACGGATTTCCGCAGCGTGTTTGTCGCTGAACAGGACGGTCTGACCACGCAGATTGCGCTTGGCGTAATAGAGCGCATAGTCGGCATTTTCGAACAGGATTTCCGCGGACTGTATGGTCTTACTCCACGTCGCCATGCCAATGGAACAGGCCATGTGGGCGTGTGTGCTGCCGATGGAGAAGGGCAGGCGTACAACATCCGTCAGGTGGCGGCCCACCTCACTTAACGCTTCCTCGCAAGCCGCATCGCGTACGATCAGCCCGAACTCATCGCCCCCCAGGCGGTAGATGTCCGCCTTGGCGTCTATGAAGCCGAGGCAGGCCTTCTCAAGCCGACGCGCGGTTTCGCTCAACACCCGGTCACCGGTGGCATGTCCATAGGTGTCATTGATCGGTTTGAAGCCATCGAGATCCAGCACGCCAACAGACAGGGCCAATCGTCCGGCCTGCGCCTCGGCAAAGGCTTTTTCCAGGTCGTGAAAGAAGCGGCGGCGGTTGGGCAGTTCGGTCAGAGCGTCGAGATTGGCTATGCGAAAGTTTTCGTCCGATAGGGCTTGCGTTTCGGCCTGCTTAGTCATCAGGTCGCGACGCGAACGCACCAGATCAGCAAAATCGCGATAATGCGTCATCAGAATGGTCAGAATGGCGATGCTGACCAGCACGATATTCACGGCAATGGCTTGTTCGGTCTGATCACCCCACAGACCGAAAAACAGGATAAACGGCACATTGACGATCAATGTCACCATGATGGCGGCCGATCTCAGGTGCATAAGGCAGAAAATGCAGCCAACGACCGTGATCCCCATGTAGAAGATAACATGGCCCTGCGCGTGCGCATCCCCATAGGGGTGCAGGCTCAAGCCCCAGCTCATAAAGCCAATAGCCAGAAACGCCGCCATCTTGGTAGTGCGGCGAAGCTGAGCGACGGCAAAGTCAGGCGTCACGTTCTGGTGACGCTTGCGCCACCAGTGAATCCCACGCACAGCCGCGATCAGGCACAAGGTGCCCGGCAGCCATACCGACAGCCACAGGGGCGCGAGGTGAGAAAAGGTATAGCTGACGGCCAGAGAGCTGACGATCAGCAGGAAATAGAGCAGCGGCACCTGGCGTGACAAGGCGCGAAACTGCGCCACCGCCAATTCGGGATCATTGGCAGAGACGCTGAAAAGGGCACGCACGGTTTTACTTAAGGATCGCACAGCTTTGACCGGAAGGTTGCTATTTGCGATCACCTTAAATCATTTTATCTAAAAAGAATTTAATCGACGCTGGGGTCAAAATTATCACGTCTGATTGTACGGCGCTCCGCCTCGATCTGCTTCTGCTTGCGCCAGTAGCGGGCCCCGTCTGAGGGCCGGAACAGGGTGCGCGGCGCTCCGTTTCTGGTCATTACGGCAAAGACATTGCGTCTGGAGTCGTAAAACAAAGTGTCTCCATTGTTACGGGTGAGGGTTTCAACACCCTCAGGCGGTGCATGGATAAAACCGTGGACCATGCTGAGCCATTCCTCATAGGACCGCGCCCCCACCTCGGCTCCATGCTTTTCATAGTGATGGGTGGCGTTTTGATAGGCGCTGTATTTGCGGTTTGATGACCACAGGGGCCAGTCACCATAGCGGGTGGAGGTAATTTCCACCTTCGGGCCGACGGGCAGACGCATGGCGTCGCTGTCTTCGCGCTTTGCCGGGGCGTCGGCCTGAACCGGCGGTGGTGCCTCAGACGGGCGGGTGCGGCGCGCAGGGGCCTCGACCGGGGCCACCTGTGCGGCCTGTGCCTCGCCCTTTTCATCCGACAGGACGGTCGACGGCCCGGCATCGCAAGCCGCAAGCCACAAAAGCCCCAATGCCACCAGAAGGCGTTGTGCGATCCTCATACGTCCCCCATATGTCTTGCCAGACCCTCGCAAAGGCCATTAAAGACCTTGTCATGACTGTTGCAAGCCCACCTCGTATCCTCCTGATCGTCGGCGGCGGCATTGCCGCCTATAAGTCTTTGGAGCTGATCCGCCTCATCAAAAAGGCGGGACTGGCGGTAAGCGTCGTCCTGACGAAGGCGGCCCAGCAGTTCGTCACGCCCTTGAGTGCCGCCGCCCTGTCGGGAGACAAGGTCTATACGGACCTTTTTGACCTCACCGATGAGACCGAAATGGGCCACATCAGCCTGTCGCGTCAGGCCGAACTGGTGGTGGTGGCTCCGGCGACGGCCAATCTGATGGCCTCTGTGGCCAATGGGCAAGCCGATGATCTTGCAACCACGCTTTTGCTCGCCACCGACAAGCGCGTTCTGATGGCGCCAGCCATGAATGTCCGTATGTGGCATCACCCGGCGACCCAGCGCAATCTGGCGACCTTGCGCGCCGATGGCGTGCTGTTCACGGGGCCTGACGAAGGTGATATGGCCTGCGGCGAGCATGGTCTGGGCCGTATGAGCGAACCCGAGGCTATTTTTGGGGCTATTCAGGCCGCCCTGAAGCCGAAGGCCCGACCCCTGAACGGTCGTCACGTGCTGATAACAGCGGGGCCGACCTTTGAGCCTCTCGACCCCGTGCGCGGTATCACCAACCGCTCCTCCGGCAAGCAGGGCTATGCCATTGCGGCGGCGGCGGCTGATGCCGGCGCGCGCGTCACTCTGGTCTCCGGCCCGGTCAGCCTGCCGACGCCTGCGGGGGTCACCCGTATCGACGTGGAAACGGCGGCTGAGATGCACGATGCCGTGCACGCCGCCTTGCCTGCTGACGTCTTTGTCGGTGTTGCGGCTGTGGGCGACTGGCGCGCTAAGGAAATCGCTCGCGACAAGCAGAAGAAGGGTGTGGACGGCGAGTTGACGGTGACACTGGTTAAAAATCCGGACATTCTGGCCAGTATCGGCCACCACCCGACACAGCGCCCGCCGCTCGTCATCGGCTTTGCGGCGGAAACGCGCAATGTTGAAGTGTATGGCCAGACCAAGCTGCGCACTAAGGGGGCCGACGCTATTCTGGCCAATGATGTCTCGAAGGACGTCTTTGACCGTGACACCACCAATATGATCCTTATAGACGCTTCGGGCCCGACGGCTGGCAAGCACCTGACCAAGGCCGAAGTGGCCGCCGATCTCATCCAGTATCTGACGACAAGGCTAAAATGACCTACACCCCAACCGCCCATATCATCCAGTTGCCGCACGCGGCTGGTCTGGCACTGCCCGCCTATGAAACGGAGGGCTCGGCCGGTCTCGACCTGCGTGCCGCCATTTCGGACGGTGAGGTGCTGACGCTCAAGCCGCTGGGGCGGGCGCTGGTTCCTACCGGGCTAAAGGTCGCGGTGCCGCTGGGGTTTGAGGTGCAGGTGCGCCCGCGTTCAGGGCTGGCACTGAAGTTTGGCATAACCTGCCTCAACTCGCCGGGGACGGTGGATTCCGATTATCGTGGCGAGGTTGGGGTCATTCTGGTCAATTTAGGGACCGAAGATTTCGAAATTCGTCGTGGCGACCGTATCGCTCAGATGGTGGTGGCACGTCACGCCCGTATCGAATGGGAAGTGGTCGAAAGCCTTGACGATACAGCGCGCGGGGCGGGCGGCTTCGGCTCGACAGGGCGAGGCTGATCCTTTTATTTCACGAAATTGTGCAGGGTCGCTGGGTTTACCCGACAAGCGAAGCATCGCAGACTCGCTCCATACGCGAATCTGAGTGATGAGCCATGACGGAAACCCTCGAACTGTACGGATTGCTGAGCGATCTGGTCGAAGCGGCGCTGAACGGCCTCAATCTGTGGCCGGCGCTGCTGGCTGGCCTGATCTCAGCTCTCCTGATCTGGTTCCCGGTGGCGGCACGCACGCTGATCGCCCTGTGTCTGACCCTCGTTTTCAGTAGTCTCTGGCCCTTGTTGCACGGCCTGCCAGCCCTTGCACCGGACTTCGGTGAACCAGAATACAGCATCCAGTTTGCGCTTATGGCGCTGGTGGCCATTGGGCCTGTCTGGCTGACTGAAGTGCTGGGTCTAAGGCGATTAACTCAGCGAAAGCCCAGAACGTCCTGCATATCGTAAAGGCCGGGCGATTGCGCCGCAGCCCACAACGCCGCCTCGACAGCCCCCCGCGCGAACAAGGTGCGATCGCGTGCCGAATGCGACAGGGTGATGACTTCGTCTTCGGCGGCAAACAGCACGCTGTGTTCGCCGATAATGCCGCCGCCGCGAATGACCGAAAAACCGATCGTCCCGGGTTCACGCTGTCCCGTCAGGCCATCGCGCGCCGCCACACGTACCTCATTAAGATTTACCCCACGCCCGTCGGCAGCGGCGTCTCCCAGCATCAGGGCTGTTCCTGACGGCGCATCGACCTTGCGCTTATGGTGGGCCTCCAAGACTTCGATGTCCCAGGCGTCCGGACCGAGCTTTGCCGCCGCCTGCCTCACCAGCCCCATCAGCATATTGACACCCAGAGAGAAGTTCCCCGAACGCAGTAAGATATTGCGGCTACCATAGGCTTCAAGGGCGGCAATCTGTTCAGGCATGAAGCCGGTCGAACCGATGATGTGCGCTAAGGGCTTGGCGCGCCTCTGCCCTTCCTCGGCGCAGGCTTCGGCCAGAGCCAGAGTCGCTGCGGGAGTGGTGAAATCGATCACCGCATCGGCCTGCGACAGGTCGATAGCGTCGCCCTTGTCGAAGGTGGTAGCGACGATCAATTCGCGCTCATTGAGTACACGGATGACGGCCTGACCCATGCGGCCCCTGGCCCCGGCAACGGCAAAACGAATCTGGGTCATGATAACTCCGGGCGTTGATAAGCTGCCCGCTCCTCTAGGGAGCGGGCGCGAATAAGTCAAATCCGGCGACGGGTGTTCCCGCGCCGGATTTGTCCACTTAAATCCTTGAAA
Organism: Asticcacaulis excentricus CB 48; assembly: GCF_000175215.2. Lineage (NCBI taxonomy): Bacteria > Pseudomonadati > Pseudomonadota > Alphaproteobacteria > Caulobacterales > Caulobacteraceae > Asticcacaulis > Asticcacaulis excentricus. The sequence goes on along the minus strand of NC_014816.1, from coordinate 67,262 downwards.
AACGTATTGCGGGTCAGCGCAAGACGTTTCATGAGGCCTTATGCGGTTCCGGTGATGTCGTCCCAGAACCGCTTGGCCTTATGCATGAAGCCCTGTGACTGCGCGTAGGACTGTGCCTCGGCGATCTCGGCAAATTCCTTCATCAGTTCCTTCTGACGGGCGCTCAGGTGCTTTGGTGTTTCGACGAACAGTTCGACCAGCAAGTCACCTCGCTGTTTCGAATTGAGCACCGGCATGCCCTTGCCCTTGATCTTGACCTTGTGTCCGGTCTGCGCGCCTTCGGGGATGGCGACCTCGAGCTTGCAGGTGCCGTCGCAGCCTTCGCCGCCCATCAGGCATGGCACCTCGACCTCGCCGCCCAGAACGGCAGTCGGCATGGGAACCGGGATCTGACAGTGCAGGTCTGCGCCATCGCGCTCGAATATTTCGTGCTCGGCCACCGACAGGAAGATGTAAAGGTCGCCACGCGGCCCGCCACCCGCGCCGGCCTGACCTTCGCCGGACAGGCGAATGCGTGCGCCGTCATCAACGCCGGCAGGGATACGCACATTCAGCTTGCGATTGGCGCGTACCTGACCATGGCCGTGACAGTTGGTGCAGGGCTCCTTGATCACCTGACCCTGACCGTTACAGGTCGGGCAGGTGCGTTCCACGGCGAAGAAGCCGTTGGAGGTCCGCACACGGCCTGCGCCACCGCAGGTATGGCAGGTGACGGGTTTGGTTCCGGCCTTCGCCCCTGAGCCCTTACAGACTTCGCAGGTCAGGGTCGTCGGCACGTTCAGTTCGACATCTGCACCCTTATAGGCCTGTTCCAGCGTAATTTCGTAATCATAGCGTACATCGGGGCCACGTTGCGGGCCCGAGCGGCGGCCACCGCCCCCGCCACCGAAAATGTCGCCAAACATCTCCGAGAAGATGTCTTCGACATTGCCGAAGCCCTGTCCGCCAAAGCCACCTTGACCGCCGAAGCCGCCGCCGCCCTGACCATTGACGCCGGCGTGTCCGAAACGGTCATAGGCCGCGCGCTTGTTGGCGTCGGACAGGACCGAATAGGCTTCATTGACTTCCTTGAAACGTGCCTCGGCCTGATCATCACCCTGATTGCGGTCAGGGTGGTGCTCCATCGCCTTCTTGCGGAAGGCCGATTTCAGCGTCGCATCATCCGCATCGCGGGCCACGCCCAGAATTTCGTAATAATCACGCGCCATTGTACTCAGCAGTCCTTTAAGCGCATTCCGAAAAGCCGCCTTGCAGGTTTCGGACTCAGATGCGCGATAAACATAACCCAAGCCCCCGCCTGGGATGCCTGCAACATTCACACCGGCAACATATCCGATGTTATAAAAAACTCAAAAAAAGGGGAGCCCAACCGAAATCAGACTCCCCCCTTTTGTCTTGTCAAAGCGCTGGCTTACGCGCTCTTCTTGCCGTCGCCGTCGACTTCTTCGAACTCGGCATCGACGACGCCGTCATCGGCCTGAGCCTCGTCACCGGCTTCGCCCGCGCCTTGAGCGGCGTACATGGCTTCACCGAGCTTCATCGAAGCGGTCAGAAGCGCCTGATGCTTGGCCTTGATGTCTTCGACGTCTTCGCCGTCCTTGGCCGTCTTAAGATCGGCGATGGCGGTTTCGATGGCGGTCTTGTCTTCGGCGCCGACCTTCGAACCAAAGTCCTTCAGGGCCTTTTCCGTCGAGTGAACCAGAGCGTCGGCCTGGTTGCGGGCTTCGATCAGCGCCTTGCGCTTTTCGTCTTCGGCCTTGTTGGCCTCGGCCTGCTTGATCATCTCCTCGATATCCGAGTCGCTCAGGCCACCATTGGCCTGAATACGGATCGAGTGCTCCTTGTTGGTCGCCTTGTCCTTGGCATTGACGTTGACGATGCCGTTGGCGTCGATGTCGAACGTGACTTCGATCTGCGGCACGCCACGCGGTGCGGGCGGAATACCGACGAGGTCGAACTGACCCAGAAGCTTGTTATCCGAAGCCATCGGACGCTCGCCCTGGAAGACGCGGATGGTCACGGCCGACTGATTGTCGTCGGCGGTTGAGAAGGTCTGCGACTTCTTGGTCGGGATTGTGGTGTTGCGCTCGATCAGCGGGGTGAACACGCCACCCAGCGTTTCGATCCCCAGCGTCAGCGGGGTCACGTCGAGAAGCAGAACGTCCTTGACGTCGCCTTGCAACACGCCGGCCTGAATAGCGGCACCGAGCGCCACCACTTCGTCCGGGTTCACACCCTTGTGCGGTTCGCGACCAAAGAAGGCCTTCACGGCTTCAACGACCTTGGGCATACGCGTCATGCCGCCGACGAGGACGACTTCGTCAATGTCCGAAGCCTTCAGACCGGCATCTTTCAGCGCCTGCTGGCAGGGAGCGATGGTCTTCTGGATCAGGTCCTCAACGAGGCTTTCGAGCTTCGCGCGGGTCAGCTTGAGGTTCAGGTGCAGCGGGCCGGACGCGTTCATCGAGATAAAGGGCAGGTTCAGGTCGTATTGCGCGACCGTCGAAAGCTCCTTCTTGGCCTTTTCGGCCTCTTCCTTGAGGCGCTGCAGGGCCAGCTTGTCGGAACGCAGATCGACGCCGTTTTCCTTCTTGAACTCGTCAGCGAGGTAATCGACGACGCGCATGTCGAAGTCTTCACCACCGAGGAAGGTGTCGCCATTGGTCGACTTCACTTCGAAGACGCCGTCACCGATTTCGAGGACCGAGACGTCGAACGTACCGCCACCGAGGTCATAGACGGCGATCTTCTTACCGTCGTTCTTGTCGAGGCCATAGGCCAGAGCGGCGGCGGTCGGCTCGTTGATGATGCGCAGAACTTCGAGGCCGGCGATCTTGCCGGCATCCTTGGTGGCCTGACGCTGAGCGTCGTTGAAGTAGGCCGGAACCGTGATGACGGCTTGGGTGACGGTTTCGCCCAGATAGGCTTCGGCGTCTTCCTTCAGCTTTTGCAGAATGAAAGCCGAGATCTGTTGCGGCGAATAGTCCTTGCCGTGGGCCTTGACCCAGGCGTCGCCGTTCGGGCCTTTGGAGATTTCATAGGGCACCATGCCCTTGTCCTTCTGGACCATCGGATCGTTATAGGTACGACCGATCAGGCGCTTGATAGCGAAGAAGGTATTGGAAGGGTTAGTGACCGCCTGACGCTTTGCGGGCTGCCCGATCAGGCGCTCCGAGTCGTCCACGATGGCGACCACCGACGGCGTGGTGCGAACGCCTTCGGCGTTTTCAATGACCTTCGGGTTCTTGCCGTCCATAACGGCGACGCACGAATTGGTCGTACCAAGGTCGATACCGATGATTTTAGCCATGAGTCCAGATTTACTCCGTTTAAGGCAATGGGCTTTTGAGGCCTTTTGAAGATAAGCACCCCGCTTGTCCATCCCCGGTGAGATGAATTTTACCAATTTTGGAAGCCACCGTTGATTTCGGCGCCCCCAAATCTGCAACCGATATAAGGGGCGCATGGCGGCCTGCAAGAGGGGCCCCGGCAATGCTGGCAATATTTTTAGGGTTTTTCAAAACGCGGTCATAAAAACGGTCCGTATTGCAGTGGCCCTACTCCTGTTGTTAGGTAGGCCATACAAAGACAGATGCCGGGAGACTTGCCGATGACCATGAACACTCTGCCCCTTACGCGCCCCGAAGGGAGCGAACCGCAGGATTTCCACGTCAGTCGCCGCGGCATAGCCGGGTTGTTCTTTGCGGGCTATGCACTGGGCGCCGGGACCGCCGCGGCCCAATCACCCGTGTCCACGCCTTCGACCGGTCTGATCGCTAAAGACCTGACAGTGCCGACCGATAGCGACTACGCTATCCCCGCCTATATCGCCTTGCCCCAGGACGCCAAGCGACGTCCAGTGGTGCTGGTCGTCCCGGAGATCTTCGGACTGCACGACTACCTGCGCGATGTCTGTCGCCGCCTGGCATATCAAGGTTATGTGGCCCTGACGTTTGATCCTTTCGCGCGCAAGGGCAATGCGGCAGCTTTGAAAGACACGGCCGAAATCCGCAAGCTGGTCGAAACCGCGACCAATGAGCAGGTGATGGGCGATCTGAAAACCCTGATCGCCTGGTTGAAAACCAACCCCGATGTGGGACAGTCAAAGGGCGTGTTCGGCAAGACAAAGTTCGCCGACACCTCGCGCATCGGCATTACCGGTTTCTGTTGGGGCGGCGCGGTAACTTGGATGGCGGCGTCTTCCATCCCTGACATCAAGGCGGGCGTGGCATGGTACGGGCGTCTGGAGCGTCCGGCGGCGACCGATTTCCTCGGCAAGGAAGACCGTCAGTGGCCGATCGACCGCGCCTCCGGGCTGCGTCGCCCGGTTCTGGGTCTCTATGCCGGTCAGGACGGCGGTATTTCATTGGAAAGTGTTGAGCGCATGAACGCAGCGCTCAAAGCGTCTGGTAAGACCCCCAGCTATATCAAGGTCTATAAGGACGCCAAGCACGGCTTCCATGCCGACTACCGCGCCCTTTATAACGAGACAGCCGCAAAGGAAGGCTGGGCCGAATTGCTCAAGTGGTTCGGGACATATTTGTAAGCCAAATTCCCGTCAGACAGGTCAGTTTACCTCCCCGCAAGCGGGGAGGTATTTCGTCTGTTACGCCTGCGTATTGACTGTGCCGCCAGAGGCGGTATCGCTGCCATTATAAGCCCCGTTGGCGGCGCTGGCCGTTTTGGCCGCTGTCACGACCATGGCAGGGCGGATCGTGCGGCCGAACAGTTCATAGCCCGCCTGCATGACCATCAGGACGCTGCCACCCTCAACCTCAGTGGAAGGTTGCTCCATCACGGCTTGATGGAAGTTGGGATCGAACTTGTCGCCCTTGAGCGGTGCAATTTTCTTGACACCGTTCTTTTCAAAGGCCCCGGCCAGTTCCTTTTCCGTCATCTCGATACCGGAGACGAAGTTTTTGAACGCCGGGTCTTCGACCTGCCCCGGGACAGCCTGAAGCGCGCGTTGCAGCACGTCGGCCACGCCCAGAAGGTCGCGCGAAAAGCGCTGGATGGCATAGGCGCGCGCGTCATTCATTTCGCGCTCGGCGCGGCGTTTGACGTTTTCGGCCTCGGCAGCATATCGCAGCGCCTGCTCCTTGAGTGCGGCGTTTTCGGCCTGAAGCTGCTCCAGCGCCGCGTTCAGCGTGTCGATGGCGTCATTGGCGAACGGGGCGTCTTGTTCAGTATGTTCTTCGCTCATTACTCTTTAGACTCTGTGGGTTAGGGCCGTTCCTGCTCCAGCAGGCGGCCGAGGATTTTCGCGGTGTAATCCACAAGTGGGATGATGCGCGCATAATTCAACCGGGCGGGCCCGATGACGCCGATGGCGCCGACGACCTTCTGGGTCTGACCGCCCATCATATAGGGCGCTGCAATAACAGCCGAACCGGACAAAGAAAACAGTTTCGATTCTGATCCGATAAAAATTCTTACCCCCTGTGCCGAACGCACATTGTCGAGCAGGTTGATAAGCTCTTCCTTTTCTTCCAGGTCCTCGAACAGGGCGCGCACCCGCTCCAGGTCTTCAAGTGCCGAAGCCTCCAGCAGATTGGCCTGCCCCCGCACGATCAAGGCACGCTTATCCGTCTCGCCGCCCGCCCAGGCGGCCAGTCCGCGTGCGATAAGACCGGTTGCCGCCTCATTGAGGAGTTGACGCTCGGCCTCAAGCTCGGCGCGCAGGTCGTGCCCGGCCTCGCTGAGCGTGCGCCCCCTAAGGCGCGTACTGAGATAGTTGGAGGCTTCGATCAGGTCGGCAGGCGTTACCCCCGGATCAAGCGTCATCAGTCGATTTTCGACCCGCCCGTCATCGAAAACCAGCACCGCCAGCGCCTGATCAGGGGCCAGCTTGATGAATTCGACATAACGCACCCCGGCCTCAAACGAAGGCGTCATGACCACACCCGCCCCACCCGCCAGCCCCGACAGCAGGTTCGAGGCTTCGCGCAGGGCGCTGTCAAAGGTCATGCCTCTGGCTGTCAGGCGTGCTTCGATCTCGCGCTTGGCGTCCTGGGCCACGTCGCCGACCTCCAGCAGGCCATCTACGAACAGGCGCAGACCCTGATGCGTTGGCATACGCCCGGCGGAAATATGTGGCGCACTGAGCAGGCCCAGTTCGGCGAGATCGGACAGGGTGTTGCGGATCGACGCCGGGGACAGGGCAATTCCACCCTTCGACAGGGTGCGCGACCCCACCGGCTCCCCGGTTTCTAGATAAGACTCGACGACTTGACGAAATACCTCACGCGCCCGCGTGTCCAGTTCGGTCAGCGAGGCCGTGCCACTCATCAGGGTCGAGAGCGATGTCTTCATGACATAAGGATATAGAAGCCTTTGCGCGCTTGTGAAGAGGCTTCGCATGAGGCGTCGCATTTGCCGCCAAATTGCCACGATTGCAGGGCTGCATAGGGACACCTGAACGGGGAGGTTTTGATGCAAAAAAAAGTCTTTATGACGGTCGCGGTGGTGGCGCTGATGGGCGCCGGTATCGCTCAGGCCAATGACGTAGTGACCCTGACCAAGCCCCCCGTGTTCAAAACGCGTACCGACACTGCGACGAGCGAAATCCCCAGTGCGTACAAGCCGAAACCAAAAGCTAAAACCAGTGATTTTGAGCCCCTCAGAGGACCTTGGCGCGTCACCAAGTCGCTGAAAGACAAGGGCAAGGAGCCGGTCGATGAGGACGGCAACACCTATGCCTGCGTTGATAAAGACTGCAAGGTCTCGCGCAAGGTCGACGAAAAGCGGGATTAGATAACGGCTGCAGTGCGCTTTAGGTGTTCGCGGATACCCGTCGGATTAACAGGCCAAGGCCGCTCACCATCAGGCCGGGAATAAGCCAATAGGTCGCATTCCAAGCCACGATTTCGAAAACGAGGAGACTTTTCCATAAGCCTGCCAGAGCAAGGTGGGCCAGTGGGATTGCAATCCCCAGCGGAAGGGCAAAAAACGCAAAGCGCCGACCTCGGATTAAGACCCCGACAAACAAAACGATCCAGCCTGCAAACAGGCTCAGTAAGAACGGCGTATAGTCAGTCTGTACGACGGTTAAAGAGACAATATCCCCCGACATGACCCCTCCTTTTTTTGTCACAATAGCTGTGGCAAGCGACGAGTCAACGATAGGGTTTGGCGACATTGGAGGGCGGATTTAAGTCGGCCTCTTGTGTTTATATTCGTGTTTAGGGGGCCTGAGACAAAAACCTTTGCCGAAGCGAACCTATGCTGGTAGGCACGTCCGCATCTAATGGAGGTCCACGCCATGTCGCAATTCGACGCCCTGAACGCCTTGAAAACCTTTCGCCCGTCCAACCGTCAGGCGGATCAGTTACGCAAGGTGACGCTGGAAACCGGTGTGACGCGTTATGCCGAAGGCTCGTGTCTGATCACGGTGGGCCATACCAAGGTGCTGGCCACGGCGTCGGTGGAACAGGGCGTACCGCCCTTCCTGAAGGGCAAGGGGCAGGGTTGGGTGACGGCGGAATACGGCATGTTGCCGCGTTCGACCCACACCCGTTCGCGCCGAGAAGCCGCTGCCGGCAAGCAGTCGGGCCGCACGCAGGAAATCCAGCGCCTGATCGGGCGCTCGTTACGCGCTGTCGTCGATCTCAAGGCGCTGGGTGAGCGCCAGATTACGCTCGATTGCGATGTGATTCAGGCCGATGGTGGGACACGCTGCGCCTCAATCACCGCGGCCTGGGTGGCCTTATCTTTGGCGTGCGACAAGCTTTTGGAGCAGAAGCTGATTTCCGCAAGCCCGATTATTGATCAGGTCGCGGCCGTGTCCTGCGGCGTCTTTGAAAATGTGCCGGTGCTCGACCTCGACTACGACGAGGATTCGACTGCAGAGACGGATTCGAACTTTGTGCTGACCGGTTCAGGGCACATCGTTGAAATTCAGGCTACCGGCGAAAAGCGCGGCTTCTCACGCGACGAGTTCAACACCCTGTTCGACCTGGCGACCCAAGGGGCGACGGAACTGTTTGCCCTGCAACGCGAGGCGGCGGGCAAGTAAAACCTATTCTTCGTCCTTTATGACCAAGAGATCGCCGGGCGTGCAGTTGAGCGCCCGGCACAGCGATTCCAGAGTGCGCAGCCGTACGGCCACGGCCTTCTGATCGCGCAGCAATTCCAGATGCCGCACAGCGATCCCTGTCCGGTCGGACAGTTCGACCAGAGACAAACGCCGCCGCGCCAGTTGCTCGCTCAGACAGATGGTTACACTCATATGGTCAGATTGGCTTCGGCCCTCAGCCGCGCCCCTTCCTTGAACACTTCGGCCAAAACGAAGACGACCAGCACCGAAAACCATGCCGTCACAGCCCGCATCCCATAGACGGGCTCCACCGGCATTTTAAGTATGGCCTCAGCCAGAGCGCGCGACGCATAGGAATAAAGCTCTACTCCGGCCAGTCCGAAGCCGATCCAGCGAAGGCGCAGCGTATTGTCCGGGTGGAAGACATCACCTTCGGCCAGGGTGCGAAAAACCTGTCGTGTCCAACGCATGATCAGCAGATAGCCTGAGAGTGACACCGCGAAGGCCAGCATAAGGATCGCCTGCTGCGTGCCGTTGATCTGCGCCACCATCTTCATGCGCGCCATCACTTCGGCGGCAAGCGTTGGCACTGACAACAAACACAAGGCGGCGATCCCCACGGCTACGATCATAGCGAACAGGCCGTAATAGACGACATCGAGGGCCGTCTTGAGCAGGCTGGAAATCGAACGCGGGCCCAGAAAACGCATGAGCTATCCTATGCCGAGGAATGAAAACGATCTCTGCCACAAAAAATGGTCATCGCCAAATTACGGCTTTTTCATTGCGCGCAGCATAGGCTACACAGTCCGCAAACGGAGACTTCTCATGTCGATTTCGCTTGTTGCCGGTCAGAAGCTGATTGCCGCTACCCACAATCCGGGCAAGGCGCGCGAAATCGACAGCCTACTCAATGGCCGGTTTGAGGTTGTCTCGGCGGGCAGTCTGGGTCTTCCGGAGCCGGATGAGACGGAAAACAGCTTTATCGGCAATGCCATCCTCAAGGCGCGCCATGCGGCAATGGCGGCGGGTCTGCCGGCTCTGGCCGACGATTCAGGCCTGAGCATCGCCGCCTTAAATGGTGATCCGGGTATTTACAGCGCCCGCTGGGCCGGGCCGCAGAAGGATTTTCCGCGCGCCATGGAAATCATCCACCACAAGATGATTCAGGCGGAGGTCCATAATCCCGAGACCTATTCCACGCGGGCGTGGTTTACTTCGGCTCTGGCCGTCGCCTGGCCCGAAGGCCACGCGGTCGTCTTCGAAGGCGTGGTGCATGGCAATATTGTCGCCCCGCGCGGCGACAAGGGATTCGGTTACGACCCCATCTTTCAGCCGGATGGCTATGAGATCACCTATGCCGAGATGGATGACGTGCTGAAAGACAGCCTCAGCCACCGCCATCTGGCCTTCGAACAGTTGAAGGCATGGCTGTTCTGACATCCGCCCCCGTCGCTCTCTATATCCACTGGCCGTACTGTTCGCGCATCTGTCCCTATTGTGATTTCAATGTAACGCGCGATCGTGGTCAGGCCGACACACAAAATGCCCTCTTTGAGGCGATCCGTGCCGATCTGAGGATGCAGGCGTCGTGGCTGGGGCCGCGTCGTCTGGTCTCGGTTTTTTTTGGCGGTGGTACGCCTTCGCTGATGAAGCCCGACTGGGTGGCGGCTGTGATCAACGAGGCTAAAACCCTGTTTCCGGTTACTAATGATATCGAAATCACGCTGGAGGCTAATCCGACGGATGCCGAAATCGCCCGTTATCGCGCCTTTCAGGCGGCGGGCATTAACCGCCTGTCGATCGGGATCCAGTCGCTGAATGACGCGGCGCTGCGTTTTCTGGGGCGCAATCATTCGGCACGCGAAGCGCTCATGGGATTAGAGACAGCCCTGTCTGTGTTTGACCGGGTGTCGCTGGACCTGATCTACGCCCTGCCAGACCAAAGTCTTGAAAACTGGGAAGATGAGCTGCGGCGGGCGGCCCATCTGGGTGTCGAACATATCTCGCCCTATCAACTGACTATCGAATCCGAGACCGCCTTCGGGCGGGCAGCCCGGCGAGGGCAGTTACGCATTCCCGACCCGGAACGGGGTGAAGCCTTCTATGATCAAACCCAGTCTGTTCTGACCGAACTGGGCTATGAGGCCTATGAGGTGTCCAACCATGCACGTGGTAAAGAGGCGCGTTCGAAGCACAATATAAACGTCTGGGAAGGCGTGGACTATGTGGGCATAGGACCAGGCGCGCATGGTCGCCTGACGTTTGACAAGGCGCGTCACGCCACGGTCGCTGAGCCTGATCTCAAAGCCTATATCGCGCGTGTCCGCGAAACCGGCCACAGCGTGACGCGCGAACCCTTATCACCCGAAGAGGCCAGCGAAGAGGCGCTGATGCTGGGGTTGCGTCTGATTGAAGGTGTGCGGCTTGAACGCATTGCCGGGCTGCCGCTGAACAAAAGCGATGAGCTGATTGCCGGGGGCTTTCTCGAAGCGACGCGGGAGCGTCTACGCGCTACGCCGAAGGGCCGGGTTGTACTCGACCGGCTGCTCCTGGAGCTTTTGTCATAATTTTTGCCGTTTTGCCGCGTAAACAAGAGGTAGATAGGGGGCTTCCCATGCACAAATGGCGCAGAATTCTGATCGTTTTGACGGTTTTGGTGGTCGTCATCGGCGGTCTTGTGTGTTGGGATGTCTATCGGGCGCAGGTCGTGGCCATCGACACTCTGACCTATGCGAGTTCCGGTAAGGTGTCCCGTGTCGAACCCCTTATCGACGGCACGTCTATCACCAACCGCCTCTACAGCGACATCGCCCCTTATGAGGTGGTCCCCGTTGCGGCACCAAAGCCTGCCGAACAAAAGGGAGGCTTGCTGCAACGGATGTGGGACAAGGGCGCGTCGCTACTTGGTGGCAAACAAAAACCCGCCCCTGAGCCGGAACCCGAAAAGACCATCGACCTGCACCTGTGTGCCCAGACGGCCGGCGAGGCGCAGGGGTTTGTTACCCTGCTCAAATACCTAAAACCGCAACCGGCCAAACTTAACTGGAAACCCGATCCGCGCATCCGTTACGGCAGCTTTGCGGCGCGCCAGTACCGTATCAGCGGTGACGACTATCTGGTGGTGTCGCGCAACGGCCTCGACTGGAAGGTCACGGGCCTGGAGCTGAGTGTGGCGCGGCGCAAGGCACTGGCGCGTACCTGCGCGGGCATTATTTAGGCTTTCCAAACGGCGGCCCATGCGCCAGATAGGGGCATGAGCGATTTCTTTGCCCCACAGCCCCGCCCTGTCGAAGGGGGGCTCTATATCATTGCCACGCCGATCGGTAATCTGCGCGACATCACCTTGCGCGCGCTTGACGTGCTGCGCGCTGCCGACGTGGTGTTGTGCGAGGACACACGGGTGACGGGCAAGCTGCTATCGGCCTATGACCTCAAGAAAAAGCTGATCCGCTACGATGACCATTCGGGGCCGCAAGTTATTCCGGAAATCCTGACCCGCCTGCACGCCGGTGAGATCGTGGCCCAGGTCTCCGATGCCGGGACGCCTCTGGTGTCTGATCCGGGGTTCCGACTGGTCAACATAGCGTTGGAAGCGGGCGCACGGGTCCATCCTATCCCGGGTCCCTCGGCGGTGATGGCGGCTCTGTGTCTGGCCGGATTGCCGACAGACCGCTTTATGTTTGCAGGGTTTGTGCCCAACAAATCATCAGCTAGGAAGACCTTTCTGTCCGATTTTAAGGCCCTTGAATCGACAGTCGTTTTCTTTGAAACCGGTCCCCGCCTTCACGAGTCTCTGAGCGATATGCGCGCCGTTCTGGGCGAGCGTCCGGCTGCCGTGTGCCGCGAACTGACTAAGCTTTATGAAACCTGCGTGCGCGGCACGCTCGGTGAACTGATCGACTGTCGCGAACTTCAAGAACCGAAGGGCGAGATTGTGGTGCTGATCGGGCCGGGTCAGGCCGAGGCAACCTCTGCCGACGATCTGGATGCGGCCATAATTGACGCGTTGAAAACCCTGCCGCCGTCCGAAGCTGCGGCTTTGCTGGCGCAGAAGTTCGACCTGCCGCGCAAGGTTATCTACAAGCGGGCGCTGGATTTGAAATGACATAGCGCCGCGCCCAGGAGGTTGACCACCGCCCCTAGGCTACACAAACGCGGGCATCTGAGCCAATGGCGCGCCCCTCCATCTCCTTTTTGGCCGGCCACTGCATTTTAGAGTTTGGTCTAAACCTAGGAAGGTGAAAACCGCCCTTCTAGCTTGCGCGGCCAACGCCTTGACGTCATTGACGCCAAACAGCGCTACCCCGTTGCGCAAGCCCCTGACCGGCCCAACTCCCTATATAGGGTGATCTCTATTTCGTGGCGCCACGCCAAGTGCGCCAGCTGCGCGAGGCTTTTGCCGATGGAATCTCACTGCGGTCCCCTTGTGCTGCCGCTCAGGCTCTATACATAGGGGGCAAGAAGCGAGAGATAGCCCTATGACCCTGCGCGTTGCCGTCCAGATGGACCCCATCGAAAACATCAATATCGCCGGGGATACGACCTTCCTGCTGATGATGGCGGCGCAGGCGCGCGGACACGAACTGTGGGTCTACGAGCCGCAACACCTCTCGTTGGAAGATGGCAAAATTTTTGCCCGTGCGCGTAAGGTAACGCTTAGGCCGGTCAAGGGCGACCACGTTACGGCGGGGACGCATCAGAAACTTAATCTGGGTAGCGATGTCGATGTGGTGCTGATGCGTCAGGACCCGCCATTCGACGTGGCCTATATTACCGCCACCTATCTTTTGGAAATGATCCATCCGAAGACCCTGGTCGTCAATGATCCACGCAGCGTGCGGGATTGTCCGGAAAAGCTGTTCGCTCAGCATTTTCAGGGCCTCCAACCGCCGACCTTGATCAGCGCCGATCCTGAGGCCCTGCGGGATTTTCAGCAACGCCACGGCGATGTGATCCTGAAACCCCTGCATGGGGCGGCCGGTGGCGGCATCATCAAGCTCAAGGCGGATGACCGCAATCTTGACGCCCTGATCGAACTGCATGCGGCGATTGGCCGTGAGCCTCTGGTGCTGCAAAAGTTCATCCCGGCAGTCTCGGCGGGCGACAAGCGTATCATTCTGGTCGATGGTGAGGTGGTCGGGGCCATCAATCGCGTACCTCAAAAGGATGCCGTGCGTTCCAACCTGCGCGTTGGCGGCACGGCGGCCCCCACGACGCTGACGCCCCGTGATCTGGAAATCTGTGCGGCGGTGGGACCGGCTCTGCGTGAACGGGGTCTGATCTTTGTGGGGCTTGACGTCATTGGCGATTATCTTACCGAAATCAACGTGACCTCGCCCACGGGTGCGGTGCAGCTTAAAGCCTTTGACGGCATCGATGCCGGGGACGCTTTATGGAGCGTGGTGGAACGTAAGCTGTCCACAGCCAAGGTGTAGAATTTAAAGGAAAATATCCGAGATTTCGTGGTTACGCCAGGTCTTATATTACAGTTATGTGCATTTGTGCCATTCTGTTCTATCTTTGTTCATGATTTGTCTAAATTCATTCCGTGGGGTGTGGATAAGATTTGCGTAAGGTGACGGCTTTGGCGTTTCCTTACTGCGACTTGAAAGACATGATGCCTAAGCCTAGGACAATCACCGCGTCAGCGGGGTGAAGGCGGGTTGCGTCGCGAGGAGGGGCAATCACCCGACAATCAGGCTCTAGGGTGATGGGTTTGCAAGACACGTCGAGTAACCACCTTGCGCCAGCGTGAAGCCGAAATGCCATCATCCAGAGGGCTTTGAGCGACCCGGCCTTTTGATCATCCAGGCGGACCAGGTCCGCGTTGAAAGATGCCGGTACTTGTCTATGCATCAGTTGGAAAGTTTAAAAGGTAGGTGGCTGGAGGGGTATCCAGAGCGGCCAGCAGGTTACTTTCAGGCGGACGCCATCCGAAAGGTTAAGCGAGCGGATAATAGGTGTCAGGGCGTAGGACCGTTGCAAGCCTTGTCCTGATTTTCCGCGTGCGATGAGGAATATGTCATCTTTGAACTAAAAAGGTACATATTGTCGGCTAAGCCAGAAGATATGAAGCTGCACTCCAAAGCCACCCTCGTCATAGGTAGTGTCACAGTCGGGTTGATTGTGCTTAGCCTGATCTGGATCATTTTTCTGCAAAAGGAAAAACCCCCGCAATTTCTGGCCGAGCCCGTCGCGATCGGAAATGTCGAGAAGACAGTCCTCGCGTCCGGCACGCTCGAGCCTTTTCGTCAGGTGAGCGTAGGTGCGCAGGTTTCGGGTCAGGTCGTCAAGCTTCATGTCGAACTGGGGCAACAGGTCAAACAGGGCGACCTCATAGCGGAGATCGATTCGGCCAGCCAAAAAAACAATCTTCTCACGGCACAAGCCAACCTTAATAATGTAACGGCCCAGCAGGCTTCCGCCGAAGCGACACTCATTCAGAAGCAGGCCGCGTATGAGCGGCAAAAGACGCTATTTATGGCGGATGCAGGCTCGAAGGCGGATTATGACGCGGCTCTGGCGGAGTACCGCAGTGCGCAAAGCAGCGTAAGCGCCATCAAAGCGCAGGTGGCTTCAGCTAAGGTGTCGGTCAATACGGCGAACGTTAATCTGGGGTACACGCGTATCACGGCCCCCATGGACGGCACCGTGATTTCCATCGTCACGAAGCAGGGTCAGACCGTCAACGCTAACCAGTCCGCCCCTACGATCGTCGTGCTCGGGGCTCTCAACAAGATGACCGTGAAGGCCGAAATCTCTGAGGCGGACGTGATCAAGGTCAAGGCCGGTATGAAAGTGTACTTTACCATACTGGGAGACCCCGCCCGAAAGTACTACGCCACGCTCCGCACAATTGAGCCGGCAAATACGGCTTTTGAACCCGATGCCAGCACCACAACCACCTCGACCTCTTCGGCCGTCTACTACTACGGACTGTTCGACGTGGATAACCCCGAGGGAACCCTTCGCACGTCAATGACGGCACAGGTGTATGTCATTCTCGAAAGCGCGCAGAATGTCCTGACCATTCCCGCAACAGCACTCGGTCCCAAGAACCCCGATGGTAGCTATATGGTCATGGTCGTGAAGGAAAATTCGGACCGCCCGGAGCCGCGAACGATCACGGTCGGTGTCACGGATGGGGCCAGGGTTCAGATACTTTCCGGTCTTAAGGCGGGCGACAAGATCGTCACGGGACAGGCCGGTGCAAGCGGCAAGACCGACGCGGCCTCGTCCTCAGCCACTTCCCGGCAGGGACCTCCGGGCGGAGGGCTGGGGGGCATGGGCGGACCTCCCGGTGGCGGAGGGCCTCCGGGCTAAACTCATGATCTCACCTCCTGTACTAGAGGTTCGCAAACTGTGCCGGGAGTTTCCGGCGGGTGAGGGAACCATTCACGCGCTAAAGGACGTCGATCTGACGATCCGGTCCGGTGAAATGGTCGCCATCGTCGGGCAGTCCGGTTCGGGCAAATCGACGCTGATGAACATACTTGGTTGTCTCGATCGGCCCACCTCAGGAGTTTATAGTGTCGGGGGTAGGGAAACCTCAGAACTCGGCCCTGATGAACTGGCTGAGCTGCGTCGCGAGCATTTCGGTTTCATCTTCCAGCGATACCATCTGCTGGGCGATCTTTCGGCGGCCGCAAATGTTGAAGTGCCGGCGGTCTATGCCGGCCTAAAGCCGTATGAGCGGCGGAAAAGGTCCCAAGATCTTCTGGATCGTTTAGGCCTAGGGCTGCGCACGGGTCACCGGCCCGGACAATTGTCAGGCGGTCAGCAGCAGCGCGTGTCGATCGCCCGTGCGCTTATGAATGGTGGGGAGATTGTTCTGGCCGATGAACCCACAGGCGCCCTCGACACCACATCCGGCGCAGAGGTCATGCGGATACTGAAGGGTCTGCACGCCGCCGGTCACACAGTCATCATCGTTACCCACGATCCTGACGTTGCCGAGCACTGTGACCGCGTTATCGAAATTCGTGACGGTGTCATAGTCAACGACCGTGCGGGTGCCGGTCGTGGTGAAACCATGAACGACCCGTTACCGTCGCCTAGAATCGTGCGGCAAAGCGGTATGGCGGCAGTGCTGGACAGTCTGGGCGAGGCGTTCACCATGGCCATTCTGGCTATGAAGTCCCATCGTCTGCGCACCTTCCTGACCATGCTCGGTATTATTATCGGCATCGCATCCGTCGTGTGCGTCGTGGCGCTGGGTGAGGGATCGCGTCAGAAGGTTCTGGCCAATATTTCGGCCATAGGCACCAACACGCTTGAGATTATGCCCGGTAGCGGCTTCGGCGACCTCCGGTCGGGTCGGGTCCGAACCCTCGTGGTTGGCGATGCCGAGGCTTTGGCCAAAGAAAGCTATGTGGATAGCGTGACGCCGACCGTGTCTTCCTCGGTTACCGCACGCGCCGGTGCGACCGCAGCAACCGCTACCGTCAATGGCGTGGGTGATCATTATTTCAGGGTCAAGGGCCTGAGTCTCGCGCAAGGGCGGCTGTTTGACGCTGGTGATGTCAGTCGTCTGGATCAGGTCATTGTTATAGATCAGAACTCCTTGAAAACTTTCTTTCCAAACGGCCAAGCCGTTGGCGAAGTGCTGCTCCTTGGTGATGTTCCTGCGCGCATAATTGGTATAACCGCAAAAAGCGGTTCGAGCTTTGGCGGCAACACGGACAGTCTCAACATCTACATGCCCTATACGGCTGTTAACGCGCGCATGCTTGGCACCCAAACGCTGCGCAGCGTGACGGTACGAGTAAAAGACACCGCAGACAGCAAAGCGGCAGAAGATGCGGTAACGACCTTGCTTCAGGAGAGACACGGGACAAAAGACTTTTTTATCATCAACACAGATGAAATACGGCAGACGATCACGGCCACAACGACGACCATGACACTTCTGATCTCGGCTATTGCGGTCATTTCCCTCATTGTCGGAGGGATTGGCGTCATGAACATCATGCTCGTATCCGTCACCGAGCGTACCTCAGAGATCGGGGTCCGCATGGCCGTTGGCGCGAGGCAACGAGACATTCTTCAGCAATTCCTGATCGAGGCCATTCTGGTCTGCTTGCTCGGGGGGGTTCTGGGGATCTCCACCGCTCTCGGCTTTGGCGTGATTTTCTCGCTATTCAGCACCGACTTTACTCTGGTTTATTCACCGGTTTCGATTGTCGCAGCGGTCGTCTGCTCGACCCTTATCGGGGTTGTTTTCGGCTTCTTGCCTGCGCGTAACGCTGCGCGTCTCGATCCGGTCACCGCACTTGCGAGGGATTGATGCGCATAGCTTTGTTCGGCTTACTGGGGACCTGTCTATCGGCCATCGGCCTGACGGCGTGCACATCGACCCCCTATGTGACGCCACAGGTGCCTGTCGCTGAGACCTACCTCCACCAGACGGCGGCAACCCTAATAGACAAGCCGCCGTCGGCGTGGTGGACATCCTTTGGCGACGCGCAGCTCAACGCCCTGGTCAGCACGGTCCTGACCCATAACAACGATCTGGCGGCCGCGGGCCTGACCCTTAAAAAGGCGAGACTGACGGCTGGTCTCAGCCGACTGGACAAATGGCCTTCCCTGTCGGGAAGTGTATCGGCCAGCCACGCGGGTGACACAAGCTACAGCGCCAGTCTTAGCGTCTCCTACGAAGCTGATCTTTATGGCCGTTTGAATGATACGCTTCGTGCCGCAAACTGGGAAGCGCAGGCGACGGCCGAAGATCTTGCGGCAACGCGCCTTGCCCTGGTTGGAACGACCGCCGAACTTTATTGGACGATTGGCTATACGCATCGTCAGATCAGCGTGGGGCAGGAGGATCTGGCCCACGCCCGGAAAGTCCTTGATCTTGTAACGACCCAGCATGATGCAGGGGCCGCCTCGGGTGTGGACGTCGCTGAGGCCCAGCAAAACGTCAGCGCGCAGGAGGCCAGTCTCGCGGCGCTTCAGCAGAACCTCGTCGAATACCGGGCGTCTTTGGCCGTATTGCTGGGTGGAATCCGTTGGGACGTCACTCGCGAGCCACAGATCCTACCGCAGACGCCTTTGCCCGAAGTACAGGCCGGCCTGCCGGCCGACCTTCTTGGTCAGCGTCCAGATTTACGCGCGGCAGAAATGCGGCTGCGGGAGGCTCTGGCGACGGTGGATGCCACTCGGAAGTCTTTTTATCCGACCTTCACTCTGAGCGGTTCAGAAGGTGGCATTAGTTCCGAACTTGCCGAGGTTCTCAAAAATCCCTCAGGCAGTGTGGCTGCAACCTTGTCCCTGCCTTTTCTCGATTACGCCCGTATCCACACCAATGTGAGGGTGTCTCAGACGAGCTACGAGATTGCCGTTGCCAGGTTTAAGACGACATGGCTTCAGGCCCTTGCGGATGTGGACAATGCTTTGTCCAACCATACACAGCTCGCACAAAAGGCCGCGGCCGAGGCGCAAGCGCTAAAAGCCGCACAACGGGCGGAGGCTTTATACGCCGTGCAATATAAGACAGGCGCAGTGGCGTTGCGGGTTTGGCTTGACGCCCGGCAATCTGCCCGCGCAGCTCAACTGAGCTACGATAATGTTCGGCTGGCGCAGTTCAAAAACCGCCTGACCCTCTATCAGGCCTTGGGTGGCGCCTGAGATTGCTTTAGGTCGTCTCACTTCTTTTCGAATCGGAAGGTGGGGATTTGATTTAAGCTCCCACTTCCTTGAGTGCAGGTTCGGCCGGAGCTGCACCCGTCTTTTCGTCCTCTCCAGGCTTGCCGCCCGGGGCCTGCGCACAGTCATGGGTTTCGCCCGCCAGGTGGCTGAAGAACCCGACCATATGCTGGCTCACCTCAATGCGGATACGCCATCTCCAAGTGCGTTAGAGGCGCGATGTGTCAATTAAGAGCACTTAAGTGCGGCGGTTTTCGCATTTCGTCGAGATATAGTTGCCGCCATTTAAAGACGGGCGCAATCAACGGCTGCCACAATCGCAGTCAGTACGATGCCTATACCGGTAATCACCTGATCATATCGGTGAATGACCCATTTCGAGCTATCTGGTCGTTGCTCGGACAGAGTTTGTTTCAGATGCCAAAGCCGAATGGTCTATGCACCTTGATCCAGCGGTAAACCCACCAACGCCTTTAATGACGACTGGAAACAGGGTGTGGGTAAGCACCATAAGCAAAAGGCTCGCGACAGCCACCTATACCAGTGTCCCAGGCCTTTTTGAAACGTGGGTGCAATGCCGCGCCCTAACCTTTCTGAGCCCACATTTCTCAGATAGCCATCGTTTCTCGTGACTTTTGGTTGATATTTAATAATAGAATCAATGGTATGTGGTCTTCTTGGGTGGGCTGAGATGGAAGCAGCGGCGGGTGAAGGTCAGATAGCCGATTTGCGACTGGGTTTTGACCGCCGCCTGAAACTGGAGTTCCATGGTCGTAGGGTATAGGATTTTTGTCGTACCCGCACATCCGCCAGCCCGTCATATTCGGTTTCACCATCACGACCATTGAGGCGCATCTCGACCTTCCGCACGCCTGGAATGGCCTCCAGAGCGTCGGTAAAATCGGCGATTACAGCCGCCTCAAATTGAGAGGTGCGATTCATCTGATATTCTTTGCGCAGCGAATATATTGTTTATGGAGAGTATTCGCCATTTTGTCAGTATTCTCTGTGCAGCGAACGCGGTGCGGAGACCTGCCCCCCACCTCCGGCACACGCATGACTCTCATAGGGACGGGGGAGGCCTATAGCTACGTCCCTGGCTGATCGAACGGCGGCGAAACGGTAGCCACAGACGGCAGGGGAGCTATCAAGTCCTTACGCCAGCGATGGCATCATCGCGCTCCGCATCCGAGCCTGCAGACCCATATGAGCCTATCGCGTGGCTCGCGGCCTCGCCAAAAGCAAAACGGGGTGAGGTGTCGCGGGTTGCTCGTCAGAGGATTTCGCAGAGGGCTTGAGGTCTTCAACTTTACGACAGGACGAAACCTATCCGCGATGATCAAACTTGGATCGCCGTGAGAGGTCGTATTGAAAAGACCTCCACTGCGCGCGGGATCCCCGGATGCGCCAATCTGGGGTCGGGCGGCATCTGAACACCAGAAAATCGGATATTCATGGGGTAAAACACCGACGGCTTGAGCCGATGTTAAGGATTTGCCGCTAGGCTGAAGGGGACTTCAAAACGAGGTACGGAGACACGCGAATCCCATGTCCAGACGCCAGATGTCCCTCGCGCCGGAACAAACTGACAGCCGTCTGATGACCGAAGCTGAAGCCCGGGAGGCGGCGCAGAAGCTTAAGGCGCGTGAGGATTTCTTTAAGCTGATGAGCCATGAAATCCGCACGCCGCTCAATGGTGTGCTGGGCATGCTGTCACTTCTTAACCGTACCTCTTTGACAGCTGAACAGCAGTCCTACCTTCAAACCGCGCGTGAGTCGGGTGAACATCTGCTCACTCTGGTCAACGATCTGCTCGACTATGCGCGCATTGAAGCCGGGCATATCCATCTTGAAAGCCATCTCATCGAACTCGAACCCCTTCTGCAAAGCGTGGCGGAGCTGTTGTCACCGCGCGCCTATGCGGGGGGAATCGAAATCGCGTGGTCACTTGATCCACGGCTTGAAGCCATCGAAATAGATGAAGGGCGTCTGCGTCAGATTCTGTTTAATCTGGCCGGTAATGCGCTTAAGTTTACGAAAAGCGGGGGCGTTCTCATTGGGGTGACGCTGACCGAAGGCGGGGCGATCCGTTTCGGCGTTCGTGATACAGGCGCCGGGATCCCCGAAGAGGCGCGGGTGCGCATTTTTGAGGCTTTTGGGCAGGTCGATCCCTCGCACGCGGGGGCGCAATACGGCGGTGCCGGCCTGGGGCTGGTGGTCGTCAAAAAGCTGATCGAGGCGATGAACGCCGAACTCGACCTTCAGTCAGAGCCGGGCAGGGGGTCACTATTCACCGCCACCTTCCCCGTTCCCTGTACCTTGCGCACCGCCCCTGAACCGCGTGCGACCCCCGATGTCATCTGCCTGACGGCTAATCCCGTGCTGGCCGAGGCGGCACAATCGCATCTTCAAAGTTGCGGTATCCGGGTACGTCAGGGGACACAACTCAAAGGTATTGGCCGTCGGTCACGCGCCGTAGTGCTGGCGGATCGCCGGCTTTTGCCTGAACCTGTGCCCGCGCCCAACAACCGAAGTCTGATCCTGCTGGCGCCCGAAGAACGTGAGGAAATTTCGGCGTGGCGTGATAAGGGCTGGGCCGGTTATCTGATTAAGCCCTTGCGCCGCAGTTCGTTGAGGGAGCGCATTGAGGCCCTGTCGCTCAAACCGCTGCCCAACGATGAAAGGGTGGTTGCGACCGAAGATGATCGTATCGTGCCGGTGGTTGCGCCTGGCGTGCAGGTGCTGCTCGTCGAAGACAATCCCGTCAACGCGCTTCTGGCTCAAATTCTTCTGCAACGTGAGGGCTGTCGTGTGGAGCGCGCCGCCAGCGGTGAAGAGGCGCTAAAGCTTATCGAAGCGGGAAAGCCCTACGACATTGTGTTCATGGACCTGGGTTTGCCGGGCCTGGACGGTATAGGCACTACCAGGGCCATGCGGGCCAACGGCGTCAAGCTACCGATCATCGCCCTGACCGCAAACGCCTATGAAGAAGATCGCCGCGCCTGTTTGACGGCGGGTATGGACGACTTCCTGACCAAGCCCATAGAGCTGCCGGCATTGCGTCACCGTCTGAACCAATGGTGCGGGCGCGCCAACGCGGCCTGAACGCACCGCGCTATAAGACGCCTTTTGCACGCTTGCCAAATCAATGGCTTCCCCCGATGATCCTCGTCAGGATTCTTATCGGGGATACTCATGACCACTACGCCGCCCGTGCAGCCTCAGACCAAGACACTGTGGCAGGCCGTGAAGCCCTTTTTTACGCGGCGGACCCTGGCCATGATCTGTCTGGGGTTCTCGTCCGGACTGACGCTGACCTTGATTTTCGACACCTTGTCCATCTGGTTGCGTGAAGAGGGGTTGTCGCTTGAGGTTATCGCCTTCTTCTCGCTGGCCACCTTTGCCTACAGCCTGAAATTCATGTGGGCCCCGCTGGTTGACAGGGTGCGCTTGCCCGGCCTTACGGCCCTTTTGGGGCATCGGCGTAGCTGGATGCTGATCATGCAGGCGGTGATCCTCATTGGGTTATGGACCATTTCGAGCCTGAACCCTCAGGATCACCTGATGCTGATGGCGCTGATCGCCGTGCTGCTTGGCTTTATGGGCGCGACGCAGGACATCGTAGTGGACGCCTGGCGGATCGAAAATGCCAACAGTCTGGGTACAGGCGGGCAGGCCGTGCTCACCACCGCCTATACCTGGGGGGCGCGGGTTTCGACCTTCGTAGCGGGTATTCTGCCGCTTGTGATTGCCCAATATTACGGTTGGCGACCCGCCTATGCGATGATGGCGGCCATGATGCTGATTGGCATTACAGGTACGCTTCTGGCGCGTGAAGGCGAACACATTATTCGTCCCATAGACTATCGCGGTCTGCCGCCGCACCCGGGCACCGAAGCGCTGGAATGGGGGGTGCGGGTGCTAATTATGCTGATTGCCGCCTCACTGATGGGAGCGGGTCTGACCGCCAATATCACTTTGTTTCAGTTCCTGTTCCCGACCACAGAGGCCTATGAGGCGGCCAAAGCTATCTGGACGAGCCGCGAAACCGGCATATTTTTGCAGTTTCCGGCGGTGATCGCCGGCCTCGGGCTGTTGATCGTCGCCTGCCTCCCACTGCCGCAGATGCCGACCCGTCCTGGGGCTTATCTGCGCCAGACGTTTGTCGAGCCGATGGCGGACTTCCTGGCGCGTTACGAAAATCTGGCCTGGCTCATTCTGGCGGGCATTTGCGTTTACCGTTTGTCGGACTTCCTGCTCAATATCAACGGGGCCTTCTATCTTGATATGGGCTTCGACAAGGCGGTTATCGGTGAAGTGCGTAAAGTGTTCGGCGTCATCATGACCATTATCGGTGTCACGGCGGGTGGACTTTCGATGACTCGACTGGGCATGAAAAAGAGCCTGATGATCGGGGCCTTTGCCTGCGCCCTGTCAAATCTCGCCTATGCGTGGCTCGCGACGCAGGGAAACAGCATTCCGGCCTTTTCCATTGCTCTGGCTATCGACAACATCTCCGGTGGCTATGCCGGCGTCGTGCTGATTGCTTTCATGTCGTCCCTGATTTCCGAACGCTTCGCCGCCCCGCAATATGCGCTTCTGTCCTCAGTCTACGCCTTGCCGGGTAAACTTCTCGCCTCACAGTCGGGCCGCATCGTCGAAGGGGCCGCGCGGGGTGCAGACAGCGGCAACCTGGCGACGCCGTTTATGAGCTATCTCAACACCCTGCCAGCCGTCAGCTTTTCCAAACCGGCGGCGGCCCTGGGCGTCTCGCGTGAAGCGCTGGGAGCCGGCTATATGTTGTTTTTCACCTTTACCGCTCTGGTCGGCCTGGTAGCGGTGGGGCTGGCCTTCTGGCTGATACGCGCGGGCGCCATAAAAGAACAGGGCGAAGCCTGACGGCTGCGCCCTGATACCTCTCGTTACGTTTTCACGTTCAGTTATTGATATTTGCCCGGATATCGTAGGCCGCAAAAGTGGCCATGGTCAGGATCTTTGTGACCGAGTCCGACAGCTGACAGATCTGCACGGGCTTAGACAGGCCGAGCAGAAGCGGGCCCACGACGGTGGCGCCGCCCAGAGCCTGTACCAGCTTGGTCGAGATCGACGCGGAGTGGATGGCCGGCATGACCAGAATATTGGCAGGAGCGGTGAGGCGCTGGAACGGGTAGTTGGCCCACAAGGTGGGGTCAAGCGCCACGTCAGGCGGCATTTCGCCTTCGAACTCGAAATCGACGCCGCGTTGTTCGAGAAGTTCAACTGCCTTGGCCACGCGGTCGGAGCGCTCGCCAGCCGGATTGCCAAAGGTCGAATAGGACATGAAGGCCACGCGCGGCGTGTGGCCCATGCCGCGCACCGCCATGGCCGCTTCGACCGCGATTTCGACCAGTTCCTCGGGATCGGGCAGCTCGGCCACCGTGGTGTCGGCGATAAACACGGTCTTGCCGCGGGCCAGCACAATAGACATACCCATCACGCGCCCACCGGGGGCCGGATCGACGACGCGCAGAACCTCTTCAAAGGCCTGATCGAAGGAGCGGGTTACGCCAGTGACCATGCCGTCGGCGTGGCCGGACAGCACCATGGCGGCAGCAAACGAGTTGCGATCCTGATTGATCAGGCGGTCCACGTCGCGCTTTAGGAAGCCTTTGCGTTGCAGGCGGCTATAAAGAAGCTGCGAATAGGCCGAATTGCGGTGGCTCAGGCGGGCATTGACGATTTCGATATCCTCTTCCGCCGGGTCGAGGCCTGCCGCGCGCATATTGGCGGTGACGAGGTTTTCGCGGCCACAAAGGATGGGCGTGCCCAGACCCTGCGCCTTGAACGCGTGGGCGGCGCGGATGACCGAGATGTCTTCGCCTTCGGCAAAGACGATGCGCTTGGAGGGGCGAGACCGCACGGTTGCGGTGATGTTTTGCAGGAAGCCTGCCGAGGGATCGAGGCGTTTTTCCAGCGTCTTGCGATAGGAATCCATATCCTCGATCGGCTTGCGCGCCACGCCGGTATCCATGGCGGCCTGCGCTACGAAGGGCGGAATGTACCAGATCAGGCGCGGGTCAAACGGCGTCGGGATGATGTAGTCCTTGCCAAACTTCAGGTGACGGCCCTGATAGGCAGCGGCCACCTCGTCCGGCACGTCTTCACGGGCCAGCTGCGCCAGTGCCATTGCGGCGGCCAGCTTCATCTCGTGATTAACGCGGCGCGCGCGCACGTCGAGCGCACCGCGGAAGATGTAGGGGAAGCCCAGAACATTGTTGACCTGATTGGGATAGTCCGAACGGCCCGTAGCGACGATGGCGTCATCGCGCACCTTGGCCACGTCCTCGGGGGTGATTTCCGGATCAGGATTGGCCATGGCAAAGATGATCGGCTGGGGGGCCATGGTGGCGACCATTTCGGGCGTGATAACGCCCTTGGCCGACAGACCCAGCACCACATCGGCCCCAACCATCGCCTCAGCAAGCGTGCGCTTGTCTGTATCGGTGGCGTGGACCGACTTCCACTGGTCCATTTCTACCGTGCGGCCCTTGTAGACCACCCCATGAATATCGACGACGGTGGTGTTTTCCGGCTTCACGCCCATGGCTTTGATCAGGCCGATGGAGGACAGACCCGCCGCGCCCGCGCCGCATAGCACGACCTTGGTGTCTTCGATCCGGCGACCGGTGATCTCCAGAGCGTTGATCAGGCCGGCGGCGGCGATAATGGCGGTGCCGTGCTGGTCGTCATGGAAGACAGGAATGTCAGCGAGGTCCTGAAGCGCCGATTCAATGATGAAGCATTCCGGCGACTTGATGTCTTCGAGATTGATGCCGCCAAAAGACGCCGTGATGTTCTTGACCACGGTGATAAACTCGTCCGGATCTTGCGTCGCCACTTCGATATCGAAGGAGTCGATATCGGCAAACCGCTTAAACAGGACGGCCTTACCTTCCATGACCGGCTTTGAGGCCAGCGCGCCCAGATTGCCGAGACCGAGAATAGCGGTGCCGTTTGAAATCACCGCGACCGTATTGCCCTTCGATGTATAGTCGTAGGCGGCATCCGGATTTTCGGCGATCTTGCGCACCGGAACGGCGACACCCGGTGAATAGGCCAGCGCCAGATCACGCTGCGTCGCCATAGGCTTGGTCGGCTGAAGTCCGATCTTCCCCGGGGTGGGATACTGGTGGAAATTCAGGGCTTCTTCGTCGCTGACCTTGGTCTTGTCGATGGGCATTCCGGCGTTCCGTCTCGCGGTTATTTGTCTGACAATTATAGGTTTACCTAGGGTGTTAGTATGGCAGTATAGCCCTGGGATAAACACCCTATTCCCGTCAAAACCGTCAAAAAAGGTTTTATTTCGTTTCAATATCTGAAACTGAGGGCGGAATTCCGCACATAAGTTGCACTGGGGGAGGCGGACGGCCAAGGAAATCCCCGCAACCGCGCATTTGGCGAAGTCAGCCTTGTTAACACTGATTTATGAACGCCCATCTTGTCCGAAAACCGCTTCACACTTTTGGGGATGCGCTCTAAACCAATCCCATGAACGCGACCCCTTCCCCCGAAAAAGACCTTAAAGCGCAACTCGACGGTGCCACACCCGTTATGGCCCAGTATCTGGAGGTGAAGGCCGCCAATCCAGGCTCGCTCCTGTTCTTTCGCATGGGCGATTTTTACGAGCTGTTCTTTGAGGATGCCGAACAGGCGGCTGGGGCCCTGTCTCTGGCGCTCACCAAACGCGGCAAGCATCAAGGCGAAGACATCCCCATGGCCGGCGTGCCCGCCCACGCCGCTGAAGCCTATATTGCCAAGCTGATCCGCATGGGGTTTCGCGTCGCCATCTGCGACCAGCTCGAGGACCCGTCCGAAGCCAAAAAGCGAGGCTATAAGGCTGTAGTGAAGCGGGGGATTACGCGCATCGTCACGCCGGGCACCCTGACCGAAGAGAGCCTCCTGGAGGAACGCGGCGCCAACCGTCTGGTGGCCTTGTCCCAGCGGGCGGGGGTGATGGCGCTGGCGTCGCTGGAGCTGTCCACAGGGGAGGTGGAATGTCTGGAACTGACGCCAGAGACGCTCGGCACGCATCTGTCGGCGCTGCGGCCCTCCGAGAGCCTTGTTTCTGATCGTATCCTTCAGGATGAAAACCTTTATGCCCTGCTGAAATATTGCGGCGGCGCGATCCAGCCGCAACCGGCGTCTTTGTCCGATCCGGCGGCGGGCGAGGCGCGGCTGAAGCGGCTCTATGGCGTGGAAACGCTGGATGGGTTCGGGGCCTTCAGCCCGGCCGAACTGTCGGCGCTGGGGATGCTGGCGGCTTATATCGACCTCACTCAGGCGGGTAAGGCCCCGCTACTCAAGGCCCCCCGAAAGGTCGCCTCTCTGGCCTATCTGGCCATTGATCCGTCCACCCGCCTCAGTCTGGAGATCGAGCGCACGCAAAAGGGCAGCCGCGAAGGTTCGCTGATGTCGGCCATTGACCGCACGATTACCTCAGGCGGCTCGCGCCTCCTGGCGGCGCGTCTGTCGCGCCCGCTGAACAACCCGGTCGAGATCAATCGCCGACTGGATGGCGTGCAGTGGTTTCTGGCGCAGCGGACGCTGCGCCAAGAGGTGCGCGGCCGTTTGCGCGGTATGAGCGATATGGCACGCGCCCTGTCACGGCTGGGTCTGGGGCGCGGGGGGCCGCGTGATCTGAAAGTTATCCGCGATTGTCTCGATCTGGCCAAAGATTTAGTTGGCCTGTTACAACCCAATGATCCGGAAACCCGGCTCGACCCTGACTGGCCTGCTGAAATTCATGCCCATGTCGAGGCCCTGACCGCGTCACAAAACGTGCTGGATCTTCTGTTCAAGCTCGACACGGCGCTGGTCGATGAACCGCCCCTTTCGACGCGCGATGGCGGCTTCATAAAGCCCGGCTACGACACAAATCTTCAGGACGCCATCAGCCTGCGCAACGATTCACGTCAGATCATCCTGCGTATGGAGTCTGATCTTCAGCAGGAAACCGGCCTGCCGCTGAAGATCAAGTACAATGCGGTTCTGGGCTATTTCATCGAACTGACGGCCAAACAGGCCGAGGCCTTGAGCGACACGCACCGTCAGCGCTTTATCCATCGTCAGACGCTCGCCAATCAGATGCGTTTTTCAACGCCGGACCTGATCGACCTTGATGCCCGCATCGCCCGCGCCGGGTCCGATGCGCTAAATCTCGAACTGGCCATTTTCGAGGATCTGCGCGAAGAGGTTCGCCGCAACGCGCATCCGTTGCAGGATATGTTCGATGCCTTCTGCGCGCTGGATGTCGCTGCCGCGGCCGCCGAGTGGGCGGAAGATCTTGAAGCGACCCGCCCCGTGGTGGATGACAGCCTCGTCTTCGATGCCAAAGGCGCGCGTCACCCCGTCGTCGTGGCGGCCTTGCGCACCGAAGGCAAGCCGTTCACGCCCAACGATTGCTGTCTGGACGCGTCGGGTCAGAGCGGGCCACGGCTCGACCTCGTCACGGGGCCGAACATGGCCGGTAAATCGACCTTCCTGCGCCAGAATGCCCTGCTGGTGATCACGGCACAGGCCGGTCTGTTCGTTCCGGCGGCCTCGTTCCGGCTGGGCGTCGTCGATCGCCTCTTCTCGCGCGTCGGGGCCGGTGATGACCTGGCGCAGGGGCGTTCGACCTTCATGATGGAGATGGTTGAGACCGCCGCCATCCTCACTCAGGCGACACAGCGTTCCTTCGTTATTCTGGATGAGATCGGGCGTGGAACGGCGACCTTCGACGGTCTGGCTATTGCGTGGGCCTGCGCCGAAAACCTGCATGAGGTGGTCAAGGCGCGCGCGCTTTTCGCCACCCACTATCATGAGTTGGCACAGCTTGAATCCTTACTCGCCCATACCCACAATATCTCCATGACGGCGCGTGAGTGGAACGGTGAGCTGATCTTCCTGCACGAGGCCAAACGGGGTGCGGCGGATCGCTCCTACGGGGTGCAGGTGGCGCGCCTGGCCGGAATGCCGCCGGTGGTGGTTGCTCGCGCCAAGGACATACTGGAGCGGTTGGAGACCGATAAGGCGCATCAGCTCAAACTCGATGATCTGCCGCTCTTTGCCACGGTTCAGGCGCAGGTCGCGGTTGCTGCGGTGCAAAAGCCTGCTGAAACCGAATTGGAAAAGGCCGTCAAAGGCATCAATCCGGATGACCTCAGCCCCCGAGAGGCGCTTGAAGTTATCTATCGTTTAAGGGGTCTGGTGTAATACAGGGATACGTCAATGCCGCCCGCAGGTGAACCCGCTCTCATGCTGACCAAGACAAGTCCCGCCCTGCTGAGCCACAGCATTGACGGCGCGCTTTTGCGTCGCAAACTGACCGAGGCCTATGAGAACTCGACGGGTGACGTGGCCGATCTGCGACGTAAGGCGGTGGCCATCCTCAGGCGCGAGTGGGATATGGCCCGTGAAAGCCTGTTGTCACGCGTTGAGGACCACCGGGGGGGGCTATCGACGGCGCGTGAGTTGTCGAAACTGGCCGACGAAATCATCACGGCCCTTTGGGACTTCACCCTGACCCACGTTTACCGCGCGCGCAACCCGACCGAAGGTGAGCGTCTGGCGCTGGTGGCGGTGGGTGGTTATGGCCGCGGCGAACTGGCCCCCTACTCGGATCTCGACCTGTTGTTTTTGCGGGCGTGGAAGGAAACCCCGCACTCCGAAAGCGTTATCGAATTTATTCTCTATTCACTGTGGGATCTGGGCCTGAAGGTTGGCCACGCCTCGCGAACGGTCGATGAAAGCCTCAAGATGGCGCGCGAAGACCACACGGTCATGACGGCGCTTCTCGAGTACCGTCCGCTGGCCGGTGATAGCGGGCTGGTGCAGTATCTGAAGGAAAAGCTGGCGCTCGATGTCATGCGCCACGGCGCGTCTGATTTCGTCACGGCGAAGCTGGAGGAGCGCGATTTCCGTCACGCCAAGGCCGGAACGACGCGGTACGTGGTCGAGCCCAATCTCAAAGAGGGTAAGGGCGGCTTACGCGACCTGCATACGCTGTTTTGGATCGCCAAATACCTGGCGGGCGCCACGCCCGCACCGGTGCTGCGCGAAAGCCAGAAACCGCAGGCGGCGGGGGGCTGGGGCGTCCTCGACCCGCTGCTGACTGAAAAAGAGCGCACGGCGTTTGTGCAGGCCTTTGACTTCCTGTGGAAGGTGCGCATTCTGATCCACATGACGGCGGGCCGGGCCGAAGAACGTCTGAGCTTTGACCTTCAGCCGGAAATCGCCCGCCGTATGGGCTATGTGGAAGCCGATGGTGAACCGGCGGTCGAGCGCTTCATGCGACGTTATTTCCTGGTGGCCAAGGAGGTTGGGGCGCTGACCCGCATCTTCTGCACCAAGCTGGAGGCGCAGCAGACCAAGCCGTTGCAACGCCTGACGCACTTTTTTCAATCAGGGCTCTTGTCGCTGAGTAAGCCGGAACACCCGGGCTTGATTATCGACTCAGGCCGTCTGAGTGTGCAAAACCCGGATGTCTTCAAAAAGGCCCCGGTCGCCATGTTCAAGCTGTTTCGCATGGCGGACCGGCTGGAAATGGACCTGCATCCGGACGCCTTTACGGCGGTTGCGCGTAACCTCAAGCTGGTCAACGCCGCCCTTCGCCGCGACAAGGCGGTGGCCGAGGTCTTTCTGGATATATTGGTGCGCGGTAAAAACCCCTATCGCACCTTGTCTCTGATGACCGAGACGGGGCTTCTGGGACGCTATATCCCTGAGTTCGGGCACATTGTGGCCCAGACCCAGTTCAACATGTACCACACCTACACAGTTGATGAGCACACGCTGCGCGCCATTGGGATAATCCGTGATATCGAACTGGGGCAGCACCGTGAGGATCACCCGCTGGCGACCTCGCTGATCCCCAATCTGGCCAATAAGGAAACCCTCTATCTCGCTATGCTGCTGCACGATGTGGGCAAGGGGGGCGAGCTGGGGCAGGAAATTGAGGGCGAAATTGCCGCGCGCCGCGCCTGTGCGCGACTGGGACTTGAAAAGTGGCAGATTGATCAGGTGGCGTGGCTGGTGCGCCATCACCTTGTCTTGTCCGACTACGCGCAAAAGCGCGATGTGTCGGACCCGGAAACTGTGGCGTCTTTTGCGCGCATCGTCGAAACGCCCGAACGTCTGCGTCAGCTTCTGGTACTCACCGTCGCCGATATCCGCGCCGTTGGGCCGGGTGTATGGAACGGTTGGAAAGGCCAGTTGATGCGTGAGCTTCAGGCCGCAACCGAAGCCGCTTTCCGTGGTGGTCGCGGCAGCGAAGGCGACGCGGTGACCCAGGTGCGCGAAGAGATTCAGGCGCGCGCCGCGGCCTTGCGCGAGTCTTTGAGCACTGGGGATGACCAGATGCGCGCCTGGCTCGGGACCATGGAAGAGTCGTATCTGTTTGCCTTTTCCGCCGACGAAATCCGCCAGCACGCCCGTCAGGTGTGGAGCGCTTCCGAAGGGAAGGCCTCGGCTCAGGCTTTTATCGACACGACCCGCAACGCTGCCTGCTTCTGTATAACGGGGCCGGACCGTCCGGGCCTGTTTGCCGATCTGGCGCGCTGCTTTACCAATCTGGGCGCCAACGTTGTGGGGGCGCAGGTCTTCACCTCCACCACGGCTCAGGCGCTCGACGTCTTCTACGTGCAGGACACGCAGGGCAAGCCGTTTGGCCACGACGATCCGGGCCGCATCCGCCAGATGGAAAAGGCGTTGGAAAAGGCCGTCGGTGGTGAAGCGGCGGCGCCCCTGATCCATAAGGCGATCAATGCCCACCGCACGGCGGCTTTTGCCATCGCACCGACCGTGGTCTTCGACGATGAATCCAACCCCCAAATGACGATTATCGAGGTGTCCGGCCGAGACCGTCCGGGACTTCTGGCCGATGTGGCCAGCGTGCTGGCGCGTGCGCGTCTCGATACGGCCTCGGCCCACATCGACTGTTACGGCGAACGCGCGGTCGATGCCTTTTATGTCGTTGATCACTTTACGCGCAAGCAACTGACAAAAGCCCAGCGCGACAAGGTCCATCGGGCCCTGACCGAGGTGCTCGACCCCCCCTCGGCCCCGAACCGCGCCTCACCTACGCGGGCGAGGGCGTCAATGGCGCGGTAACCAGCGCACTTAACCTCTTATTGAGAACCTTCCGTAACAATGTCATCTGTTGTGTTGCGGAGTACTGTCCATGTGGTCAGTGTTTGGTGGAAAAAAGTCACGTAAGGCGGACGGCCTCAATCAGGACCTGCTGACGGCGATTGATCGCAGTCATGGGCTTATAGAGTTTGACCTTGACGGGCACGTGCTTTCCGCCAACGCCAATTTTTTGAACCTGATGGGTTACTCGGCTTCTGAACTGGTAGGTAAGCACCATTCGGCCTTCGTCGATGCAGGCGAGGTTCAAAAGCCAGCCTATCGGCAATTCTGGGCCGACCTGAAACACGGGATCGCGCAAAAGGGTGAGTTCCGGCGTCAGACGAAAGACGGCCGCAACGTGTATCTGGAAGCGGTTTATAACCCCATTCTCGACCGTTCGGGTCAGCCCTATAAGATTGTCAAAATTGCCTCCGACGTGACCGCTCGCAAGCTGCGCGACCTCGATCTGGAAGGCAAGGTCGCGGCCATTTCACGCTCTCAGGCCGTTATTGAGTTTGCCCTTGATGGCACGGTGATTACAGCCAACGACGCCTTCCTGAAGGTGATGGGCTATCGTCTGGATGAAATTGTCGGGCGGCATCACCGGATGTTTGTCACCGATAGCGACGCCAAAAGTCCCGCCTATACGGATTTCTGGCGGCGACTACTGGCGGGCGAGTTCGTCTCTTCGCAGTTCAATCGCGTCAACAAGGACGGACGTGACGTTATCCTCCAGGCGACCTATAACCCCGTACTGGGCATAGACGGCCGGCCCCTGAAGGTCGTCAAGTTCGCCTCTGACATCACCCGGCAGGCTCAGAAGGACGCCGATCTTTTGAGCCAGGTGGAAGCCATTTCGCGTGCGCAGGCGGTCATTGAATTTGATCTGGACGGCACCATCCTCAACGCCAATGACAACTTCCTGAAGGTCATGGGCTATGGGCTGGACGAAATCCGCGGTAAGCATCACAGAATGTTCGTGGATGAGGCGACCGCCAACAGCGACTCCTATAGCGAGTTCTGGGCCAGACTGGCGCACGGCGAATTCGTCTCTGCAGAGTTTCAGCGTCAGGCCAAGGGCGGGCAAACCGTCTATATTCAAGCCTCGTACAACGCCATTCTCGATGTCAATGGCAAGCCTTATAAGGTCATGAAATACGCCACCGACGTTACCGCCAGACGCATAGCGCTCAACCGGACGACGGAGCTTTCCCACTCGCTACAAGACCTGTCGGCGGCGGTTGAGGAAATGGCGGCCACGGGCCGATCGATTTCCGATACCATGTCACAGACGAAGGCAGCGGCGGACCAGGCCAATCAGTCCGTCAACGAAGCCGACGACAGCGCCCGGCAACTGGCCGTCGCGGCGGCGCAGATGGACGGCATCGTCGAGATGATCAGCAATATCACTAGCCAGATCAATCTTCTGGCGCTGAACGCCACGATAGAATCTGCCCGCGCAGGCGAGGCCGGGCGCGGTTTCGCTGTGGTGGCGACCGAGGTCAAAAATCTGGCCACACAGGCCCGCAGGGCCACCGAACAGATTGTAGGGGAAATCGCCGGCGTGCGCGCCAGTTCTGCCGCCGTGGTCACTGCGCTCGATGCCATTCGCACGACTGTTTCCAACGTGCAGGAGCAGGTCCTGTTCACGGCGGGCGCCGTAGAAGAACAAAGCGCCACCTCGCAGGACATGGCGCGCAACATGCAGATCGCCTCGTCAGAAGCCGAAAACATCGTCCGCGCCGCCTGAGATTTCGGGATAAGCGCGGCTCGGCCAGAAGGCTGAGCCTGCGCGAAGGGCGTGTCGTGTATCTTCAATCTTCGCCTCGCTCAGCCGCCATGCGGGTGTAGCGCTGTTTTAATTTATTCATCAGAGTGTCGTAAGGAGTTAACGCCCCGGCCGCCTCTTCGGACCGGCCGGAGTGCAACGCCCGATCCAGTCCAGCGAGACGACGTTCACAGGCCTCGATAATCCGCAGCCCTCCGCGCACCAATCCGCTGGTATTGATATAGCGGCCGTTTTGCACCATCTGCGCCGCAAACTTTCATCCAGATAAACAGACGTCGCTATCAGATACCTCGCCTATTCGTGCCGAAGTGAACTGGACGCCCATTGTCGTCACCGGCGCCGTAGAATAGCATTCCCGCGGATAGAGTGAGAAAGGCACCGTACTGAATGTGCGCGCTATGGCCATATGTTCCGTCTGGCCATACTCGGTTCGACACGGGCCACTCCCATTGCGCTTTGCGATTTATACAGTGGATATAATATTGACTTTTATCCCGATTTTTCGTACATTGCAGATGTCATGATATCCCTTAACCTTAAGTCGCCCTCTGACGTCCTGCGGGATGTGGCGCATAGGGCGCGCGCTCGGCGTCTGGCGCTGAACCTGACTCAGGAGGGCCTGGCAGTCCGTGCCAATGTAAGCTTGGGCACTCTCAAGCAGTTTGAAAAGTCAGGCAAAGCTTCGTTTGAAACCGTTCTGCGCATCGGCTTTGCTCTGGATGCGGCATCGGAGTTCGATCAGCTCTTCCCACCGTCTCCCATTTTAAGTGTCGCGGATGTACTGGAAAAGCCGACGCGACAGCGCGGGAGGCGAAGCTAAGGGCATGGCCAGGGACGTCAAGAACATCGAATGGGTGGAGGTGTCTCTCGACTTCAATAGAAAACCGCGTCTGATCGGCCATCTGGCGTGGAAGCGCAGCGAACGGCGCAGCTATTTCGAATTTGCCGGTGATTTCCTCAGTAACAGCCTCCCGCTCTCCCCCTTTAAGCTGGCAGCATCGCCCGGGGCCGTCGCGGCCGGGCATGCGCCCTTCGAGGGGCTGCACGGCCTCTTTAACGACAGCCTGCCCGACGAGTGGGGCCGCAAGCTCCTCGACCGGCGTCTGCAGCGCCTCGGCTATGATCACCAGACCCTGAGCCCCCTTGATCGCCTCTGCTATGTCGGCGACAGGGGCATGGGCGCCCTGATCTACAAACCGCAAGGCCAGTTAGATGCGCTTGAGGAGACCACCTTAGATCTGGACTGGCTGGCTGATCAGGCTGATCTGGTACAGCAGGAGGCACCGGAGGCCGATATTGATCGTCTGCAGGCAAACCAGGGGGGCTCGGGCGGCGTCCG
The DNA here is from genome assembly GCF_000175215.2 of Asticcacaulis excentricus CB 48. Taxonomy (NCBI): domain Bacteria; kingdom Pseudomonadati; phylum Pseudomonadota; class Alphaproteobacteria; order Caulobacterales; family Caulobacteraceae; genus Asticcacaulis; species Asticcacaulis excentricus. Next base: position 32,306 of record NC_014816.1, on the reverse strand, counting down.
ACCAAAGGTCGTCGTCGGCTTTAATCCCGAAACGGGCCTGCTTGTGACGGACAATGGCGCGGGTGCCGATCCGGCCTACATCCCGCACATCGTCAAATTCAAAGCGGATGCCGACCCGGACGAAATCGGACCTGAGGAATATGCCTATTCGCTGATGGCTCGGGCCGCCGGCGTCATTATGCCGGAGACGCGGCTTATAAGAGGTCATCGCGGACTGGGTTATTTCGCGGCCGAACGTTTCGATCGAAATCTGAGCGGCCGCCACCACGTTCTCACGCTGAGTGGCCTTCTCGATGCCGATCACCGTGTACCGTCCGTGACCTATGGCGATCTGCTCAAGGTCACCCGTCTCCTCACGCGCGATGAGCGAGACGTCAATCAGATGTTTCGTCGAATGGCCTTCAATGTTCTCGCCCACAATCGCGACGACCATGCGAAAAATCACGCCTTCAGAATGGACCCTGACGGCAGCTGGCACCCGACACCCGCATACGACATCACCTATTCCAGTGGTCCTGGCGGCGAGCACAATCTCACCATCGCCGGCGAAGGCCGAAGCCCCGGCCTGGGCCACCTCTTCGATGAAGCCAAGGCCTCAAGCATTAAGCGCCTCAATGCCGAAGAGGCCGTGGAGGCCGTCCGCGCCGCCATCGCCCAATGGCCGGAGTTCGCCGCGCAGGCTGGGCTCTCCGATCGCCGCACGGCCGAACTCGATCATGTCCTGAATGGTCGCGGGGCACCGCATCAAGCTTCACAGCACGGATGAGATGGACAAGTCCACTTGTGGGCCCTGCGTCACCATGACAGGCACTCCTTACGTAAAGAGTCAGCTGCCTCGTGACCGCGCTCGCCCGAAATCCAAAGATCGAGATAGGTTTGAACCGCGCTCGTGCACCACAGGTCCGGTCCTCTGCGCTCAGCGTCGCGATAAAGTCCGCCTCATAAACCGACCAGGCGCCGACGATGGCTCAGCAACCGGAGGCCATAGCCGACGTTGCACATTGAATGAAGTCACTTTCACACGCCGGAACATTAACAAGAGCTTTGGATCCCAACACCCGCGGCCAAAAGGATCAATTGGCGGCCCACGGATCTATCAGCGCTAAGGGTAGCGCCTCGAAGTCCTTAGTGTTGCGCGTTGCAAGAGAGGCTCCCGACGCAACGGCGATCCCCGCAATCATCATATCCGATGGACTAGACGGGTGTCCTCCAGCTTCACGCAAAGCTCGAAACTTCCCAGCCTTGAATCCAGCCGCGTCGTCCAATGGTAATGCGCCGAGGGCGTCCAATAACTTTACGAAGGCAGCCTGCAAATCACTCTTGCGCCTGCCATCCGGCAACCGCTCCAACCCATGAGTTATTTCCGCAACCGTTATAGCCGTTGTCGTAAGCCTTACGTCACCCGATCGTCGCAGCCAATCTCGGACATGCTCATGCGGCTCCGGTCTCATCAGCTCTGATACAACATTGGTGTCGAGAATGATCACGTTGCAACGGCAGTATTAAGCGCCAAATTCAGGCGCTGCCCGATCTTGCGGTCGGGAAGGCAGATCGAGATCTACGCCGCTATTGCCGCTGAACAAATCCCTCGACAGAGAAAGTAAGCCAGCACCCGTGAGCCCACCAACCGCCTGGCTCAGTATTTGTCGGACTTCCTCTTCCATAGAATGGCCGTGCGTTGCTGCGCGAACGCGAAGGCGTTCTTTCAGCGTGTCATCAATATTGCGGACGGTGATGCTCGCCATTTCGGATCTCCTTACAAGGACCATACCACAGCGCATTCATTGAAATCAATGAAATCAGCGACGATCTCGGTTGTGAGCGGGACTGCCCCTGTTGAGGCTCCAATGGGCCCAATGCAGTCATATCACAACGGTTCGGCCATCATCTCCCATCGGCGACGTCGCGAAAAGTTCAATTGCCTAACCTCCCATTCCGTCGCGAACGACAATCCAAATCTCAAGATCCAGCCGCTCGAAGTGATGTAGCGATGTCAGCGATAGATCGGAATAACGTCAGCGGATCGTCATAAGAGGGCACAAAGCCACGGCGAGCCCAGAAGCTGGCCGCCTCATTGTCAATTGCGTTCACGATAAGCGCGCGTCCCCCTATAAGGTTTGCGGCAGCTACACACCTCTCCAAGGCATGTTTTAGAAGCCCCGTACCAATGCCTTGACCCGACCAGCTCTCATCTGTCGCAAGCTGGCCAAGCAACAAACACGGAACGGGATCCGGGGGCTGACCCGTACGGATAGCACGGGGTAGACGTGACGGAACGATGGCTGTTGGCGCCAGACCATAAAACCCGACAACCCGGCCGGCGTCGTGAACAATTAATACAGCCGTGAAGCCCTTGGCCTGATTTGAAAGCGCTCGGGTTTTAAGCCATCTATCGAGAGCAGGCTTTCCGCACGAAAATCGTGAGACATCGTGCGACGCGTTTAAGAGCACCGGGCTAGACAATGCCAACTTCAGTCCTCGCCCTTACTGGCGGCAGCTTCCCAAGGTGCGGGGCGGCGAAACACCTCAACCATCTCTTGGACGGGCACAGCAGGGCTGGAGAGAGCGTCCGTGAAGGCCTCAAAGCCAGCAGCACTCATCCGAATAGGCATGACGTCCATCAACGTCTCTTCCGCGGCACGAACGGCTGCATCGCGAACGAAATCCGTTCGCGATCGACCCCGCAGCAGCGCAGCGCGGTCGATCATGGCAATGTCTGCCTCCGGCAATCGCATTGAAACCGGCTGGTCTTTGCGTTCATTCACACGTGTCATGGCTCGCTCCTTTTCAGGCAGTTTATCAAGTTGTACTGCAATTTACAATACGGGCCTCAAGGCGCCCAAAGGCGACATTGGGGCGCTGATGGCAAGGAACGCTCGAAACCGGACATCTGGGCTTGGCTTTTAACTTCTAATCGCCGGACTAGTTTGGGGGGCAACGTCGCACAGAATGAACAAAGCGCAGTTTCTCCATTTAAATTTAGCACAACACTTTTGCACGCGAGGACACTCCACCTTGACCGGCATATTAGGCACTGCGCTCGGGTGCGATCAGGGCACAGTACTGGACGCCAGCGACGGGATGGCAAGCCGTCTGTAAGCCGTCCTCCAGGGTCAAAACCGGTCCTCTTCTCCTGTTAACCCCTCCACGCTTGCTAATTCCTGCGGCTAGGGTAAGAGCGAAACCGATTGCTCTCCTTTAAGGCTATGCCGCGTGTCTCAGGAAACCGGGTCGAAACCCACCAGCGTTGTGCGTTCCTCGCTTGTCTTCGGCGGTATGACCCTGGTCAGTCGCGTTATGGGCTTTGCCCGCGACCTGGTCATTACCGCCGTCATGGGGGCCTCCGGCAATATCGCCGCTGATGCCTATGCCACGGCGCTGACCTTCCCCAACCTGTTTCGTCGCATTTTTGCCGAAGGCGCCTTTACCGCCGCCTTTGTTCCGGCCTATTCGGCGGCGCTGGAAAAGGAAGGCCCCGAAGCCGCTGACCGGCTGGCGCGTGACGCCATGGCCACAATGACCATGATTGCGATTGTGCTGAGCGCGCTTGCGATGATCTTCATGCCACAGGTGATGGCCGTATTTTCGCATGGTTATGCTGACGATCCGGCGAAGATGCGCCTGACTATCATCCTGACACAGATCACCATGCCCTATCTGCCGTGCATGACCATGGTAGCGCTTTTATCCGGGGTCCTTAATGCACGCGGGCGCTTTGCCCTATCGGCCTTTGTGCCGACCCTGCTCAATCTGTTCATGCTGGTCTTCGTTTGGTTTGGCAAAAACCCGGTGCAGGCCTCTTATCTGGCGGCCATCGGGGTTTTGGCCGCCGGTGTGGCGCAGGCGGCGCTGCTTGTCTGGGGCTGCCACAAGACGGGTGCGCGCATCGGGTTTGTATGGCCGAAGCTGACGCCGCAAATGCGCGGTCTGCTTTTGCTGGCAGTGCCCGGTGCTCTGGCTGCTGCAGCCACGCAGATTAACGTCTTCGTCTCCTCGCTCCTGGCCTCGGGCGTTAACGGGGCGCGCACCTGGCTGAGCGTCGCCGACCGGCTCTATCAGTTGCCGCTGGGGCTGGTTGGGGTGGCCATCGGTGTCGCGCTTTTGCCTACTCTGTCACGGGCGGTGCAATCCGGCGATACGGAGCGCTCGCAAACCGTGATGGATGATGCCGTTTTGTTTGCCATGGCCCTGACCCTGCCCGCGGCGGCCGCGCTGATCGCCATGCCCTTCTTCCTGATCGATGGCCTCTATACGCGCGGTGAGTTCCTTCTGCACGACGCGCAGGAAACCGCTCGTGCTTTGCTCCATTATGGCTGGGGTGTGCCGGCTTTCGTGCTGGCGCGCGTGCTCACCCCGGCCTTTTTTGCGCGCAAAGACACCTATGGGCCGATGAAGTTCGCCATGGTGTCGGTTGTGGTCAATCTGGCCTGTGGCCTGACCCTGTTCCCGCTGATCGGCGTAGCGGGTCTTGCCATCGGTACCTCGGCGGCGTCTTGGGTCAATGTCGGCCTGATGTGGTGGACGCTGAACCGCCGCAAGACGTGGTCGCTGGGCCCAAAGGCGGCGGCAGGCCTCCTTAAGGTCATTATGGCGGGGGTACTGATGGGGGGCTTCTGTGCGCTCGCCTCGCATTACCGCGGCCTGATTGAAGGGGTTCTGCACCCCCTGACGCATCATCTGACCAAGGAAATCGCCATTGTGGGCGTTTGTCTCGTCGGACTTTTCGTTTATATCGCCCTTCTGTTCGCAACACGGGCCGTCCGCCCGTCCGACATCAAGAAAGCCCTGCGTAAGGGGTAAGAAGGTCCACACATGCGTATTTTGTCCGGTATTCAGGCATCCGGTTCGCTTCATCTCGGCAACTATCTCGGCGCGCTTAAAAAGTTTGCCGATATGCAGTCCCTTGAGGCCACGCGCTTCTACATGATTGCCGATCTGCACGCGATCACCGTCTGGCAGGACCCCGAAAAGCTGCTGTCGCAGACGCGCGAAATCGCCGCCTGTTATCTGGCGGCGGGTGTGGACCCGGTAAAGTCGGCTATCTTTCCGCAATCGGCGGTGCGCGCGCATACGGAGCTCGCTTGGATTTTCAACTGCGTCGCGCGTCTGGGCTGGCTCGACCGCATGACGCAGTTTAAGGACAAGGCAGGCAAGGATAAGGAACGCGCCTCGATCGGCCTTTACACCTATCCGGTGCTTCAGGCCGCTGACATTCTGCTCTATAAAGCGACCCATGTACCGGTGGGCGAGGATCAGCGTCAGCACCTTGAGCTGACCCGCGATGTGGCCAAGAAGTTCAACCACGACTATAAGGTGGAGTACTTCCCGCTACCGGACACGCTGTATCAGGGCCCAGGTGCGCGCATCATGTCTTTGCGTGACGGACTGGCCAAGATGTCTAAGTCCGACCCCTCGGACAATTCGCGCATCAATCTGACTGACGACGCCGACACAATCGCTTCGAAGATCAAGAAGGCCAAGTCTGACGCCGAGGTGTTACCAACCGAGGAGGCCGGTCTGGCGGAACGCCCTGAAGCTAAGAACCTGGTCGGTATCTATGCCGCTCTGGCTGGGGTATCGGTGCAGGACGTGCTCAACGACTTCGGTGGCAAGGGCTTTGGCGCGTTCAAGCCGGCGCTGGCGGAGGTGGTGGTGGACAAGATGTCGCCTATCTCCGAGCGCCTTCGTGGGTTATTGAATGATCCGGCAGAGGTCGACCGCGTGCTCAAACTGGGGGCCGAAGCGGCCGAGGCGGCGGCGGAACCGGTCGTCCGGGACGTCAAGAAGATCGTGGGATTGTGGGGCTAAACCGGGAGGATATCATGCGTAAGTTTTTCATTCTGTCTTTAGCGGCGCTGTCTCTGGGCGCTCTGGCGGGCTGTGACGGTGGTCATTCGACCGCGGAGGTCAAGACCGAAACGGAATCCCACGGCGTCACCACGGTAAAGACCAAGTCCGATGTCGATGGTGTTAAGACCGAAAGTGGGCTTGAGCTGTCGCACTATGCGGTGCGCGCGGCGCTCGGGCAAAACCCCAATACGGGCGGCTATGTCACCGTTAAGAATATCGGCAAGGACGACGACCGTCTGGTCTCGGTGGCCTGTGACTGCGCCGAAAAGGTCGAGTTGCACACCATGAAGATGGACGGCGACAAGATGATGATGTCGCCCGTGCCGGAAGGCTTTGAGGTCAAGGCGGGTCAGACGCTGGAGTTGAAACCTGGCGGCAATCACATCATGCTGATGGGGCTTAAAACCCGTCCCGCCGATGGCGAAACGCTCAGCCTGACGCTCAACTTCGCCAAGGCCGGGGCGGTGAAGATCGAGGCCCCTGTGTCGAACGCGCCTCTATCGGGGGCGACGGAACACAGCGGGCACTAAGATTTAAATTTAGAGACAAACTCGGCAAAAGCGGCCCGCACGGTGGACACCGATTGCGGGTCGTATTTCATGAAACCGAAGCGGTCGGCCCCCAACTCATCAAAAGCGTGGGTGGAATCGACGACGACTGTCTCCAGCGGCACGCCTTGAGACCGCAGGCGACGCACGGCCTTCAAAGATAGACTGAAGCGCGCCAGATGATCCTTGAGGGCAATGACCATCAGGGTCGGGATTTGCCGCCGCCACGCCTGGCTCTTTGAGCGCGCCAGAAAGTTGACATAGGGGTACATCAGAAACAAGCCGCGCACCTGTGTCAGAGGTTCCCCACTGGGGTCGCTGAGCCGCGCTTCACCGGCGCGGTTTAGGGACTGGGTCATCAGGTCCATGATCGCCCATGCGCCGTGACTCCAGCCGCAGAGCAGAATGCCGTTCACCTCAGGCCGTTGCGACAGGCCCCATAGCATGGCCAGCACGTCGCCGGAGCGTGTATAGCCTCTCAGCCACAGCCCATTGCAGGCCAGAAAGGCCGCCAGGCGCCGCTTCATGCCGCGCGGAGCGTAGGAATCAACGATCACGGCTCTCAGGCCCAGTGAGACGGCGTAGTCGGCAAACAGGGTGATATTTCTCCCAACGCCGCCGCAGCCATGAAACAGCACGACGGTCAGGCGCGGCACAGAATCGGGCGCGCCGTGCACCGTAACGTGCGGCCATAAGCGCTCAAACCGCTGTTGCAGGCTGTCCATCAGCCAACCGCAGCGGCCTGAGCCGGAGCGGGGACCTCCATCTCAAACACCTCGCGCAGGAAGGCAAGCAGGCCTTCGGTGGTGCCGTCCACCGCCGTTTGATCGTGATGCATAGGGTTTAGACCGCCGAAGCTTTCCTCATCATAGGCGTGGGTGGCGTCAAAGCTGAGAACATCAACCGGCAGGCCATCAGCCTTTAGCCGATCCAGCACCGAAACAGCGCGGGCATAGGGGGTCAGATGGTCCTTGCGCGCCAGCGCAACGCGAGTGCGGGGACGGTAGAGCCACGGATGACGCAGGCTGCGCGCCGGGAAGCTGATATAGGGATAGACGAGGAAAAGGCCGCGCACATGCTCGATCAGGGCGGGGTCGGGATCGGCCAGCCTGGCTTCACCGGGCCTTGTGAGCGGTTGCGTCATCAGGTCCATGATCGACCAGCCACCATGGCTCCAGCCCGACAGTACGATGTGATCCGAAATAACTTCAGGCAGGGCCGAAATGCCCTTGATTGCGGCCAATACGTCGCCGGAACGCTCATAGCCTTGCAGGGCCAGACCTGTACATACCAGTGACACGCCGTGCGACCGCCCCCAGCCGCGCGCCTTGAGGGAATCGACGACATAGGCCCGCACACCGATGGCGGCAGCGGCTTCGGCATAGTGATAGATGTGCGGGCGCACGCCGCCGCAGCCGTGGAACAGGATCAGGGCCGGGCGTGGTAAGGCATCGGCTGGTCCAAACGCCTCGGTACACGGCGACAGGCGTGCCCATCGCTCAGCCAGGGTCTCAGGCATGAAATATCCCTCGGAAATGCGTCCCCGAGGGATAGATACCACGCGTTATGACTTTGTACATCCTCCCCTGCGGAGAGGGGAGGAAGCGCCTCCTAGTGCCGGAAGACGCGGACACCGGTAAACGCCATGGTCAGGCCCGCCTCGTCGGCGGCGGCAATGACGTCGGCATCCTTGATCGAACCGCCCGGCTGGATCACCGCTGTTGCCCCGGCGGCAGCCGCTTCAAGCAGGCCGTCCGGGAAGGGGAAGAAGGCTTCCGACGCACAGGCTGAGCCCTTAGCCAGAGACTCGCTCAGACCTATTTTCTCGGCCGCTTCCTGCGCGCGTAGGGCCGCGATGCGCGCGGAGTCGCGGCGGTTCATCTGGCCGGCCCCGATGCCCGCCGTGCGGCCGTCCTTGGCATAGACGATGGCGTTCGACTTGACGTGCTTGGCGACAGTGAAGGCAAACAACATGTCCTGGATCTCGGTCGGGGTCGGCTGACGCTTCGTGACGATCTTAAGGTCGGCGGCGGTGATGCGCGCTGTGTCGCGCGACTGCACCAGAAGCCCGCCCGCCACGCTGCGGAACACCTGACCACCCGACAGAGGATCGGGCAGGGAACCGGTAACCAGCAGGCGCAGATTCTTCTTGGCCTTCACAATCTCCAGGGCCTCGTCGTCGGCTTCGGGGGCGACGATGACCTCGGTGAAGATCTCGACGATCTTTTCCGCCGTGGCGGCGTCCAGCTTGCGGTTGAGCGCCACAATACCGCCAAAGGCCGAGACATCATCGCATTCCAGCGCGCGCTTATAGGCGGTAAGCAGGTCCGGCCCGACGGCCACGCCGCAGGGATTGGCGTGCTTGACGATGACGCAGGCGGGTTGCTCAAACTCAGCCACCAGTTCGATCGCTGCATCGGTGTCGGCGACGTTATTGTAGCTGAGTTCTTTACCCTGAAGCTGTTTGGCGGTGGCCACGCCCGGACGGTCCTCGCCGGTCTTGTAGAAGGCGGCCGACTGATGCGGGTTTTCGCCATAACGCATGGTTTGCAGACGCGTTGCGGCAATGGTCTTGCGCAGGGGATAGCTGTCGCCCAACTGTGCGGCAAACCAGGTCGAGACGGCGCTGTCGTATGCGGCGGTGCGGGCAAAGGCTCGCGCGGCAAGTGATTTACGCAGAGACAGAGAGGTCTGACCCGCGTCCTGCAGAGCAGCGATCACCTCGTCTATCCCGGCCTTATCGACGCAGACGGCGACATAGGGGTGGTTTTTAGCCGATGACCGGATCATGGCCGGCCCGCCAATGTCGATGTTTTCAATGGCCGCTTCGAAACCGCCGCCCGAAGCCACTGTGTTTTCAAAGGGATAGAGGTCGATCCACACGATGTCGATAGGGGCGATATCATGATCGCTCAGCGCCTTGGCGTGATCCGGCGCGTCGCGATAGGCCAGAAGCCCGCCATGCACCTTAGGGTGCAGGGTCTTGACGCGGCCATCCATCATTTCCGGAAATTGGGTAAGGTCTGACACGTCTTTGACGGTAATTCCGGCCTTATCGATGGCGGCGCGCGTCCCGCCGGTCGAGATGATTTCGACACCCGCTGCCACCAGAGCCTGCGCCACTTCGATCAGACCGGTCTTGTCAGACAAGGAGATAAGCGCGCGTTTGGGTGTAACCAGATCAGGGGCAGGCGGAAAATCAGGGGCGGCGGGCATGGGCGCATCCGTACAGAAGAAGGGGAAAGATGCGCGCGGTTTACACAAGGGGGCCACAAAAGAAAACCCACAATCCCCCTTCATTTGTAACGGAAAATGTGAGGTGTCGAGATGAAACGTTTAAGCCGTTTCTGTGTCAGTCGAGACCTTAGGCCTCTGCGGGTGACAGCTTCCAGCGAATGCGTAGCGGCGTGGCCAGCCGGAGCGTGCCGCGCAGCACAAGCGTCGTCGACTTGCGCGGCTGGCCACGTTCAAAGACGCTCGAGTCTTCGATGCTGACCTCGCGCGCGTCGTGCCTGAGCCACCAGCCACGTCCACCCGGTCCGCGCAGCAGGATCGAGCGCTTGTCGCGCGCCAGAGAGGCCTGAACCTCGGGATGCAGAACGAAGCGCAGGGCGTAGGGGGTCTGTTCCGGCAGCTCCTTCTTTGGCTCTACCGGTATCAGCTTTTCCTCACCGCGCAGTTCGTCGCGCCGCGGATCGACATAGAGACGGCGCTCATGCTTGATGCCGAAGACGGGGCGCCAGCCTTCATGTTCCATCTCAATCAGCGAGCCGGCGTCTTCGGATTCGATGCGCCGGCTGCGGATGCGATATCGCAGCCCCTCAAGGGCGAAATGCAGCAGTTCCCCAAAGCGGCCTGTGATCGGGCTGAGGATGGGCAGATCGCCCAGTGTCAGGGTGTTGGCGGCATTGATAATGCGGAATTCGTGGTGGTCGGAATGTCCCGGTGCCCAGCCCGGCGTGACAAACAGTTTGTCGCGTCCACCCGACACTTCGAAATTCATCGGGTGGTCGCAAGCCGCGTAACCCAGCGCCCCAAAGCGCGGTTCGCCTGTATCGACAAAGACGGTCAGAGAGCGCCCGACCAGCCGCTGATAGCGGCCGTGCTCTAAAGATACGGGCAGCGAAGCCGGGGCCAGAGGGCGCTTTTCTTCGTGCAGCAGGGCGGGGGCGACCTGTTCGGCCAGAAGGGCCTCCGATCCCTGAAAGGCGCACAGAGAACCGTCCGGATGCGACAGGGTGCGCACAAATCGGCTGAGGCGTTCGATGGCGGTTTCGAGATATTCCGGAATGGCCAGACCGCGCTGGTTCAGCGCGTCTTCAATCAGCAGCAGGTCGTAGAGCAGTTCCAGCCCGGCCTGCACACTGCGCGAGGCGTGAGAGCCATCGTGCAGTATGGTGCGTTTCAGCGCCTTGGGCAGGATATGCAACCCCTTGCCTCGCAGCTTGTCGCCCGCAGGTCCTGACAGGACGCAGCCGACCAGTACCAGCGCAGTCGCCTTTTGTGCGTACCAGGCGGGATTGTTCGGCAGCCGCCACAGATGGCGCGCCTGTTCGGCCATGGATTGCGCCAGACAGTGGGCTTCGGCTTCGGAGGTATAGGCCGACAGGCGACGCGCAACGATGCTTAAGTTGATCAGGCGGCGCGCCAGCACCCCCTGATCCCAAGCAAACGGCGTCCACTTGCGGAAGGTCTTTTCCCACAGAAGGAACAGGCGCAAGCCCTCCTTCACACCATCCTCGCCCTGGGTGAACAGATGGCGCAGCCAGCAGAAGCGGTGCAGTTCGATGGCAAAGGCACGGGTGGGCGAGGGACGGTTCCACGGGTCGCCTGTGCCCTGCACGCTCATACGCGCGCCCCCGAGGCTATAGCGACCAGACATCATGGCCTTGCCCAGATGCGGATTGGGCGGGCGGATTTCGTGGGGGGCGGCGATAAAGCCGTCGATGGCGGGGCCGCGTAAGGTCAGGCGATAGCCCGGCATCCCGAAGATTTCGGCGGCGGCCTGACGTCGCGCCCACGCCCGCACGACCTTGGCCCACGGGGTGCGCACCGCGGCATGACCGGCTATGGCAATGGGTTGCTCATAGACCTGCATCGGGTCAGAGACCCTTGAGCGACTTGATATTGGCCGCGTAGGCGTCCGGCCCGCCCTTGAAGACCGCGGTGCCGGCGACCAGAGCCGTCGCCCCGGCAGCCACGCAGGCGGCGGCGTTTTGCAGGTTCACGCCTCCATCGACCTGAAGCACAGCGGGATGGCCCAGTGCATCCAGCTTTTTGCGTACGGCTTCGATTTTGCGCAGCTGGCTTTCTATAAAGCTCTGGCCGCCAAAGCCCGGATTGACGCTCATCAACAAGATCAGGTCGAGATCGTCCATAATCCATTCCAGACCGTCGAGCGGCGTGGCCGGGTTGAGAACCACCCCGGCCTTGGCCCCCAGATGGCGGATCTGCTTCAGTGTGCGGTGCAGGTGCGGGCCCGATTCCGGATGGACGCTCATATAGTCAGCCCCGGCGGCGCGGAAGGCCTCAAGGTAGGGATCGACCGGCGTCACCATCAGATGCACGTCGAAGGTCTTTTGTGTGTGCGGGCGCAGGCTTTTCACCACATCCGGCCCGATGGTCAGGTTGGGCACGAAATGCCCGTCCATCACATCAATATGTATCCAGTCGGCCCCGGCAGCGTCGATGGCGCGCACCTCCTCCCCAAGTTTGGAAAAATCGGAGGCCAGAATCGAGGGGCAAATCAGCGGCGTGGTCATGCAGAACTCTTAAGCGGGGTTGCGTTTCAGGTGCGCGACGAAGAACCCGTCCTGCCCTCCCTTACGCTGATGCGGCAGCAATCTCAACCAGCCTTCGGGCGCAAATGAGGCGGCGGGTATGTCCGGGTGCTGATCGGCTGTGTGCTTGACCAGAGTGAAGTCCTTGTTCCGGCGCAGGAAGGCCAGAATCTGGGTTTCGCCTTCCTCGCGTTCCAGCGAGCAGGTGCAGTAGAGGAAGTCGCCGCCGGGCTTGACGCGCGGCGCCAGCGCATCGAGCAGGCGGTGCTGAACATCGGCCAGCTTGGCGACATCGGCGGGGCGAGTGGCCCACAGCACGTCCGGCTGACGCCGATAGGTGCCGGTGGCCGAACAGGGCGCATCGACCAGTACCACGTCGAAGGCGCGCGGATCATCAAAGGTCGAGGCGTCGGCATTGTGGATTTCGGCGCTCATGCCTATGCGTTTCAGGTTGTCCTCAACGCGCTTGAGGCGGTTTTTGGAGCGGTCGATTGCAACGGTCTGCGCCCCTTTGGCAATCAGTTGCAGCGTCTTGCCGCCCGGCGCGGCACAGACATCAAGGGCGGTCTTGCCGTTAAGATCACCCAGCAGATTGACCGGGGTGGCCGCGGCAATGTCCTGCACCCACCACTTACCGGCGTCATAATCTGCCCATTGACGCAAATCACCGCGCAGGCTTGAGCGCAGATTCACCGGACCGACGGCTTCGCCCTGAAGGGCCTCGGCCAGTCCGTCGCGGTCAGTTGGATTTCGGAAGCTTAAGTCGGTTGCCGGTTCTTCGGTCAGGACGCTGGCCATGCCCGCCGCATTCTCTTCGCCGTAAGTCTGAACCCATCTTTGCCACAACCAGTCGGGCACAAGGCGCTTTGGATTGACGTCGGATAGCTTGCCGTCGCGGATCAGGCCGCGCAGGATGGCATTGATCAGCCCCTTGAACGGGCGGGTCTTGTTTTCACGCTCGGCGATCTTCACCGTGGTCGAAACGGCGGCGAAGTCGGGCACCTGCATAAAAAAGATTTGCGCCATGCCAATACGCAGAAGCTGACGCACCGCTTCGGGGGGCATCTTCTGTGTCTTTTTGTGAATGACGTGATCAAGCTGTCCCAAACGACGCAGAACAAGCAGGGCGAGCGCACCGGCGAAGGCCCGTTCGGTTTCTGACAGCTTGAGGAAATCGGCGCTGGCCGCGGCTTCATCAAAACCGCTGCGCTTTTCAAGCGCCGCTTCGACGAGGGTTATGGCGGCTACGCGCGCCGCGATGCCGATATCGCTCTCCATGCCGTCAGAAGCGTCTGTCTTCGGGCGGCTTTGGCGGGCGGAAGGACGGGGCTTTGCCGCGGGTGCGCGGGGAGGCTTACCAGAGGGGCGACCGGAATTTTGGGACATGCAAACTCTCAAAAGATGCTGTGCGTTACGACTGTCTTCCTTTTTGAGGGGGAGACAGTGGCCTGAAAGACCAGATGAGGCGCCGCTATATCAGCAATCGTCCCGCGCCCCAACCCGCTTATGTCGTCGGCACGCTGGTCATGCCGCCGCGCCGATTGCCCATGCGCACGCCCAGCTCCATCAGGGCGCGTACACGGTTGTCAGTCGCCGGGTGGGTCGAGAAGAGGTTATCCATCCGCTTGCCCGACAAAGGGTTGATGATGAACATGTGCGCCGATGCCGGATTGCGCTCGGCTTCGTGGTTGGGGATGCCGTGGGCGTATTGTTCGATCTTGCGCAGGGCGCGCGCAAGGCTTTCCGGATCGCCGCACAGTTCGGCCCCCACGCGGTCGGCCTCGTACTCACGGACCCGCGAAATAGCCATTTGGACCAGCATGGCGGCTAAAGGTGCGACAATGGCCATTAAGATGGCGGCAATCGGGTTGATCCCATCTTCATCCTCGCTATTCCCGCCAAAGAACATGGCGAAATTGGCGATCGACGAAATGGCACCGGCCAGGGTTGCTGTCACCGTCATGATCAGGGTGTCGCGGTTTTTCACGTGCGCCAGTTCGTGCGCCATCACGCCACGGATTTCGCTACGGTCCAGCATGCGCAGAAGGCCGGTCGTGGCGGCCACGGCAGCGTTTTGCGGATTGCGCCCTGTGGCAAAGGCATTGGGCTGATCATTATGTATGATGTAGACGGCCGGCATTGGCAGGCCGGCGCGGTGACTCATTTCGGCGATATCGTCGTAATAGGTGCGGATCAGGCCGCTAGCGGCGGCAGGATCGACGGGTTCGGCCCGGTAGGCCTTCAACACCATCTTGTCTGAGTTCCAGTAGGCAAACGCGTTCATGGCCAAGGCCAGGCCCAGCGCGATCAGCATGCCCGTAGGCCCGCCAATCGCCAGACCGATCGCGCCAAACAGTGCGGTCATACCCGCCAGAAGCATGAAGGTCTTGAACGGGTTCATGGTTAAGAAGCTCTCCTGAATGTTAAGTATTAGGGTTGCGATAGCGTCCCTTGGGAAATACATATAAGGATAGCGCAGACAAATTTAAGGCACTTACAAAAATGTCATCTGAAAAAAACGACGAAACGACTTCGCAATCGATTGATGATGCTGAAAAAGTGGAGATGCCTGAGCGTGTTTTGACTCCGGCGGCGCAACGCGCTCTGGCCGAAGCCGCTCAACGTCGCGCAGAGGCCGAAAAAAACGCAGATGAGCGTCCGTTTGAAGAGGGCGGGCCGGCGGGGCTGGAACCCACACGCTTTGGCGACTGGGAACGTAAGGGCATCGTCAGCGATTTTTAATGTCCGCCCCTGATAACGGGCTTACCCCTGCAACTCCGCCAATATTGCCTGCACCGCGACCACGGGGTCGGGGGCGCGGGTGATCGGGCGACCGATGACCATATGCGTGGCGCCATTATGTATCGCATCGGCCGGCGTGGCGATGCGCTTTTGGTCATTGGCATCGGCCCAGGCGGGGCGAACGCCGGGGGTGACAATCAGGAAGTCTGCCGGAACGCGGGCACGGATCATGGCCGCTTCGTGCGGGCTGGCGACGACGCCGTCCATGCCGGCTTCAACCGCCTGATCGACCCGGCGTTTGACCAGATCTTCCAGCGCCATGCCATAGCCCATCTCATCGAGATCATCCTGCTTCAACGTCGTCATAACCGTGACGCCCAAAAGTTTTGTGTGGCCCTGACGGCCGCGCACAGCGGCCTTCATCACCTGCGGCTCTGCATGGACGGTCAGCATATCGCAAGCCCCGCGTGAAATGGCCTCAGCGGCCCCTTCGACCTGCGCGCCGATGTCGTGCAGCTTCCAGTCCTGAAACACTTTTTTGCCACGCGCGCCCAGTTCCTCGGTCAAAGACAGACCGCCCTGTCCTAAAAGCGTCAGGCCTATCTTGTAATAGCTGACGTGATCACCCAGCACCTCAACCAGATGGCGGGCAGAGGCGAGATCAGGCTCATCGAGGGCGACGATAATGCGGGGGTCGGCGGGCAGGGTCATAACGGCGCTCCGGTAACAGTCGGTTTCACATACACTGGATTTTGCGGGGCACAATGGGGAAAAAGCGCACCCTTTGGCCTCAGTTCCGGCGAAAGTTTTTCCTGTAACCGGATAGGCGGGTCTGTTACAAAATGAATCGGTTGCAGGAGGGCAAGTGATGTCGGGTGGCTCATTGGGTCTGGTTGAGCTTTATGTGAACTTCTTCATCACACTGTTCGCCCTGCTCGATCCCATTGGTAATGTGCCGATCTTTGCGGCGGCCACGCGCACCCAGTCGGAATCGGCGCGGCGCTGGCTGGTGGTCTATATTTCCGCCTTCGCCGCCCTGTTCCTCAGCTTCTTCTTCTTCACCGGTCTGGCCCTACTCCAGTTCTTTGGCATTTCGATGGACGCCTTCCGTATTGCTGGCGGCATCCTCTTGTTCCTACTGGGGCTCGATATGACGCGTGGCGATTTTCTGGCCATGTTTGAAGAGACCGAATCCCTGACCGAAGATACCGTCGATGCCCACGGCGCGCCCATCCGTGGCCGCGATCGCGCCAAGAAGACTTTTGAAAAGTTCGTCGTGCCTTTTGCCATCCCGCTTTTGATCGGGCCGGGTGCGATTTCGACCGTCATCATTCAGGCGGGTGAGGCTCAGAAATACGGCATTACGGGTATGGCAGTAGGCCTTGGAGCCATCGTTACCACCTCGCTGGCAGTCCTTCTGACCTTCCTGTTTACGGGCCATATTTCCAAGATGCTGGGCCGCGTCGGCATGGTGGTGGTCATCCGCGTGCTCGGGCTCATTCTCTGTGCCCTGTCCGTGCAGATCATCATTTCGGCCATTTCGACCGTCACGCACGATATCATCGTTCCGGCGGCAGCTCACCCCTACAGCGGGTCCTAGTTCAAGAGCAGACTGATTTCTAATGGAACCCTTCCGCTCAAGCCACCATTGAGGCGAGGACCAAGGTGGCGGAGCCCGGAGCCGGCGAGGGGCCAAACACAATCTAGATCATTATGTTTCTACCAGAAATCACAATGATCTAGCGCACCATCTTGCGCAGATGGTTGGAGATCAGCTCCAGCGCCCAGTCGTCGGGGATGATCTTCAGCAGCGCCGACAGGAACTTGTTGGGGGCACCCGGCACGCAAATAGCGCGATTGGCTTCGGCGGCCTGATAGCCTTCGCGGGCCACCTCATCAGCGCCCATCCACATCCATTCCGGCGTCGTCTGACTGATGCGCTCACGCGAGCCGGTGACGTCGTGGAATTCTGAATAGGTGTAGCCAGGGCAAAGGGCACTGACATGAACGCCGTGGTCACGCGCCTCAAGGTGCAGGCCTTGTGAAAAGCGCGTCAGATACGCCTTGACGGGTGCATAGAGGGTGTCGCCCGGTGAAGCGGGCAGATAAGAGGCCAGAGACGACACATTCACGATGCGTCCGAACTTCTGCTCGATCATGCCGGGCAGGACCAGATAGGCCAGTTCGGTCGGGGTGTGCATCATCACCCGCAGAAACGCTTCATGCGACGAAAAGGCATTGCCGATAAAGCCTTCTGGCAGGCCATAGCCGGCATTGTTGACCAGCCCATCGACCTTGCGCCCAAGCGACGTTACATAGTCGATCAGCCTTTGCGGCGCGCCCACTTCGGACAGGTCGGCCACGACGAACGAGGCTTCGACGCCGAAGCGCAGGCGAATTTCTTCAACCAGCTTTTCCAAACGCTCCTGACGGCGGCCCGTGACCACCACGTCCCAGCCGTGGCTGGCATAGACGCGGGCAAAGGCGAGGCCAATGCCCGAAGTTGCGCCGGTAATGAGGGCCAGTCTGCGCATCAGATATTCCGGATGAGGTCGGCGACAGTGATTTTCGAAAGGGTTTCGGTCGCGGCGGCATTGGCCGCTTTCATGGCGCCCGATACCGCCTTAGGGATAGCCTGGCCGACGGGGCAGCCATCGGCTCCGGGTGGGGCCGAGCCCAGATGGGCGCAGCCGTGCACGGCATGCAGCACCTGATCCAGCGGGATGGTTTCAGCGGGTTTGAGCAGCCACGTGCCGCCGGAGACGCCCGAGCAGGTATCGACCAGGCCGGCCTTGGCCAGTTGCGTGGTCATGCGACGGATAACCACCGGGTTGGTCGGGATGGAGGCCGCCAGCACCGACGAAGAAACCGCCTGTTCACGCGAATAGGCCCCTTTGTGGGCCAGATAGGCCAGGGTATGTGCGGCGACGGGAAATCTCTGACTGTCGGACATGATCTCTCCGTAATTACGATAATTTGACTGCCATTCCTAGTGGAATCGCGTGACCAAGCGGAGGCCTGATGCAATGTGGATTGAATCTGGCTAGAAATGGGCGTAAGAGGCCCGCCGTTCAAGCGAGGACCCGATTGTGTGGTCTCTCAGGAGATATTGCATGATCGGGGATACCCCTCCCGAAGCCAGTCCCTCCCCGGACGCTTCGGTCTCCACCGGCGAAAAGACCGGAGCGGACGTCGCGTCCGCGCACAAACCCTCACAACCGCAGTCCACAGAAAGCCACGCCAAGCACGCGGGTTTCTGGGCGCTGGCTCTGGGTTCTATTGGTGTGGTCTTTGGTGACATCGGCACCTCGCCGCTCTACGCGTTCAAGGAAGCCTTGCACGCGGCCGCAGGCGACGGCGTGACGCGTCCGGAAATTCTGGGCGTCGTATCGCTGGCCCTGTGGGCGATGATCCTTGTGGTCACGGTCAAATATGTCGGCTTCATCATGCGCGCCGACAACAAGGGCGAAGGCGGCGTTTTGTCGCTGATGGCGCTGGCACAGCAAGCCATTGGCAAGCGCACGGCGGTCGTCTTTACGCTCGGCATCATAGGCGCAGCGCTGTTTTATGGTGACGCGGTGATTACGCCGGCCATGTCAGTTCTGTCGGCCGTCGAGGGCCTGCGCACCATTCCGGCGCTGGAAAACAGCATCTCCAATGAACTGGTTCTGATGATTGCAGGCGTCATGCTGATCGGCCTGTTTGCCTTTCAAAGCCACGGAACGGCCAAGGTCGGTCTGCTGTTTGGCCCCATCTGTGCGGTCTGGTTTGCTTCGATGGCGGCGCTGGGCATTGGTCAGTTTATCGCCAACCCGCAAATACTGGCGTCTATTAATCCCTACTACGCCGTAAAATTCCTGTCTGAACACGGGATGGCCGGCTTCATTGTGCTGGGCGCGGTCTTTCTGACTGTGACCGGAGCTGAAGCCCTGACGGCGGATATGGGCCATTTCGGTCGCTGGCCCATTCAGGCGGCCTGGTTGTTCTTTGTGCTGCCGTGCCTGACACTCAACTATCTGGGGCAGGGGGCACTGGCGCTGACGGTTCTCGATGCGTCTCAGGCGGCGGGGCGTCCGTTTGAGGAAATGAACTGGTTCTTTGAAATGGCCCCGCTGGCCCTGCGTCTGCCTCTGGTGCTGCTGGCCGGTATGGCTACGGTCGTGGCATCTCAGGCGGTTATTACCGGCGCCTTCTCCCTGACACAGCAGGCCATCCAACTGGGCCTCCTGCCGCGTCTGAACGTGAAGCGTACGTCGGAAACGCAGGAAGGTCAGATTTTCGTCCCGCAACTCAACACCATGCTGCTGGTCGGCGTGTTGGTGGTGATGGTTACCTTCCAGACCTCATCGGCTCTGGCCCACGCCTACGGTCTGGCTGTGACGGGGACCATGGTGGTTACAACCATGATGGCGGCTATTGTCATGCGTCAGATGTGGAAGTGGGGCTGGCCGCGTGTTCTCGCCTTCATCGTCCCCTTCATGATTCTCGACCTGTCCTTCCTCAGCGCCAACATGCTGCGCTTTTTCTCCGGTGGCTGGCTGCCCGTGCTCATCGGGGCGTGCCTGTTCACCATCATGGCGACATGGGTGCGCGGATCGGGCATCCTGTTTGAAAAGTCCCGCCGCGACAGCGTCCTTCTGACGGACCTGATCGACATGTTGAAGGCCCGCCCCCCGCACCGCGTACCTGGCACGGCCATCTTCCTCACCTCCGATTCCGAAGTCGCACCCGTCGCCCTGATGCACAATCTCAAGCACAACAAGATTTTGCATGAGAAGAACATCATCCTGACGGTCGATACGCGCAACATCCCGCGTGTCCACGAATCTGAGCGCATCACCATCGAGAAGCTCGATGAGGACTTCAAGCGTGTCACGGTTCACTATGGCTTCATGGAAAGCCCGAACCTGCCCAAAGCCATGGGTATCTGCCGCAAGCAGGGCCTGAAGTTCGACATCATGGCCACCAGCTTCTTCCTCGGTCGCCGCAGCGTTGTGGCCTCGGCGACGTCCGGTATGCCGCTGTGGCAGGATCGCCTGTTCATCTTCCTGATGCGCAACGCCACCAACCCGACGGAATTCTTCCATATCCCGCCGGGGCGCGTTGTGGAGCTTGGGACACAGGTCAGTGTATAGATACTCAACCCCGTTCGGCTTACCGGACGGGGTTTGCGTTTAGGGGGATCATTTGTTCGGCATCATGGAAGTGCCGTCATTGCGGCGAGGCGCATGATGATATGCCCCTGTGTTTCGGCATTGATGCCCCTTGGCGTGCTTTTGCCGCTGACGATGAATTTGAACGCCGGGTGTTTTTGAATAAAGATCAATGCGTTGTCGATGATAGGCATTTTTTCATTCGTGGGCATATTCGGATACCCATACTGAAAAAGCAGGATTATTTGGAATTTTCAGTGTGGTCTTCACTAAGCGAAGACAGCTTTTGCCACATGAGCGATCGTTGGGATGCCTTGGACCGTGCAGACGATACTCCATATTTCGGTTGGCTATGTAGCCCGATAAGGTCTTACGGCTCGGTTATTGAATTACCTTTATCTGTACAATGCCGTGAACCTGGGTTGGTTCCGATATTTACAGTCACACAAAAAGACCACCCTCTGGCCATCGACCAGAGTAACGGCATTACCATAGCCCAATGGCATAAGATGGCCCTCTCGCTTCTGCATTAATCCTTGCATCTTGAGGGGAGGGGTCTTAAACGCGCGAGCAACTGTTTTACCCCCTGACCGGAGTGGTTGCCTCATGACCTCCCCTACTGAAAAGCCCGTCAAGAAAGTCGTCCTCGCCTATTCGGGCGGCCTCGACACCTCGATCATCCTGAAGTGGCTTCAGACTGAGTATAATGCCGAGGTGGTGACCTTCACCGCGGATCTTGGTCAGGGTGAGGAGCTGGAGCCTGCGCGTAAGAAGGCCGAGCTTCTCGGCATCAAGCCGGAAAACATCTATATTGAAGACCTGCGCGAAGAGTTCGTGCGCGACTTTGTCTTCCCGATGTTCCGTGCCAACACCGTCTATGAAGGCCAGTACCTGCTTGGCACCTCGATCGCGCGTCCGCTGATCGCCAAGAAGCAGATCGAAATCGCTCGCAAGGTCGGCGCCGATGCCGTCTGTCATGGTGCGACGGGTAAGGGTAACGATCAGGTGCGTTTCGAGCTGGGCTATTACGGCCTTGAGCCCGATATCAGGGTCATCGCGCCATGGCGTGAGTGGGACTTCGCGTCGCGTGAATCTCTGCTGGCCTTTGCCGAACAGCACCAGATCCCCATTGCCAAGGACAAGCGCGGCGACGCGCCCTTCTCGGTCGATGCCAACCTGCTGCACTCCTCGTCCGAGGGCAAGGTGCTGGAGGACCCGGCGGTCGAAGCCCCGGAGTTCGTCTATCAGCGCACCATCGCCCCGGAAGCCGCGCCGGACAAGGCCGAGGTCTTCACCATCGACTTTGAAAAGGGCGATCCGGTGGCTATCAATGGCGAAGCCCTGTCGCCGGCAGCCCTTCTGACCAAGCTGAACCAGCTCGGTCACGACAACGGCGTCGGTCGTCTGGACCTCGTCGAAAACCGCTTCGTCGGCATGAAGTCGCGCGGCGTTTATGAGACCCCCGGCGGCACCATCCTGCTGGCGGCGCACCGCGGCATCGAGTCGATCACGCTCGACCGCGGCGCCATGCACCTGAAAGACGAGCTGATGCCGAAATACGCCTCGCTGGTCTATAACGGCTTCTGGTTCTCGCCGGAGCGCGAAATGCTTCAGGCTGCGATCGACTATTCGCAGGCCAAGGTCACCGGTCGCGTGACGGTGAAGCTCTATAAGGGCAATGTCACGGTCATTGGCCGCGAAAGCCCCTACAGCCTCTATGATCAGGATCTGGTGACCTTCGAAGAGGGCAAGGTGGCTTATGACCACCGCGATGCGGCGGGCTTCATCAAGCTCAACGCCTTGCGTCTGCGGGTCGCGGCAAAGCGCGACCTTCGCGGCTAGCTCGCGCCGCATTTGAGTGTCTTCGAGGCGCTCTTGCGTCCTATCTGGTAAGACACTGCGAACTGTGAAGCTTTCGAAGCGGGACATGTTCCAGGGCCCATTCCTTGTGGCCCTGGGATTGCCGCTTCGTGAAAGATCCGCCTTTACCGCAAGGCAGCCCTTGGCCTGTAAGGGCAGGGCGATGCCGTTTCCTGTCCTTAGGAAAGTTGGCTGTCCGCCACTAAAGGTGACGCCATTGCCTTAAAGTGGCCCTTCACCGTAAAGGCCGCGTTTTCAGATCTTGACCTTGGTCACGTGATAGCTCCCAATATCATACAAATAGGGAGGACTTCATGGTGTTCGATTTTCGGTCTTGTTTGAAATGCGTTTCCATCACCGTTTTTGCGGTTGCGGCGACATCATCGGCGGCGCAAACCGTTTCAACAACGTCTCCGGATAAGCGTAATCGTGTGGACGTTGTGGTGAGCGATAAGGGGGCACTTACTTTCAGTGTAAGCCGGCATCAAAGGGCTCTGATTGAAGCCTCACCGCTTGGGCTCATTTTGCAAAACAGCTCCCCGTTTGGCACAACACTGGGGGAGAGGGGCGCAAAGCTTTCAGCCTCCAAAACAGTGACGGGCGAAGACCGTTACACCTTGCCTGTAGGGAAGTCGAAAGACGTCCGCGCCTCGTACGAGGAAAGTCATATAAGTATTGAAACCGGGCAGTCTGAATTGGCGAGACTGGATCTGATCGTTCGGGCCTATAATGACGGGATTGCGTTTCGCTATGTCGTTCCTAAACAGCCCGGTCGTTCGGCGCTAAACATCCAAGACGAGGCGACTTCATTTCGCTTTAGCGACGACTTTGATTGTCACGGTCTGAACCAGGGACGGTTTGAGAACAGTTTTGAAGGCGAGCATGATGCGATTAAGGCCTCGCAGTTTCGCCCCTTCCATCTGTTCCAGGCGCCGGTCGTCTGCCGCACGGGTTCCGCCGCATTTGCTATCGCGGAATCGGATCCACAAGACTATCCGGGGGCCTACTATACGGGGCTTAACGACGGCACACCGGGTTTACGCGTGGTCTTGACCCCTCGCAAAGACAATGACCCCGGCGCACGGTTCCGCACCAGAGCGGCTCAGCTAGACGTTTCGACCGACTTTAAAACGCCGTGGCGCGTCGTGATGATGGGAGATACGAATGGCCAGCTGATCGAGTCCCAGTTGATCAATACACTCGCTTCCGCCTCGATGATTGCAGACACAAGCTGGATTAAGCCCGGGTTGTCAGCCTGGGACTGGTGGAATGGCAACGCCTTTCCTCTGCCGTCCCCCCATAATGCCAATGGTCAGACCTCAGGCATGAACACGGCCACCTATAAGGCTTATGCGGATTTCGCGTCCGAAATGGGGTTTGAATATCTTCTCATCGACGAAGGCTGGTCTGTTGGATCGTCCGTTGAGCCCACTGCGAACGCCGATGTGACCCGACCCAAGCCGGAAATCGATATTGCCGAGATCGTACGCTACGCTAAAGCGAAGGGTGTCGGCGTATGGGTCTGGCTGCAATGGCAGCAACTGGATGCCCAACTTGAAGAGGCGCTGGCAACCTATGAACGGTGGGGCGTTAAGGGGGTGAAGGTCGATTTTCTGAACCGCAACGATCAGGAGATCATGGCGTTTTATCGGCGACTTCTGTCGAAGGCCGCTGATCACAAGCTCATGGTCAACCTCCATGGGGCCTTTCCGCCTGCAGGTTTAACCCGGACCTGGCCAAACTACATGACCCAAGAAGGGGTGCTGGGCGCAGAAAACAACAAATGGAGCCAGCGCATAACTGCCAAGCACAACGTGACCTTGGCCTTTACCCGTGGGCTGCTCGGGCCGATGGACTATACGCCGGGTGGTTTCAGACACACGACGCCGGCAGATTTTCCCGCAAAGCAAAGCTTCGTGAACCCTTATGTCATGACCACCAGAGCGGCCGCACTGGCGATGTATGTTGTTTACGAGAGCCCTTTTCAGATGGTTTCTGACAGTCCGCCCGCCTACAAGAAGCCGGACGGAAGTCCAGAGGACGGTGTTGACTTTTTAAAGCGCGTTCCCGCCTCCTGGGACGAGACCCGCTTCATCCTTGGGGACATTGACGAATGTGTGGTTATCGCACGCCGTTCAGGCGATAGCTGGTATGTGGGGGCGATGACTGACGGTGCAAAGACGATTAGCGTGCCGTTGAACTTCCTTGGCAGAGGCGCCTATAAAGCGGTTGTCTGGGAAGATGGCGATCACCCTTCGAGCGTGAAGAAGAGCGAAATTGATGTCGATGCCCAGCAAAGTCTCACACTGCGATTGGCCAACTCGGGCGGTGGGGTTATTCAGATTACACCCCTAAAGCCGGTCAAGAAACGCCGTTAGCCATTTTTAGTCCAGCTCGGCATCGGGCGTTTCGATGACCGGGCTGGATAGCATCAGAAGCCAGAAGAATAGAGCCTCTAGGCACGCCTTTCTGGCTGAGGTCGAAATGGATTTGAAAAAACTACCCGACAGGATGGTCATAAATCTACTTCGTGGGCAGAAATCTCCCAGGGTTGTATATTGGCACTCATGCCGAATATGATCGGATCGACGCAACGACCGTCGACCAATTCTGAAAGTATTGATCATGGACATTCGCCCTATCAAGAACGATGACGATCACGCTTCCGCACTGGAAGAAATGAAAGGCCTTTGGAGCGCAGCCGAAGGCACGCCGGAACATGACCAGCTCGCCATCATGATCACTCTCGTTCATGACTACGAGGAGCGCCGCTGGCCTATCGCAAAGAACCTCGATCCGGTTCAAGCCATTCAGGCAGCCATGGAAGCGCAGGGCAGGACCCAGTCCGATCTAGCCAATCTGATCGGCAAAAACCGCGCGACAGAAATACTTCGCCGCAAACGCCCCCTGACACTCGCTATGATCCGTAAAATAAACAAGGCCTGGCATATTCCGGCCGACCGCCTGGTTCAGGAATGTGATCTGATCGCCTAATCTACCGATACCCAGTCCGTATCGACCTTGATGGTACCGGATCATAGCAGCGGAGCGGCATCATAAAGCTCGGTTGAACAGAGTTCCGTGCTCCTACCCTTGATGCATGAAAGCTACTCGCCCGCGCCTACGATCACCTTTTCGATTCGAAACATTAAACATTCTCCAGTCCCGCTTGTTTTGCAGGCACTGATTTTCAAATTTCCAGCCTACGAATTCCAACTATCCGCCAGAGCGGTCCCTGTTGACCTTTACCTGGGGCCATCGGCGCCACGCTTTAATTAGGCTATCGGTGGTCAAGGCCATAAGTTTTCCGAGATAGGCGGCGCCCTTTTTGCCACTTTAGAGCGATGAGCGCGTGCAAGTCGGAAGTCATGCATCCCCAGCATCAATTGCCGCGAGGCGCAATGAGGGCCTCCGCGCAAACGCTCTAGCTAACCGTGGAGGTGAGAAGTGGGGCTGAGGGGGATGCATCACCGATGGGATGCGGGGCGCGTGACGTTATATAAAGAATCGCAAATCGACACTTGCCGCAGAAAAAACCGCCGGAGTGTTGACCCGGCGGTTTTAAAAGAGGGTGGTAGGTGGCGTTAGGCGTCCACTTCAGCATCGAGCGCATTGTCCTGAATGAACTCGCGGCGTGGTTCGACCAGATCACCCATCAGTTTGACAAACAGGTCGTCGGCTTCGTCGGTCAGATTGACCTTTACCTGAAGCAGGGTGCGGGCGTCCTTATCCAGCGTGGTTTCCCACAGCTGATCCGGGTTCATTTCACCCAGGCCCTTATAGCGCTGGATGCTCAGGCCTTTGCGTCCGGCATCAAGAACGGCGGCGACGAGGTCCAGAGGCCCGCGGATGTCTGCGGCCTTGTCCTTGCGACGGAAGGTCGAGACTTCGTTGAACAGGTCTCCCAGTTCCAGCGTCCGCTCATTGAGGCGGCGGGCGTCCTGCGAATGGATCAGGCCGTCATCCAGCACGATCTTTTCCGATACGCCACGACGCACGCGGGTAAAGACATAGCCGCCGTGGCTGGTCGTATTGGCTTCGACGCTCCAGTCACCGTCACCGTCTTCCTTGAGACGATCAAGACGCTTGGCGACCAGTGCCAGATCGGGCTTGTCGCCGAACAGGCCCCCCAGTGCCGCCTGTTCGATCGCAAAGGCCGGGGCGCGGCTGGCCAGACGGTCCACGCTGCCCTTGAAGGTCTTGGCGATACGTACCTGAGCCTCAAGGTCCTGAGCGGTGATACGCTCACCTGAGCGCAGTTCCAGAACCGCCTCAGACGTGCCTTCCTCGATTAGGAAGGCGTCCATTTCGGTGTTGTCCTTCAGGTAGCGCGACGACTTGCCTTTGGCGACCTTATACAGAGGCGGCTGAGCGATATAGAGATAGCCGTTTTCGATGATCTGCGGCATCTGACGGTAGAAGAAGGTCAGAAGCAGGGTACGGATGTGCGCGCCGTCCACGTCAGCATCGGTCATGATGATGATCTTATGGTAGCGCAGCTTCTCGATATTGAAATCATCTCGCCCAATACCGGTACCTAGCGCCGTGATCAGCGTGCCGATCATTTCCGACGACAGCATTTTGTCAAAACGTGCGCGTTCGACGTTCAGGATCTTGCCGCGCAGGGGCAGGATGGCCTGATTTTCACGGTTACGGCCCTGCTTGGCCGAGCCACCGGCCGAGTCACCCTCGACGATAAAGAGTTCGGACTTGGCCGGGTCGCGTTCCTGACAGTCGGCCAGCTTGCCTGGCAGCGAGTTGATGTCGAGCGCCGATTTGCGGCGGGTCAGTTCGCGGGCCTTGCGGGCCGCTTCACGGGCGGCAGCAGCTTCGATGATCTTGGAGACGATCTGTTTGGCTTCGACCGGGTTTTCTTCAAACCACTGCGACAGCTTTTCGAAGACGATGCCTTCGACGGCCGGACGCACTTCGGAGGAGACCAGCTTGTCCTTGGTCTGCGACGAGAATTTGGGGTCCGGCACCTTGACCGACAGAACGCAGGTCAGGCCTTCGCGCGCGTCTTCACCCGATACCGAGACCTTTTCCTTCTTGGCGAGGCCTGAAGACTCCATATAGGCCGACATCACCCGCGTGAGGGCGCCACGGAAGGCCGCCAGGTGGGTGCCGCCGTCGCGTTGCGGGATGTTGTTGGTAAAGCACAGCATCGTCTCGTGATAGCTGTCGTTCCATTGCAGGGCGAGATCAACCTCGACCTTGTCACGCAGGCCCCGCGCGTCGATCGGCTCCTTGATGATCGGTGATTTTGACTTGTCCAGATGCTTGACGAATTCGACGATGCCGCCTTCGTAATGCAGGATGATGTCGTAGGGCTCGGCCTCACGCAGGTCTGCGAAGCGGATGTGGACGCCTGAGTTGAGGAAGGCCAGTTCACGCAGGCGGTGTTCAAGCGTCTTGCGGTCAAAATCGATGAAGGTGAAGGTGCCTTGGTCCGGGCCGGTCTTCAGTGACGGCAGGAAGGTGACGATGGTACCGGTCAGGGGGTTGCCATTTTCGCGCAGGGGCGCGTCGCCGGTAACCTCGACCGAACGCACGGTTTCGCCAAGCTCAAAGCGTGCCTCGTGCGTCTTGCCATTGCGGAAGATTTTCAGCTCAACATAGTCGGAGAGGGCATTGACGACCGAGACGCCGACGCCGTGCAGGCCGCCGGAGACCTTGTAGCTGTTCTGGTCAAACTTGCCGCCGGCATGGAGCTGCGTCATGATGACTTCGGCTGCCGACACGCCTTCTTCGGCGTGGATATCGACCGGCATCCCGCGCCCGTCGTCGGAGACTGAACAGGACCCATCGGCATTGAGGATCACTTCCACCCGGGTGGCGTGACCGGCCAGCGCTTCGTCGATGGCGTTATCGACGACTTCATAGACCATGTGGTGCAGGCCCGACCCGTCATCCGTGTCGCCGATATACATGCCAGGGCGCTTGCGCACCGCATCCAGCCCTTTGAGAACCTTGATCGAATCCGCGCCATAAGCGTTTTCGACGACTTCCGGATGCTCTTCGTTTTCGGCCATGCCTAGTCCCTAAATTCTACCCATTGGCCCCCTTCGACACGAACCCCAAGCGCACGCCCGGCCAATCCGTCGAAGAGGCTTTCGTCCGTGCCTGTAAACAAGGTTTGCAGGCCCAGACGATCGGTTTCATCAAACAGCGCCGCCCGGCGAATCGGGTCGAGGTGCGCTGCGACTTCGTCAAGTAATACTACAGGATTCGGTGCGCTTTTGACACGCGAAAGTCTCGACCCCTGCGCCAAAATCAGGTTCAGAACGAGGGCTTTTTGCTCCCCCGTGGAACAGTCCGCGGCCGGACGATCTTTTTCGCGGTGAAAGACGCTGAGATCCGTGCGATGGGGCCCGAAAAGCGAGCGCCCCGCCGCCGAATCACGGGCACGGGCCCGGGCAAATCCCTCGCGCAAGGCGGTATTCAGGGTCTCGCGTTCCCGGGCGTCTGACGCTTCGTTGATCAGTCCCAGATCCGCCTTTGGGAAGGCGCTTTCGTGCGCTTCGATTTCCGCCTGAAGATCGCTCAGGGCGGCGCGGCGGGCCCCAATCATCTCACTTCCGGCCTCAGCGAGCCTCTCCTCCAGCGCGTCGAGCCAGACGGCGTCGGCGGGACCCTGCACCAGCAGTTTTAGCCGCTCACGCAGGGCCTTTTCATAGGCGCTAACTGTCGTGGCGTGTGAAGGTGTGGCGGCGAAGACCAAGCGGTCGAAAAAGCGCAGCCGCTCGGCGCGCGCCTCAAGGAAGATACGGTCCTGCGCCGGGGTCAGCCAAACCAGGCGAATATGATCGAGCAGACGCCCCGCCGGGACGGTTTGCTGGTCGATGCGCACAAGACGCTTTTCAAGGCTGCGCGGGTCGGACCCCGTGCCGATGCGGATATCGTCCTCGGCGCTTTTCAGCTCGACCGACACGCCCCAGGCGCGACCCTTGGCCTCCTGCGGAAGGCGACGCCCCAGATCGCTGACGGCCGCCCCGCGCAGACCCCGACCGGGATTGAGGACGCTGATCGCTTCAAGAAAGTTGGTCTTACCTGCGCCGTTGGGGCCGAACAGATATAGCGACCGCCCGGACAAATCGACATCAAGCCGGTCATAGCTGCGAAAATCGGTCAGGCTCAGGGCGTGAATGCGGGTTTTCATGCGCGCCCTTTAAACGAAAAAGTCAGATCGAAACACACGGTAACCCCGGGTTTCGATCTGACCATTTGTCTCATTGCCAAAATGTGGAGCAGGGCGAAAAATTGAGCCTACACCCGCAGCGGCATCAGCACGTACTGTACGCCCTGATCTGCGGTATCGAGCACGAGGGTCGGAGAGGCCGCATCATTGAGGCGCAGTTCGACCTGTTCACCGGCGATCTGCCCCATCACATCGAGGATGTAGCGGGCGTTGAAGCCGATTTCGAGCGAGTCGGAATCGTAGTCGATTTCCGCTTCTTCGACGGCCTGACCGGCTTCGATATTGCGCACGGTGAGCGTCAGACGCCCCGGCTCGATCGCCATCTTCACCGAGCGGCTCTTTTCCGCTGAGATGGTCGAAACGCGATCGACGGCGCGCGACAGGATGCCCGTGTCGATACGCATCAGCTTGTCGTTGTTCTTCGGGATCACGCGACCATAATCCGGGAAGGAGCCATCGATGATTTTCGACGTCAGGGCCGCAGTGCCGAAGTTGAAGCGGATCTTGGCGGGTGAAACGGTCAGTTCGACATAACCCGTGCCGTCGTCCAGCAGGCGGCGGGCCTGATCAATGGTCTTGCGCGGGATGATAACCCCGGCGCTGCCCATCGAACCGTCCGGAGCCGGCATTTCGGCAAGGGCCAGGCGGTGGCCGTCGGTAGCCACGGCACGCAGATAGCCTGATCCGTCCTCAGTCAGGGTGTGAAGGAAAAGGCCGTTGAGATAGTAGCGCGTCTCTTCGGTCGAGACGGCAAAGCGCGTTTTGTCGATCAGGCGCTTTAAGTCTTCTTTCAGCAGCGCATAGGTCGTGCCGTCATGGTCGCCTGACATGACCGGGAAATCACCGGCGGGCAGCACGGGCAGGGCAAAGCGCGAGCGCCCGGCCTGTACGGTGAGGCGCGGATCGTCACCGGCCTGATAGCGCAGTTCGACATCCGCTCCGTCGGGAAGTTTGCGGACGATTTCGTAGAGGGTATGGGCCGGCGCAGTGATCTGACCCGGCACGGCGACGATGGCTTCTGCGGAATCGACGATCTCCATATCGAGATCGGTCGCTGAGAAGGACACCTGTGAGCCTTCAGCCGACAGAAGCACGTTCGACAGTATGGGGATGGTGTTGCGGCGTTCCACCACGTTCTGGACGTGGCCCAGTGCCTTCAGGAGTGCGCCACGTTCAATGATTAGCTGCATCTTGGCATCCCAGAATTTTTGGCCGGAATTTTTGGCCAGAAGTTTTGACCAGCCTTTGCGGCCGTGTAGGTAGAGAGCAAAAGGCCGGGGCAGTTGCCCCGGCGCTTCGTAAGACCTTAAATGTTTATTAAGCGGCGTCAACCGGTTAAACCGGCTAATCAGCCGCGCAGTTTGCGGGTCAGGGCTTCCACGTCTTTGGCGATCTGTTCATCGCTTTGCAGCAGCTCCTCGACCTTCTTCACGGCATGCAGAACCGTGGTGTGGTCACGCCCGCCGAAACGGCGGCCGATATCCGGATAAGAACGCGTCGTGTGCTGCTTGCACAGCCACATCGCCACCTGACGCGGGCGGGCAACCGAGCGCGTCCGGCGCTCCGACAGAAGATCCGCCTGCTTCAGGGCGAAGTGATCCGCCGTCAGCTTCTGGATTTCATCGACCGTCACGCGGCGCTCAGCCGATACCTTCAGGTTGGGTTGCAGCAAGGCCATAGCTTCGTCCAAAGTCAAACTCCCCAGACGCGCACCGGCCGAAGCGGCCAGGGTATTAACGGCCCCTTCCAGCTCTCGGATAGAACCCGGTACGCGGTCTGCTAAAAATTGCAGTACATCATGTTGCGGCTTCTGGGCGACGCCCAGACGCTTAGCGAGTTGATCGAGCTTACGCTCGATAATGCCCATTCTCAGGCTTTGATCGGCGACATCCAGAGCGCAGACCAGTCCGGAAGACAGGTGCGATCTGAGACGCGCTTCGATTTCGTTGAGGTGCGACGGCGGACGGTCCGCCGTGAACACCACGCGCTTATTGTTTTCCAACAGCGCGGTCAAGGTGTGAAACAACTCCTCCTGCGACGAGGTCTTGCCGCCGATAAAATGCACATCGTCGATCAGAAGCAAATCGGCACTGCGCAGTTCATCCTTAAAGGCCGCAGTCGAGCGGTCCTGAAGCGATTTCACAAAGGTCGAGGTGAACTTTTCCGCGGTCAGATAGACGACTTTTGCGTCCTGACGACGGGCCTTCGCTTCCCAGGCGATGGCGTTCAGAAGGTGTGTTTTTCCATAGCCGTAAGGGCCGTGGAAGAAGACCGGGTTAAAGTGCCCATCCGCCCAGGTGGCCACCTGACGCGACATGGTGTAGGCGAATTCATTGCCGCGACCAGGCACAAAGGTCTCAAACGTCAGGCGTTCCTGGAGCCCGGCCACACGGGCCACCGCGTCCTGAAAACTGACGACAGGAGCCGCCGGTGCGTTTTCGGCGCTATCTGTGCGGGTCACCGGTGTCATGGGGGCGCTCTTCGACTGATCGTCGAATTCAGCCCGCGATTTCAGTTCCAGCGAACGGTGGTCCGGATCGTGCTGCGCCCACAGCTCGTTGGCACGGCGCAGGGCATTGCGAGCGAACCAGTCGCGGGCATAAAGTGTCGGCGTCACCAGCACCGGGTCGCCCAGGGGATTCTGTCGCAGCGCCGACGGCGCGACATAGGAATTGTAAGGCCCCTCACCCAGTTCATGACGAAGCGCGGATGCGACTTTAGTCCATACCATTTCAGGCTGGATCGGCGACCAGTTGTTTACGCCTGGCATGTTATCAAAGCCCCGATCATTTTTCCCCAACTCTTACGCAATGCGGTGGCGGCTTCAGACGGGTTGACACAGGCTCTGAGAGAGCCCCTGACACCCGAAGAGGGAGAGCCGCCTCCGGTTACAAAAACCCTTGGCGTTCACACCTTAACCAGTGTCAGGCTGTGTCCACCCCCGATCTGATCCGCGTTCCGGCAAAACCTAAGTCATTGGTTTTGTGAAATTTTGGCAACAGACTCTCGTCTGGCGCAAGGCCCTGCCCTGCGCCACCGTTTCATCCGTATTGGGATGGAAAGGCGAGATGGGTTCACCTTAGCTTTCCCGGCGGTCAGGTCAACGAGGATATTTGCTGACCAGCGCTGATATTTCTGTTGACTCTGATAACGTCTTCCCCGGTAAGGAGAAATT